>JBECKQ010000117.1:0-21619 GCA_040235375.1 Phycisphaerae bacterium | reverse complement strand
GCGTGTCCTCCGCCGCCGTGGGTACGACGTATTCCACCACCACCCGTTCGCCGGCCGTCGGCGGCGACCAGAAGTCGCCCGTGCCCAGCGGGCCGTGAAGCTCGAACGACCACCAGTTGTTCGGCTCGTCGAGCGGCGAGTAGACCCAGAGCCGCGCTCCTTCCGGCATGTCCACGCCGGTGAAGTGCAGTCGCGTCTCAAAGGCGCCGGTCGAGACGATGGCGATCGACCAATCCTGCCGTTCACCCGCCAGCGATTCCCAGGAGCCGTTCGCCCCCGTGACGTCCAACTCACGCCCGATGCTGTAGCGTAGCGCTTGTGGCCCATCGGCCTCCCGTCGTTCGCGTTCGTCTTGCGCGACCAGCGCGTCGTTGTCCAGCGGCGGAAGGATGATCGTCGGCGCGCCGCGCAGCCCGGCCATTTCCTCCACGGCGCCAGGTGGAGCCGGCTGTGGTTTAGCCTGCCGATACATCGCGGGCGGCGCGCTGCCTGGCGCCATCGCCTGCTTGGCCTCGTTGGCGGGCGTCTGCGCGGCGAGGTTCGCGAGACCGAACGTGAGGGTGACCAGCAGAAACGGGATGAGCATCCTGAAAATCGGCTGCATGGTGTTTTCTCCGCCAGACGCCGAGTTAAGGAGTGGAGCCGACGTGCTCCCCCGAGCATCGTCCACGAGGTAACCAGCGAGCGCCCGCTCTCTCAGGCAGCCCTTGGCTTGCGATAGTGGTCCCGCCCCCCGGAGGCGAGTGACACCGACCATTGCCGCCGCGGCCGTTACCGATTCCGTCGGCTTACATCGCGGCGGATTCCACTCTAATCCTTCGACTCCGGCTGTTCAACGGAATATGCACCTTCCGGGGGCCCGGGCGACGACTCGCGAGATGTTCTGGCTGACTTATGGCTGAAGTGCGTCCGATAGTTGTCGCCTCATGGCGCCGTGCGTGGTTCCTGCGCGGCGTCGTCGACGGATTGGCGCGGGTCTCATGGCCTCGCGCGGGGCCCGGTTCGCTTCGTTCTCATCCCTTCCCTACTTCGAATGAGGCAGTGACACGCTGTGACAGTTAGCCGCGTTGGCGCCCTTGACTGTCAGCTTCGAATATCTGCCTGCGGGCGGCCGGGCCTGGCCACGCTCGGACCGGTGGGAACCGCCGAGCAGCCAATTCTCGGCGCCCGCGGAGCGCGAAGATGGTGCGGGGAGTCACAGGCGCTGGCGCAGGGCGGTCCGTCTTTGAAAGTGAACATCACTTACGCAAGATTTCAGTTTGTTATGTTGCGTTCACTAATTCCCTGGATACCGTAGGTTGAATCGGCTGGTTGCCGGCAAGGTGGCGCTCTTGCCGTAGGAAAAGTGTCACGAATGTGACTCTCCTGTTTTGATGAGCATCGTCATGGGTAAGCCCGATTCCATCGCCCTGGGTATTGACGTCGGAGCCGTCGGCGTCAAGGTCGCGGCGCTCGTGCCGGCATCGATCGCTGCGCGAATCACGGCAACGAACGGTGACCTGCAGTCGATCCGCGTGCTGTCCACCCCGCGGGACCCCGAGTGGAGTGTGTTCGTCGCGCCGTATCGCAGAACGCGCGGGCAGCCGCTCGAAGCGCTGCGGGAACTGCTCCGGCAGGTGTTCAATCATATTCCCGCCGAATGCGTCGATAGCATCGCATTCACAGGATCAGGCAGCGACCGTCTTGCAGAATTGCTGCAGGCCACCCGCTTTAACGGTTTTCAAGCACTCGCCCGGGCGATCGATCTGCTGTGCCCGGAAGTCAAGACCGCTTTTGAGATCGGCGGCGAATCCAGCAAGTACCTGCGGCTCGATCCAGATCCCGCCGACGGACGGCTGGGCATCACCGACTATGGCACGAATGGGGACTGTGCCGCGGGAACGGGCAGCTTTCTGGATCAGCAGGCTGGCCGGCTGCAATACGCGGTCGAGGACCTTGGGGACATTGTAAAATCGGCCAAACGCTGCGCGCAGATCGCCGGCCGGTGCAGTGTGTTTGCCAAAAGCGACATGATCCACGCCCAGCAGAAAGGCTTCACACCGCCCGAAGTGCTGCGTGGTCTGTGTCAGGCGGTGGCGACAAACTATCGGTCGGCAGTGGTGAAGGGGCGCAAGGTCACGCCGCCGATCGCACTGGTCGGCGGCGTTTCGGCGAATTTCGCAGTGGTGCAGGCGATTGCGCAGGCCTTCGAACTGGAGGACGGCGACCTGCGCGTACCGACTGCGGCGGAGTCGTTCGGTGCGATCGGCACGGCCGTCCTCGCCTCCCATATCGAGGCAAAGCCGGGCTCGGCGACTGGAGTGCTCCGCCGACTGGGTGCTGCGGCGCAGGCCGAGCGAGGTGGCATTGCCAGCGCCCCGCGACTGAACATGGATAACGTCACGCTGCTGCGCGACAACGCGCGCGCTTACACGCCACCGGCGGATGGCCGCACCGTGGACGTGTGTCTTGGCCTAGACATCGGCTCGGTTGGGACGAAAGTCGTGCTGATCGATGGTGACGGCGAGGTCGTGCATTACATCTTCACGCGCACGGAAGGACGGCCGATCGAGGTCGTTTCCCGCTGCCTGCGCGAGGTGGAAGAGGCCGTGGGATACTTCGTCCGCGTGCGCGGCGTGGGGACGACGGGCAGCGGCCGCGAGCTGATCGGCGAACTGGTCGGCGCCGACTCGATCAACGACGAGATTACGGCCCACAAGACCGGCGCCACATTCATCGGCGATCGGCTGCTCGGCAAGCGGCCGGACACGATCTTCGAGATCGGCGGTCAGGACAGCAAGTACATCAGCCTCCAGCCGGCCGGCGACGGCTCGGGTGACACGATCGTCGTCGACTTCACGATGAATGAAGCGTGCGCGGCTGGCACGGGCAGCTTTCTCGAGGAGCGCGCCGAAGAGCTCGGCGTTTCGATCAAGGACGAATTTGCCAGCCTGGCCCTCTCGGCTGAGGCGCCGGTGAAGCTCGGCGAGCGCTGCACGGTGTTCATGGAACGTGATGTGAACGCCTACATGCAGCGCGGAGCCCAGCGCGACAACATCATCGCCGGGCTGGCGTACTCGGTCGCGTACAACTACATCAACCGGGTCGTCCGCGGCCGGCACATCGGCGAATGCATCTTCTTCCAGGGCGGTACGGCCTACAACGACGCGGTGGCCGCCGCGTTCAGCATCATCTGCAAGAAGCCGATCATCGTGCCGCCGCACAATGCGATTCTCGGCGCGATCGGCGCCGCGCTGCTCGCCCGCGAAAAGGTGTCGGCAGCGAACGCGACGACGCGGTTCCGCGGCTACGACCTGTCGCAGGTGGATTACCGCCTGCGCGAGTTCACCTGCCGCGGCTGCGGCAACCAGTGCTCCGTGCAGGAGTTCGCCGTCGAGGGCGAGAAGACGTACTGGGGCGACAAGTGCTCCGACCGCTTCCGTAAGCAGGTCAAGACCGGCCGGAACGCGAGCATCCCCGACCTCGTCGCCATGCGCAAGGAACTGCTCCACGCCGATGACGACGGCGATCCGCCGGGCGCGACGCGGACGGTCGGCATCCCGCTCGCCATGTACATGCACGATCAACTGCCGATGTGGCGGCGGTTCTTCCGCGACTGCGGCCTGCGCGTGGTGACTTCCACGGAGACCAACCGGGAGACGATCCGCAGCGGCCTGGATTGCACCGTCGCCGAGCCATGCTTCCCGATCATCGTCGCTCACGGCCACGCCGCCGAGCTCGTCGAACGCGACAGTGTCGACTACCTCTGGCTGCCCAACATCGTCGCGGCGGAAACGAAGTTCATGGACAACGAGAGCTACGTCTGCCCGTGGGGCCAGACGTTGCCGTTCGTCATACGGCAGACCGAACCGTTCCGATCGTGGCAGGGGCGCATCCTGTGCCCGTCGCTGTGGATGCGGCGCGGGCCGGACCACGTCCGTGACGTGATGGTGCAACTCGCCCGGGACTTGGGCGTGCGGGGTTCGACCGCCCGGCGGGCGTTCGGCAGCGCCATGACGGTGCAGCGCCGTTTCCGCGAGGCCTACGCAACGCTTGGTCGCGAAGCCCTGCGGGCCCTCCAGCGCAGCGGGGAGAACGGCATCGTGATCGTCGGCCGTCCGTACAACATCCATGATGCCGGCGTAAACCTGTCCACCGCCCGGAAGCTGCGCGACATCTACGGCGTGAACGTTCTGCCCATCGACGCGCTGCCTGTCGCCGACGTCGACATCAGCGACGTGAACGACAACATGTTCTGGGAATACGGCCGGCGAGTCCTCGCCGCCGCGAAGATCGTCAGCGAGCATCCGAACCTGCACATCGTGTACATCACGAACTTCAAGTGCGGTCCGGACTCTTTCGTGAAATCGTTTGTCCGCGACGCCTCCGGCAAGCCTTTCCTCACGCTCCAGTTCGACGGGCACTCCAACGATGCCGGCATGATGACGCGTTGCGAAGCATATCTTGACAGCAAAGGGATTCTCCGATGGTGGCGGGCAGCGGAACAACAGACACCCGACCAAGCCTCTGCGGCCGAACGCTCTACATCCCGCAAATGGCCTACGCCGGTGCTCGACTGACGGCGGCCGCCATGCGGTCGTTCGGCATCGACGCCGAGGTCTACCCGGACTCGGACGCGGAGACGCTCGAGCTTGGCGGGCTCTACAGCACCGGCGAGGAGTGCTTTCCGCATAAGGTCACGCTGGGCAACTTTTTGAAGATCGCCCGGCAGCCCGGCTTCGAACCGAGCAGAACCGCGTTCTTCATGCCGACCTCGGACGGCCCGTGCCGGTTCGGCCAGTACGCGCCGTATCTGCGGAAGGTGATGAACGACTTGGGCTACCCGGACGTGATGATCTTCTCGCCGACCTGCCGCGACAGCTATGACGGCGTCGATCTCGCCGGGGCCGACTCGCAGCTCACGATGTGGATGGCGCTCGTGTCGGGCGACCTGCTCACGCGATTCCTGCTGAAGACCCGGCCGTATGAAGTTTCGCTTGGCGACAGTGACGACGTGTTCCGATCCAGCGTCGAGGATTTCTCGCGCGTGCTGGAGGTGCCCGGCGTTCCCCCCAAGCAGCGCCGCGCTCAGCTCGTGGAGGAGGTAGTGCGCATGCGCGACCGCTTCCACGCGGTTCCGGCGAATTACACATTCGGCAAGCCGCTGATCGGTCTCGTCGGCGAAATCTTCTGCCGGCAGGATACGTTCAGCAACGACGACATTGCCCGGCGGATCGAGCGCCTCGGCGGCGAGTGCTGGATTTCCGACATCGCCGAGTGGATCTGGTACACGAACTGGAGCCAGGAGACCAAGATTCGCGAGGAGAGGGGGCGGCTCAACCTTGACTTCGCCCGAGCGCGGATCAAGAGCCACACGCAGCACATCTACGAACAGGCGCTGCTCGCGCCGGTCGAGGACGACCTCGTCGGATACGAGGAACCGGAGGACGTGCGCGAGATTCTGCGCCGCTCCGAGCCGTACCTGCCGCCACACGGCTGCCTGGGGGAAATGGTGCTCAGCGTTGGCAAGGCGATTTATCTTGCCGAGAAGGGCGCCGCGGGGATTATCGACATCAGCCCGTTCACCTGCATGAACGGCGTGATCTGCGAGGGCGTGTACCCGTCCGTCAGTGCCGATCTGAACGAACTGCCGATTCGCGTATGCTACTTCGACGGGGTGAACGCGAACATCGATCAGGATCTGGAAATCTTCCTCGACCTGGCCCGAGCCTACCAGAAGCGGTCGCGCTGGATGCGCCGCTGTCCCGCGTATTTCGATTGAACAGGACTACGTTTGGTCTGGCGGTGGACGGCGTTCGTCGTCGCCGTTGTGGCGCCGATTCTTGATGCGCAGCCAGACCCAGATGATGGCCAGGACGATCGTAGCGCCGACGACGATGGGAAATAGCTGGTCAGGCGACAACATCGGTGGCCGGTTCCCGGTTGGCGTCCGTGATCGGCGTGACTGTGGCAGGCGGGTCGGTGTCCGGCGGGGTAGCGTTGCCCACCTGAGCTTCACCACGGTACGTGGTGCCGCGCCACGTAGTCGGTGCGCCCAGGCGCTTGCCCATCGCGTTGAGCAGCATGGCCAGCGCCACGGAGATGCCCAGCGGATACGTGATCCAAGCCCAGGACACACCTCGGCTCAGCCTGTTGAAACGGTAGATCACACTCTCCAATGCGATCACGACAACCACGGAGAGCACCAACGCTGCTTTCCACTGATGGGCCGCCTCGCCGCCGGACAGCAGCAGCCCTGCCGCGGATACGACCAGTCCGAGAAATGGCAGAATGCTGGCCAGAAGCATCATGAACGCGGTTAGGGTCAGTCGCCGTAGCTTGCCGAAGCAGCCGAAGAAGATGCGACTCCAGCCGCGAAACGTCTCCGCGAAGGAAGCGTACATCCGCGTGACGTACAGGCCGTCGTTCTCCACGACGAACAGTCGCCGGCCGACGTGCTTGCACAGCCGGGCCATGTGGATGTCTTCGTTGAGCTGCGATTTGACGGCCTCATGGCCGCCGATCGCTTCGTATGTCTCGCGCGACATGAGCATGAATGCGCCGTTGGCGTACGCCGCACTCGATTTCGGGTGGTTCACGCGCTCCGGCCGGAACCAGATCATCAAGATCGCCGCGCACACGGGCTGGAGCAGGCGCTCCCAGAAACTCTTTGTCTCCAGGACCGGCAGAAGCGAAAGGAAATCGACACCCCGCTCCTGCACCTCGGCCATCGCGACGCTCAGCGTCCGTCGCGACGTCTGGCGGCAGTCGGCATCGACAAAGCAGAACCACTCGCCGGAGGCGAGATCCACGCCCTCGCGCATGGCGTTGTTTTTGCCGAACCAGCCGTCGCGCACGTTCTCGACGTGAATCACGCGCAGGCGGTCGCCGTTCTCGGAGGCGAGCCGATCGAGGATTGCCCCCGTGCGATCCGTGCTGCGATCGTCGATCGCAACGACTTCGAAGTCCGGGTAGTCCTGGTCCAGCAGTGAGGCGACACACATGCCGATATTGGCCTCTTCGTCCTTCGCCGCGACCAGAACGCTGAGCCGGGGCGTTTTCGCGGGCGCAGGGTGATTCGCCGGTGTCAGTCGACAGCTTTCATGCTCGGCGCGCGAAAGTTGCCTGTGGCGACTGAGCCACAACAGTCCGATCGCAAGGCAGTAGATTGTCCAGGCGATCAACGGTGTTGACATCGGCCCATTCCTGCGTCCGATCGACGGCCCGATATGCGGCGGAGCGTTCGTCCGCGCCGGTTTCGCCGCCGCAACATTATTCCCCGTCAGCTTGTTTTCGTCTCGTCGTCGTCCGGTCTCTCAGGTGAGTTCGCGGGGGAGTCGTTTGAAGGTTCCGGCTCGCGCTCTGTGGCCTGGGCCGGCGGTGGGGTGACTTCCACGATCTCAGGCTCCTGCGGGGCCGCGGGCGCCATGCCCTCCGGCTCCGGCCCGGTCGTTGCAACTTCCGACATGCCGATGCTGTCGACGTGCTTGCGGAGCAGGAAGTACGCCACAGTACCGAAGCCGAGCCACAAGTTGACGAGGTACGCCCAGGCCAGTCCGACGGTCAGGAACACCCATGCGGCGATAAGGAACCGTAGGGTCTGATCGCGTGCGGACAACTCGCGGGAGGCGGTGCCAAACAGTCGGCCCGGCTCGCCGATCGTCCACACCTGCGACAGCCCGCCGTCTCGAATCGCAGTGAGCCCGACAAAGGCGTGCGTGCAAGCCAGAGCAAACCAGACGAACAGCCACAGGAGGATCCAGGCGATGCACAGCAGCACGATGCTGACGAACAGATACCACAACGCGCGGAACACGCGTGTCTGCACGTAGCTGACGGTATGCAGCACAGCCGCTGCGCCGTCGTAGGCGTCCGTCGCGATCGCCGGCCAGAACAAAAAGGCACTCACGACAGATGCAATCGTCGCGAATGCGATGACGAATCCACAGACGATTGCGAAGCCGAACGCGATCCCACCGAGAATGTCGCCGACCCAGGGAATCGAGAGAAACAGGCCGCCCACGACGAGAATCAAGCCCAGCACTCCAATGAACACGAGCGGCGCGAGTGGCGCGGCAACGAAACCTCCGAACAGCCGCCCTCCGGAGAACGACAACGCTTCGTTGAGGCCGACGCGCTCCTCGCGGGCGAACTGCACGGCGTGCATTCGGCAGATCGCTCCGCCGAGCCACGACCACACTATCAGCGATCCGCCCAGAAAAAGGATGGCGTACAGCCAGTGCACGGCGAACACCGCCACGCTGATCTTCACCATCAAGACGACACAGCCCACCATGCCCAACATTCGGCCGAGCATGGCTGGGGCAACGTCGGGGAAGACATTCTCGATCGCCAGCGGACGTATGGGAGCCCCGCCGCCGAAAAAGTGCAGCTCGCGCACGGCGGTTACCGCGCCGTCCATCGCCGCTCTCTCGCTTTTCCACCAGGCGTCGAAGACGCCGACCCGAGTCTGCTTCTCCGCGGTCGATTCCGCCGCCGGGATATGACCCAGGGCATACTCCGTGACGTTCGTTTCCGGTATGCCGCCGCCGGCGCGCAGCCATATCGAGTCGAGAACCATGCCCCACACCAGCGAGAACAGCAGGGCGAGAAAGGCAAGCCCGAGCTTGCCAGGGTTGAGCGACATGGAGAACGAATTGAGGAAGTGGCTCCATCCTGCGACGTCCCACCATTCGGAGGGCGCTCGCGTCTCCTCGGTCTGCGGATCAGCCATGATCATCCATCCTTTGATTATTCGCCGGCGACCGCACGGTCCTTTGACTGGTGCTCGCGCTGAACCGGGGGCGATTATAATCCTGGCATCCGGTGTGGCAACGGAATTCACACGAGGGAGGGGGTTGATCCGGCGATCCGCTCAACGTGCGTCGTTTCCGCCGTTCTCGGCCTCGGCCGTCGGCTTAGTGAGCTCCTCCAGGTCTTCGGGATCGAGTGGCTCGCTGACGCAGTATGTGCCGTCGAGCCAGCGTCCCAGGTCGATCCGTTGGCAGCGGCGGCTGCAGAACGGCCGGTGCGGCGCATCCTCTCGACTGAGCGCCTCGATCGATCTACCACAGATGGGACAAGTGTATCGAAGCATCGGCTCTGCCCGCGGAGACTCGGCGGACGACCGGACTTGCCCGCCCAGCGAAGCGGAGATGGGGCGTTACCGCAACTTCCCCGCGGCAGTGGACGATCAGGCCGCGGCGGTGGTTTTTCCTTCGCTCTTCTTCGTTCCGCCGGATTCCTTCGAGCCCGATTTCTTGTCGCTGTCGGACTTCGACGGCTCCGGCGAATCCTTCTTGGCGGCTTTCTTGTACGACTCACTGCGGTAGTCCGTCTGGTAGAAGCCGGAGCCTTTGAACAGCAGGGCGGCTCCCTTGCCGATGAGCCGCCGAATCGGCGCACGCTTGCCGCAGCGGGGGCATGGTTCATCCGGTTTACGCTTCGGCTTGGCGGTGATGCTCTGGAAGATTTCGATGACGTGCCCGCAGTTCGTGCACTCGTATTCGTACGTCGGCATTATGACAGACTCCCCGTGGCTGCATGCTCGCGCCAGGCACTGCGGCGATTCACCCGATCAGTCAGACTCTTCTTCGGTCCGGCCGCCTTCCTCCGGCGCCGTCGAGACGATCACCTTCGCCGGTCGCAATACGCGATCTCGATGCGTGTAACCCTTCTGCACTTCCTGCAACACCGTGCCCGGCTCATGTTCGGCGGACGGCTGGCTCATCAAAGCCTGGTGCCGGTTGGGATCGAACGGTTCGTTCTGTGCGCCGATCGCCTGCACCGAGTTGTCCACCAGGAGTTTCTCCAGCTTGTTGCGGACGATCTTCACCCCGTCAAGCAGGCTGTTCTCGACCCCCGCGGACTCGGCTGCCTCGATCGTCCGGTCAAAGTCGTCCGCCACTTCCAGCAGGCTGCGCAGCAAGTCCGCGTTCCCGTAGAGGATCGCCTCTTCTCTTTCATTGGCGACGCGACGCAGCAGGTTCTGCTGCTCGGCCTTGGCCCGCAGGAACTTGTCCTTCCACTCCTCGACCTCGCGAGACAGGCGCGCAACCTCGTCCGCGGTCGCGTCGGCTGCGGGAGGCTGCTCCGGCGACTCCTTCGCTTCTTCGCTGCGTGGAGCGTCCGCCTCCTGCTCGTCCCAGTCGTCCTCGATCGTGATTTTCTTCTTCTTGTTGGAGCTCATGGCTGCTGCCGTCCACGTGGTCTGTGTCGTTTGACGTTTGCGCCGCACCGGAATGTCGAGGCGGACCGAGCGTTGCGACGTTGTCGCGGACGTCCGCTCCCTCACGGTCGCGCCGGCGATTGCGGCGCTTCGCCGCGCACGGTCATTCAGTGCTCTTCCGTAAACGAACCGAGGTAATCCTTGAGCTTCTCGAAAAAGCCCTTCGATTCAGGGAGAACCGCCCGGTCCTCCGTCTCCGCGAACTCACGGAGCAATCTCTCCTGTTGGGCATTCAGCTTCTTCGGTATCTCCACATATACCTGCACGAGCTCGCTCCCTCGCCTCCCGGATCGTAGATCGGGCAGGCCAAGTCCGGCCATGCGGAACACTTGGCCGTGCTGCGTGCCCGCCGGAATGGTCAGATCGGCGGTGCCAATAAGGGTCGGCACGTCCAGCTTCGAACCCAACGCCGCCTGCGTAAAGGAGATCGGGAGCCGGCAGACCAGGTCGTTGTCGTGCCGTTCGAGGAACGGGTGCGGCCGCACGCGCACGTAGCAATGCAGGTCGCCGCGCGGCGTGCCGGCCTCACCGGCCTCGCCTTCGCCGCGCAGGCGGATCGCCTGGCCGTTGTGAATGCCGGGCGGGACCTTGACGGTGACGGAGCATTTCTTCGGCTGCCGGCCCGTGCCGCGGCAGGTCTTGCAGGCGGTTGTGGCGACCTTCCCCTGGCCGCCACAGTCCGGGCACGTGGTAACCATACGGCCGAGGAGGCCTCCGAACGGTCCGGTCTGTTCGACCTGGCCATATCCGCCGCACGTTGGGCAGTTGCGCACCTTGGAGCCGGGCGCGGCGCCGGTGCCGCCGCATTCGTCGCAATGCTCCTCGCGGGTGAACTCGATCGTCCGCTCGCTGCCAACGAGCACATCCTTCAGCGTGATTTCGATCTCGGCGCGAAGGTCTGGTCCGCGTCGCCGGACGTGCCTGCCCCCGCCGAACGCCGTGCCGAAAATATCGTTGAACATCGAGAAGATGTCGTCGACGCCCATGTGGGAGAAGTCGTGAATGCCCCGGCCGGAGACGCCCGCATGGCCGAACTGATCGTATCGGCGGCGTTTCTCGGGATCGCGCAGCACCTCGTATGCCTCGGCCGCCTCTTTGAACTTCGCCTCGGCATCGGGGCTGTTGCGATTCCGGTCCGGGTGGAATTCGAGCGCGCACTTGCGGTAAGCCCTCTTCACCTCGTCCGGACCTGCATCACGGGCGAGGCCGAGGACTTCATAGTAATCGCGCTTTGTCGCCATCGGCATTGAGTGCCTCTTCGAGAATCATGCCCGGCGCTCCGGGCCCGCGCGAAACACGGGGCGGACGCGCACGCCCGCCCCCTCTATCAAGCTGGTCACGACTTATTCTCTATCGGATCGAGTGGGCGATCCGCTTCTGGTCGTCTTCGTCCTTCAGCTCCGTGACCAGCACTTCCGTCGTGAGCATCAGTCCCGCGACACTCGCAGCGTTTTCCAGGGCCACGCGGCACACCTTGGCGGGGTCGATGATGCCCGCCTTGACCATGTCCGTGTACTCTCGCGCCCGCGCGTCGAAGCCCACGTTGCCGCTCTTTTCAAGTACCTGGGCCACGACCACGTCGCCGTCGTCCCCGCCGTTCTCCGCGATCTGCCGCGTCGGAGCGCGGAGGGCGTTGGCCACGATGTCGCAGCCCATCTTCTGATCGCCCTTCACGCTGGAACGCGCCTTGTTGACGGCGTCGATGGCCCGAAGGAAGACGACACCGCCTCCGGGAACCACGCCCTCTTCAGACGCGGCTCTCGTGGCGTTCAATGCGTCGTCCACCAGGTCCTTGCGCTCCTTGACGGCCACCTCTGTCGCGGCACCGACGCGAATGACGGCCACCCCGCCGGTCAGCTTCGCGAGCCGCTCCTGGAGCTTCTCGCGATCGTAATCACTCGTTGTTTCTTCGATCTGGCGGCGGATTTGTTCGATCCGCGCCTTGATGTCCGACTTCTTGCCGGCGCCCTCGATGATAGTGGTGCCGTCCTTGTCGACGACGATTTTCTTGGCCCGACCAAGGTCTGCCGTCGTGACGTTTTCGAGCTTGATGCCGAGGTCCTCGCTGATCATCTTCGCGCCGGTCAGCGTCGCGATGTCGCCGAGCATCGCCTTGCGGCGATCGCCGAATCCAGGCGCTTTCACCGCGCAGCAATTCAGCACGCCGCGGAGCCTGTTCACCACCAGGGCGGCGAGGGCCTCGCCCTCCACATCCTCCGCGATGATCAGGAACGGCTTGCCCGCCGAGACAATGCTCTCGATCAGCGGAACGAACTCGCGCAGGTTGGATATCTTCTTTTCGTGAACGAGGATGAATGCGTCCTCCAGCACGCACTCCATCGTTCCGGGGTTCGTCATGAAGTAGGGCGAGATGTAGCCCTTGTCGAAGTGCATGCCTTCGACGAGCTCTTTCTCGGTTTCG
This sequence comes from Phycisphaerae bacterium, assembly GCA_040235375.1. GTDB lineage: Bacteria > Planctomycetota > Phycisphaerae > UBA1845 > UBA1845 > JBECKQ01. The sequence continues at coordinate 8,990 of JBECKQ010000117.1, read as the reverse complement.
AGCCCCTTGCCTTCCTCGACCTCGACGACGCCGTCTTCGCCGACTTCGGTTAGCGCCCGGGCGATCATCTTGCCGATTACCTCGTCGCCGTTGGCGCTGATCGTCGCGACCTTCTCGAGATCGGCCTCGCCCTGTACCGGCTTGGCCAGCGCCTTGATGCTCTTGACCGCCGCCTCGACCGCCTGGTCGATGCCCCGTTTGAGCGCCATGGGATTGACGCCGGCCGTCACCAGCTTGAGGCCCTCGCGATAGATGGATTCGGCGAGAACTGTCGCCGTGGTCGTGCCGTCGCCGACGGCGTCACTGGTCTTGGACGCCACCTCGTTGATCATCTTGGCGCCCATGTTTTCGAACGGCTGCTCGAGCTCGATCTCCTTGCTGACCGTGACGCCGTCCTTGCTGATCCGCGGAGCGCCCCACGATTTCTGAAGCAGCACGTTGCGCCCCGTCGGGCCCATGGTGACCTTGACCGTGCGGGCCAGCTTGGTGAGCCCTTCGAGGAATTGCTGGCGGGCCTCCTGGCTGTAAACCATCTGCTTGGATGCCATGTGTTTCTGACTCCTGCTATCGCGATCGGGCGCTGGCAGGGCAGGCCCGCACCGCGTCGCCGCTCCTAGTCGATAATGGCCAGGACGTCATCCTCACGAAGGATGACGAATTCCTCGCCGTTGATTTCGATCTCGGTGCCGGCGTATTTGCCGTAGAAGACCTGATCGCCGATTTTGACTTCCATTTTGCCGCGGCTGCCGTCGTCGAGCAGCTTCCCCGCGCCGACCGACACCACCTTCCCTCGCTGCGGTCTCTCCTTCGCGGTATCGGGAAGGACAATGCCGCCGGGCGTCCGTTCCTCCGCGTTGCTCTGGGCGACCACGATACGGTCATCGAGCGGGCGGATCTTGACTTTCTTAGCGGTTGCTGTTGCCATCGTCGTGTCATCTCCGTTTATTTTCGTGCTTTGCGATCCTGATGCCTTGCCATTGCCCGGGGACGGGCCTACATCATATCCTCGTCGTCCATGCCGGCTGGCGGCATGTCTTCGTCTTTCTTCTTGGGCTTCTCGGTGATAATGCAGTCCGTGCTCAGCAGGAGCCGGGCGACGCTCGTGGCGTTCTCTAATGCGGAGCGCACGACCTTCGTCGGATCGATCACGCCCTGCGCGACCAAGTCGCCATACTCGCCCGTCAGCGCGTTGAAACCGAACGCCCCGGTCTTCTCGCTCACCTTGTGCAGCACGACGCCCGGCTGTTCGCCGGAGTTTGTCGCGATCTGCCGCATGGGAATGACGAGCGCCTCTCGGATGATATCCACGCCGACCTTCTCGCCGCCCTTGACCTTCACGTTGTCGAGGGCCTTCGCACAGCGCAGCAGCGCCACGCCGCCACCGGGCACGATGCCCTCCTCGATGGCGGCACGCGTCGCGTGCAGCGCATCCTCGATGCGTGCCTTCTTCTCTTTCATCTCTGTTTCGGTCGCGGCGCCGACGTTGATCTCGGCAACGCCGCCGGCCAGCTTCGCCAGCCGCTCCTCGAGCTTCTCGCGGTCGTACTCCGACGTGGTCGTCTCGATCTCCGCCCGGATTTGCGAGACCCTGGACTGGATCGCCTTCGTCGTACCCGCGCCTTCGATGATCGTCGTCTTGTCGGCCGTCACGCGGATGCGCTTCGCCTGGCCAAGATCGTTGACCGAGACATTCTCGAGATCGACGCCAAGATCCTTCATGACCGCCTGCCCACCGGTCAGGACGGCGATGTCCTGCAGCATGGCCTTGCGGCGATCGCCGTATCCCGGCGCCTTCACCGCGCACACGGAGATGATCCCGCGAAGCTTGTTTACCACGAGCGTGGCCAACGCGTCGCCTTCGACGTCCTCGGCGATGATCACGAGCGGCCGCTTGGATTTCGAGACCTTCTCGAGCAGCGGCACCAGCTTCTGCACGTTGCTGATCTTGTCTTCGTGGATCAGCACGAACGCCTTGTCCAGGGCGCACTCCGACGTTTCCTGATCGGTGACGAAGTGTGGCGAAAGGAACCCGCGATCGAACTGCATGCCCTCGACGACGTCGATCGTCGTCTCCGCCGACTTTCCTTCCTCGACGGTGATGGCGCCGTCCTTGCCGACCTTTTCGAAGCAGTCGGCCAGCACGGTGCCAATGCCGCGATCGTTGTTTGCCGAGATCGAGGCGACGTTGACGATGTCCTCGCGATTCGAGGTCTTGACCGGCCGCGAGAGGTTTTTCAACTCATCGGTGACGGCCTCGACCGCCTTCGTGATCCCGCGGTTGAGGGCGTTGGCGTCCACGCCCGCCGCAACGTTCCGAAGACCGATGCGGAAGATCGCCTCCGCCAGGATGGTGGCGGTGGTCGTTCCATCGCCGGCGACCTTGCTCGTCTTGCTGGCCGCTTCCTTCACCAGTTGGGCACCGGCGTTCTCGTACTTGTCGACGAGGTCGATTTCCTCGGCCACCGTCACGCCGTCCTTCGTGACCGTCGGTCCGCCCCAGCCCTTGTCAAGCACCGCATTGCGGCCTTTGGGGCCCAACGTGACCTTCACTGCCTTGGCCAGCTTCTCTACGCCAGCCAGCAGCGCGTATCGTGCGTCCTCCTGAAAGGCCAATTGCTTGACCGCCATCGATGGAGCCTCCTTTATCGCTTTGTAGCCACCGGGGCGGCAGTCCGCACACTCGTACCGCCGCCGGCCTACTAGGTATGCACGCGTCCTCTGCTTGCCAAGCAATTGGGATGCCGCACGCCGCGGTCAGGTCGGATTGACCTTAATCCATTGGGGTTACGTAGGTTACGATCGCTGTCGGTCCGACGACGGCGGGCGGGTCCACCTGCCGTTGTGGCAGCCCGAAGCTGCTCGACCTGCCGAAATGCCAGATTGACAGACGATTTCGGCCAGCGCGCGGATAGGACGCGACGGCGCGGCTTGAGGCCGGCTACTCGTCGTCCGGGTTGTTGTCCGGGCTGTAGCGGGTCAAGAGCAGTTCGGCGTGGTCACGCTCGGCGTGGAGTTGGAAATAGCCTGGCCGGCTGCCGGTGACCAGCCGCGGGTCGGCGCTCGTCATCAGTGACCGATACACTTCTGCCTGCCGACGAACGATTCCGCGGTGCGGGTAAACAGGCCGGCCTGCCTTAATGTCGCCAGGCGAGTCTTCACCGAGCCGATCGGCGATCAGCGGCACACTGACCGTCCATACGATCTCCGCGGAGCTGGTGTTACTGCCCATCGTTGTGTGGCCGCCTGCGCCACCCGCTGGATTGGAGGTCTGCGTGGCCATTAAGCTGCGTCGTTTTGTGACCATTCGCAAGGGGCGCCCATCGAAGTGGTAGTTGTTGACAACGGCGGGGTCCGGATACTCACCGCTGAATGCCCCCTCCGCCTCATCGTACGGGACAGGGCGGGGCACCTTGTCAGCCGTACTGAAATCGTACGTGAGCTTCCACCTGCGGTGGGCGTCGGGATCCGTTTCCGGATAACCATTTACCGCCGCCGGGCAGACGAAGGAGTTGCGATCTACGTAAGGCCCCAGGACATTGCCGACGAGCGTGGGATGGTCCGGGCTGAAGGGGTCGATGGACGGATCAAGCCGTTCCATGTAAGGGATGCGGTCGTTGTACTCCGTTGCGTACACGATGACGCCGCGCCACAAGTTTGTGAGGTTTTTGCGGCATACGAGTTGCTTGGACTGCTCGCGGGCTCTGCGCAGTGATGGCAACAGGAGGCCCATCAAAAGAGCAATGATGGACACCACCACGAGGAGTTCAAGGAGTGTAAACGCGCGCCGTTGCGCCGGACGTTTCGTCACGCCGCACTTCCTCCACCCTGCCGATCTCCGCGCACTTCGCCCATTTTCCGCCGCAAAATGCGCCCCCCGGACGATCCAATTCTACGGTGAGTCGAGCACGATTGCCAGACAAAAGTCGGCTGGTCCAGTAAAATGGCTGGCACGGGAACCGAGTTGGGTACCCGGAATCCGGATTATGTCCATCCGGAATCCATGGCATGTCGCCGGTGATCCGGCGTGAGCGGCAGGGAGGGGGGCAATCAGCCGGCTACGGCGCTGTCATGGGCTAGCGCTCGCGCAACCGTGCACTCACCCGCCAGGACGCATTCGCCGCATTTATCGGAACTGCTCGGCTCGAGCTTGGGTGGCGCCACATAACCCATTCGAACGAGGTTGCGCGTCAACTCCTGAAGCCGCCGAACGGCGAGGCCACTGATAGCGTGCTCGATCTCACAGGCCTCGATTTCCGCGTCGTCCTCGCCCATCCCCAGGCCAACGACGAAGAACCGCTTCAGACTGTCGAAGCGACGGACGACGCACTCCGCCAGTCGCTCCCCAACGTCGGTCAGCTTGACCACACCGTAGCGATCGTGGGTGACCAGGCCCAGACGGTCGAGCGTGCGCACGACGGCAGACACGGTCGACGGATGCACGCCCAGCCCCTTGGCCATTTGTCCGACACGCGCAGCGTCGCCGGACTGGCCGAGCTGATAGACGATCTTCAGGTACATCTCGTGGGTTGCGGAGAGACGATCGCTTTTGTGCATGACATTCGCATCCGACGAAAGATCGCAACGGCTCCCCAACATCAATTATAGTGGAGGAGGCAAAAGGAGCCGATCGAAGTGGATCCTCGCACGCTAACGGAACGGCCATACCTGCGGGATAATCAACACCGAACAGATCATCACGAGAAGGTTTAAAGGCAGTCCCACGCGCAGAAAATCGGTAAATCGATATCCACCGGGGCCGTAGACCATGAGATTCGTCTGGTATCCGATCGGGGTCGCAAAACTGGCCGATGCCGCAACCGCGATCGTGATGGCAAAAGGACGTGGATCCACTCCCAATCCCGCCGCGGACGCCATCGCGATTGGAAAAACCACGGCGGCGGCCCCAATATGCGAGATGATCTCCGTCAGAATGTTCGTCAGCAGGTAGATACCCACGAGCACCCCGGCCGGACCCGCCACCTGCTTGCCGACATCGATGATGCCCTCCGCCATCATGCCGGCGAGCCCGGACGACTGCACGGCCTGACCGAAGCCCAGCGCCGCGGCGATCACCAGAAGGACCTGCCAGTTCACCGCTTCTCGGGCCGCGCCGACGGAGACGCATCGGCAGGCAACCATGAGGCCGGCCGCGATCAGCGCGGCCACTGCCGTCGGAATGAACGTGCTCGTGAGCAGCACCACGAGTAACGCGAGTATGCCCAGAGCGATCCAGGCGCGATCGTGTCGCGTGGGGGCGCTGCCCTGCACCTCGGACACCAGATAGAAGTCGGAGCTTCCCCGAAACGTCCGCTCGAAGTGCGGCCCGGTCTGTAGAAGCAGCGTATCGCCCGGCCGCAATACGATGTCGCCGATTTTCTTCCGCAGCCGTTCGCCATTGCGGTGGACCGCGACCACCACGGCGTCAAACCGCGTGCGGAAATCCGACTCGCGGATGTTCTTGCCCAGGCTGGGGAACGAGTTGCTCACCACCGCCTCGCACATCCTTCGCGTGCGACGGGCCGATGGCGAAAGCTCGTAGTGCGTGTCGGAAGCCGGAGCGAGGCCCGGTATCCGCTGGAGCTCCATGATCGTGCTCACCAGCCCGGTGAAGATGAGGCGGTCCTGCACCTCGAGGACTTCCGTAGGAGCAACCGGTGATATGACGGCGCCGCCCCGGTCGATCTCAATCAAAAACAGGCCGGGCAGGCGGCGGAGGCCCGCGTCCTGCACGCTCCGGCCGATGAGGGGACAGTCCAGCTGGACCATCAGTTCGACGATGTACTCGCGCTGCGACTCACCAAGCTGGGCGATCAGCTCCTTGCGATCCGGCAGAAAGTGGTAGGCGATCAGGAGCACGAATCCGAGCCCAACGAGGGCGACCGGCACGCCGACCTGGCCGAGCTCAAAGAGTGACATTGGCGCGAGACCGGAGTCGCGCATCATACCGTCGATCACGAGGTTGGTGCTCGTGCCGATCAGCGTGCACACACCGCCGAGGATCGTCGCGTACGAAAGCGGCATCAGAAGCTTTGACGCCGAGATGTTCCGTTTGCGGCTCCAGCTCAGCACTTCCGGGATCAGCATCGCGACAATCGGCGTGTTGTTGACGAATGCGGACATGCCCGCGGCGGGAAATACGAGTCGGGCGAGAGCGGTGCGCAGCGTCGTCTCGTTGCCGAGCACGCGCGACACGAACATGTGCAGGGCGCCTGTCTCGCGCAGACCGGCGGCGACGACAAACATCGCGCCCACCGTCACCAGGCCGTGATTGCTGAGTCCGTGAAAGGCCTGCTCCGGCGTGATGATCCGCAACGCGACCACTACCACCAGCCCGCCGAGAAACGCCACGTCGGGCGGCAGAATGTTGCGGACGAGGGCAAACAGAATGAGCGCCAGCAGGGCAAGCGTTGCCCAGAGGTGCCACCATTGGGGGTTGGCGGCCACCGTCATCTGCGATGCGGCGAACAGATCGGTCAGAGCTGGCATTTCCGCGCGTCTTCAGCGATTCCCCGAGAAGCTGCCGAATGACCGCGCAGCTCCGTTAGTCCTCAATAAACATCCGGCAGCGAGTCTGAACCGCCACACGTCCACTATCGGCATGCCCGTGCAGAGCTCAAGAGCCGGCGGCTGCGCCCGATTTGGCCGGCTGCGTCGCAGCCGACCATTGCCGCAGCCGGTCGCGCAGGTCTGCGGCCAAGTCCTTCACGCCGGCCGCTTCCGCCCTGTCCAATGCCAGGCGTGCCGTTTTGGCAGCCCTGGCGGAGTCACCGGCCGCCGCCGCGGCCACGGCCAATGTCCGCAGAGCGTATGGATCCTCATAATCCGTTGCCGTGCAGAGCCGCTCCGCGAGTTTGACCGCCCTTGCCGGGTCGTGCACGTCTGCCGCCGGAGCAGTGGCCAGCAGCCACGCGAGGTCCCCGAGCAGGATGAGATTCTCCGGCGAACGGCGCCGGGCCTCAACCAAAACGTCTTCGGCGGTCTTGAATCGCCCGAGATCCTCCAGGATCGAAGAGAGTTGGCTCGCGGCGCGCACGTTGTCCGGTTGCAGACCGAGGACGGCGGCGTACTGCTGCGCCGCCTCATCCAGCCGGCCGAAGCCGGCCAGCGTGCGTCCGAGGTTGCTGCGATAGCCGGGGTTCGTGGGATCGAGCTTGACCGCTTCGGTGATCTGCTCGAGCGCCTCGTGCCGATCGCCGAGATGCAGGAGCGTGACGCCCCAGCCGTTGTGGGCCTTGGCATCGGTCGGATCTTCCTCGACGCCCACTTGATAATGGTAAGCCGCCGCCTCGAAGTGGCCGATCTGCCGGAGTGCGTCGGCAAGGTTGACCTCGGCAATCGAACTCTCCGGCTGGAGGTCGACGGCGCGGCCCCACAGGCTGATCGAATCCGCCCATACCTGTGTCTGCGCCAGCGTCAGCATCGCGATCGCGAATACGTACGTGCCGGCCAGCGCGCCGACGAACCGCACCTCACGCGCCGGGCGAAGGCCGGCAACGTGTCGCTGCACCGTCCGCAGCAGGAAGCCGGCCAGCAGCAGGGCCACCGGCAGCAGCGACAAATACGTGTAGCGATCGGCGGCGAACTGGCTGCCCGCCTGGGCGATGCCCGAAGTCGGCGCCAGGAGCGCCAGATAACAGATCGTCCCTGCCAGCAGTGCCGGAAATCGCCGGCGAAACGCGATCGCGAACACAACGGCCACGACCACCGCAACCGTCGACAGCAGGAGAACCGGATCGACCAGCTCGCTGGCCGGCGGCAATGGATAAAGCGGCGACAACCAGAGCGGCAGCGTGAAGTTGTACAGGTAGAAAAGCGCCCCGAAACACGCCAGGATCAAGCGAGGAACAATGCCGATCTCCTCGAGGCTGCGGAGCGAACCGGCCGACCGCTGGGCAATCAACGCTATCACGGCCGCGGCCACCCCGAGAGCCAGGAAGGGAATCTTCTCGACGATCAGCCGGCCGATCGACTCGCCGCGACGCTGACGCCGCGCCGGGTAGATGTCGATGACCAGCAGCACGACCGGCAGCGTCATTCCCGACGCCTTGGACAGCAGCGAGAGGACGTAGAAGAGGATCGCGAGCACGTACCATCGGCCGAACCGGTTCCGCCGGTCGATGGCGGCCAGGTAGGCGAGCACGCATGCGAACAGAAACGCGCCCGACAGAACGTCCCGCCGTTCCGTTGCCCAGACGACCGATTCGACCCGCAGTGGATGAAGGGCGAACGCCGCCGCGGCGAAGGCGGCGCACCACGCGATGGCCGCGTCGCTCACCACGGGCGCGGTGGCCGCGTCACCCTGAGCTGTTGGTGTGACTTCGACGGCGGGTGCGCCTTCCCGAGCCACCCATTGCAGCAGGCGGCAGGCGATGAAGAAGAACAGCACGACGCCGATCGCGTGGAGCACGATGTTCGACAGGTGGAAACCGAACGGGTTGACGTCCCATACCGTGTAGTCGGCGGCGTACGACAGCCAGGTGAGCGGCTGATAGTGGCCACCAAACGTCGTCGTGAACATCCAGTCGAGCTGCCGGGCGTCGAACCCGCGGTAGGCCGTGTTGTGGACGATGTTGACGTCGTCGTCCCAATTGACGAACTCGTTCGACAGCGCCGGCGCGAACACGAGCGCCGTCGCGCACGCCAAGGCAAGCGCAAGCAGCCAGCGCAGGGCGTTCGGGCTCATGGGGTGGGGCGGTTCGCCCGTCACCGGCTGCGGAACGTGGGTTTCCTCATCGACCATCGGGGCGGATTGTAACCGCGAACCGCATGCTTGTTTACTGCCGACCGTATGTCGCTCCCTTGACCGCGCAGAGGGCGACAGCTACGCTCACGTTTTTGCGTTTCATCCCCGCGAGCTCACCTTTTGCGAGGTGCCCCATGAGCATTCAGCACGTTCCTGCCGCCCGGCGAACCGCGAACATCCGCTACGCCGTCCGCGACATCATGGCCCTGGCCGAGACCGTCGCCGCCTCCGGCAAGCAGATGTGCTA
>JBECKQ010000114.1:0-6217 GCA_040235375.1 Phycisphaerae bacterium | reverse complement strand
CGCCGAGGGCGGCCTCGCCGAGGGCAAGGCGAATCCGGCCGAATGGTGGCATGTCTTCGACGACGAAACACTTACGAACCTCGTCCGCGAGGCCGCCGAGGGCAACCTCGATCTGCGGATGTCCGTCATGCGGATCCGGCAGGCACGCGCGCTCCGCGGTATCGCCGTAGGCGAGTTGGCGCCGTCCCTGTCCGGCCAGGGGTCATATGAACGATCGAAGGCGAGCGCGAACGGATTGTTGGCCGACCTTGCCGGGCCGGGTCGTGGTGAGCAGTTCGGCCAGACGGTGACGCGCGGCATCACCACGGGCGCGGTGGCCGAAGGATTGGGGGCGATCTCCCCCGGCATGGAGGCGGTAGCGAGTCCGCTCGCCAGCGGACTGGTCGGCCTTCTTCCGACGCGGACGAAGCGTCCGCATCCGCCCGAGACCAACCTGTTCGCCACGGGGTTCGACGCCTCGTGGGAAATCGATGTGTTCGGCGGTTTGCGGCGCAACGTGCAGGCCGCCGACGCCGGCCTTGATGCGGCGTTTGAGGACTACCACGATGTGCTGGTCAGCCTGCTGGCCGAAGTGGCCGCCTCCTACATCGATGTCCGGTCGCTTCAAGCGGAGATCGCAGCCACCGAGCAGAACATCAGGCTGCAGAACGAAACGCTGTCGCTGACGCAGGCGAGGCTTAGGTATCAGCTCGGGTCCGATCTGGAAGTCCGGCAGGCGGAGACGAACCTCGCGACGACGGAATCGCAGCTCCCGACGCTCAAGGCTGCCCTGACCGCAGCGATCTACCGGCTTGGCGTGCTGCTCGGCAAGGAGCCGGCGGCGCTGATCGACGAGCTGGTCATGCCTGCGGACATTCCTCAGCCGGCTGGCGAGACGTTCGTCGGCGTGCCGGCGGACATCATTCGGCGAAGGCCGGACATCCGCGCTGCCGAGCGCCGGCTGGCGGCGGCGACGGCGTCGATCGGCGTGGCCGCCGCCGACCTTTACCCGCGTTTCACGCTGTCGGGTACGTTCGGCTTGCAATCCGCCTCGTTTAACCACGCGTTGGATCGGAACAGCGCTACATACGCATTCGGACCCGCCTTCCGCTGGAACATCTTTGACGGTTTGCGAAACCTGAATCGCATCGCGGCCCAGGAGGCCGTAACGCACGAAACATACGTGGCGTACGAACAGACTGTGCTCTTGGCGCTTCAGGAAGTCGAGACCGCGATGGTCAACTACAAGCGCGAACAGGACCGGCGGGACGCCCTGCTGCGGGGCACGCAGGCCAGCCGCGAAACGGTACGCCTGGCAAAAAAACGCTACGAGGATGGCCTGACCGACTTTCAAGACGTCGTGGATGCGGAGCGGTCACTCGTGAATCTCGAGACCGCGCTGGTCCGGAGCCAGGGGCAGGTCGCGATCGACCTCGTCGCGGTTTACAAGGCATTGGGCGGCGGCTGGTCGCCCGACGTCGTCCCGCAATGCGAATATCTCGATGCGCCGTCGGAACCGCTCGATCACCCGCTGCGCTACTTCTTCACCGGCGGTAAGAACGCCCTGCCGTGGGAAGCTCCGATGCCCGCCGCGGTCAACTCGGACGGCGAATCCCAACCCGACCAGAAGGCTGAATGAGAGGTACCTCACATGCCATTCAATGACACTGCGTCACGCGCCGCCGTACTGGCGCTTGCCGGCTTCGGCCTCGTGTTTTCGGGCTGCAAGCAGGAGGAGCAGCATGCTGCGCAGGCACGGCCGGCGCCGGAGGTCGCGGTCGTGACCACGGCGAAGGAGCCGGTGGTCCTCACCACGGAACTGCCCGGCCGGACGACGGCGTACCTGGATGCCGAAGTCCGCCCGCAGGTCAGCGGGATCCTCCTGAAGCGCCTGTTCGAAGAAGGCCAGGACGTCAAAGAAGGCGAGGTCCTGTACCAGATCGATCCCGCCCGATACGAGGCCGAGTTCGCCCGGACGAAAGCTTCCCTGGCCATGGCGGAGGCGGAAGTGCCCGCCCTTCGCGCACGCGTGGAGCGATACAAGAGTGCATGCGGTGAGCGTGCCGTTAGCCAGCAGGCATACGATGAAGCCGTCGCGGCCCTGGACCAGGCGACGGCGACGGTCGAAGCGCGAAAAGCCGAGGTCCAAGCCGCCCAGATCGACCTGTCGTATACGCGAATCACGGCCCCGATCGCCGGGCGGATCGGCAAATCGCACGTCACGGTCGGCGCGCTGGTGACGGCCAACCAGGCGCAGGCACTCGCGACGATCCGGCAGTTCGACCCCGTATACGTGGACGTAACGCAGTCGTCTGCGGAGCTGCTCCGCCTCCGGCGCGACCTGGAGAAGGGCGACCTGACGTCCAGCGGTGAAGGGGAGAGAAAGGTCCGCCTGCAATTGGAGGACGGCACGCCCTACCCGCTGGAGGGCACGCTTCAGTTCCGCGACATCGAAGTGGATCCAACCACCGGCTCGTACACGCTTCGCATCGTGTTCCCGAATCCGGACCACTTGCTTTTGCCCGGCATGTTCGTTCGTGCCGTGGTGCAGGAAGGCGTACTGCCGGAGGCCGTGCTGGTTCCCCAGCAGGGTGTGAGCCGGAACCCCAAGGGCGAGCCGGTTGCGCTGATCGTCGACGATTCGAACACCGTGCAGCAGCGGATGCTCACGCTCAACCGGGCCATCGGCAACAAGTGGCTCGTCGAGGAGGGTCTGTCGGAAGGCGACCGCGTGATTGTGGAGGGCATGCTCAACGTCCGGCCGGGCGCCAACGTCAGGGTCGTTCCCTTCGAGGGCGCGCAGAAACAAGCCGCGTCGCAACCCGCCGAGCAGCAGGTGACGACGAGCTGACGGAGACCCCCCGTGCTTTCGAACTTCTTCCTTGACCGCCCGGTCTTCGCGTGGGTGATCGCCATCATCATGATGCTGGCGGGCGGACTGGCCATCTACTCGCTGCCGATCTCGCAGTACCCGCCGATCGCTCCGCCGTCAATCGCGATTGACGCGTTCTATCCCGGCGCTTCCGCGGAGACCGTCGAGAACAGCGTGGTCCAGATCATCGAGCAGAAGATGACCGGCTTCGACAAGATGCTCTACATGTCCGCCACGAGCGACGCTTCGGGCGGCGGGCGCGTCGAGCTCACCTTCGCCCCCGGCACCGATCCGGACCTCGCCTGGGCGCAGGTGCAGAACAAGCTCCAGCTCGCCATGGCCAGCCTGCCGGACGTCGTGCAGCGTCAGGGCGTGAAGGTGAGTAAGTCCACGCGTAACTGGCTGCTGCTGGTCGGCCTGGTCTCGGAGGACGGTAGCCTGGGGGCGGAGGATCTTCGCGACTACGCGCAGGCGAACGTCGAGAAGGTGCTGGCCCGCGTGCCGGGCGCCGGCGAGGTGGACGTGTTCGGCTCGCAATACGCCATGCGCGTCTGGCTGAATCCGGATAAGCTGACGGACTACAAGCTGACCATCGACGACGTCGTCAGCGGGTTGCGGGCATACAACGTTGAGATCTCGGCCGGACAGTTCGGCGCGGCGCCGGCCGTCCAGGGCCAGCGGCTGAACGCCTCGATCATCGTCCAGAACCTGCTGCAGACGCCGGAGCAGTTCGCAGCCATCCCGCTGCGAACCAGCCCGGACGGCTCGATCGTGCGCGTCCGCGACGTGGCCCGCACCGAGCTGGGCACCGAGCGTTACGAACTGAACACGCTGTTCAACGGCAAGCCGTCGGCCGTGCTCGCCGTGCGCCAGGCCGCGGGAGCGAACGCGCTGGACACCGCGACCAACATCAAATCGACGATGAAAGACCTGGCCCGCTACTTCCCGCCCGGCATGAAAGTCATCTATCCATACGACACGACGCCGTTCGTGAAGGTGGCCATCGAGGAAGTGGTCAAGACGCTGATCGAAGCGATCGTGCTCGTCTTTCTCGTGATGTACCTGTTCCTCGGGAACATCCGGGCGACGCTGGTACCGACGATCGCCGTGCCGGTGGTCATTCTGGGCACGTTCGCCGTGCTGATGTTTCTGGGCTACTCGATCAACATGCTGACGATGTTCGCGATGGTGCTGGCCATCGGCCTGCTGGTGGATGACGCCATCGTCGTCGTGGAGAACGTCGAGCGCGTGATGACGGAGGAAGGCCTGCCGCCGCGCGAAGCGACGCGCAAATCCATGCGCGAGATATCGAGCGCCCTGATCGGCATCGGCCTGGTCCTGGCCGCGGTGTTCGGACCCATGGCGTTCTTCAGCGGCTCGACCGGCGTGATCTATCGGCAGTTCTCCGTGACGATCGTTGCCTCGATGCTCCTGTCGGTGCTGGTCGCGTTGATCCTGAGCCCGGTGCTGTGCGCCTCGCTGCTCAAGCCGGTGCCCAAGGGGCACGAGCCCGCCGACGCCTCGTTCTTCCTGTTCCGGCCGTTCTTCCGTGCGTTCGACCACGGGTTCTTCTGGATCCGCGATCGGTACGCCTCCATCGTCGGGCACATCACGCGCCGATGGCTGCGCTACCTCGTCATCTATGCCGCGCTCGTCGTGGCCCTCGGTTACCTCTTCCAGCGGATGCCGACCGCGTACCTGCCGAACGAAGACCAGGGCATCATGTTCGTGCAGGCCATGCTCCCCACCGGCTCGACGCTGGAGCAGACCGAGGAAGTCCTGACGCGGGTCCGCCGGTATTTTGAGGAGAACGAGAAAGAGGCGGCCGGCTCGTGCCTGACCGTGGCCGGACGGAGCTTCTCCGGCAACGGCCAGAACGTGGGCATGGCCTTCGTGCAACTGCGGGACTGGAAACTGCGCGAAGACCCGCGACTCAAGGTAACGGCCATGGTCGGACGGGCGATGGCCGCGTTCTCGCAGATTCGCAACGCGCGGGTGTACGCGTTTCCGCCACCGGCGGTCATCGAGCTCGGCCAGGCCGGCGGGTTCGATTTCCAGTTGCAGGATCGCGGCGGACTCGGCCACGGTGCATTGATGGCCGCGCGGAACCAACTGCTCGGTATGGCCAATGCCGACCCGCGTTTGACGCGCGTCCGCCCCAACTCGCTTGAGGACGTGCCGCAATATCGCGTGGACGTGGACTGGGAGAAGGCCGGCGCACTGGGCGTGCCGATCCAGTCTATCCACGACACCATCTCGGCGGCATTCGGCAGCGCGTATGTAAACGACTTCATTCAGGGCGGCCGCGTCAAGCGCGTCTACGTGCAGGCGGACGCCCCGTACCGCATGCTCCCCGAAGACATCAACCGGCTCTACGTCCGCAACAGCGCCGGCAAGATGACCCCCTTCTCCTCGCTCGCCTCGGGGCGGTGGACCTACGGCGCCCCGCTGCTCCAGCGCTATAATGCGTTTCCGTCGATCAACATCTGGGGCGAGCCGGCCCCCGGCCACAGTTCGGGCGAAGCCATGCGCATCATGGAAGACATCGTGTCCAGGCTGCCGCGCGGCATCGGCTACGACTGGAGCGGCATCTCGTATCAGGAGCGGATGGCCACGTCGCAGGCCCCGGTGCTGTACGCGTTCTCCATGATCGTGATCTTCCTTTGCCTCGCGGCGCTGTACGAAAGCTGGACGGTGCCCATCTCCATCATGCTCGTGCTGCCGCTGGGTGTGATCGGTGGGATCGCCGCATCCTCTCTCCGCGCGTTACCCAACGACGTGTACTTCCAGATCGGCCTGCTCACCGTGCTCGGCCTGACGACCAAGAACGCGATCCTGATCGTGCAGTTCGCCCTGGGCAAGATGCAGGAAGAAGGGATGGGCCTCGTCGAGGCCACGCTGCAAGGAGCGAAGCTGCGGTTCCGCCCGATCGTGATGACCTCGCTGGCGTTCGGCTTCGGCGTGCTGCCCCTGGCCCTGGCGGCCGGCGCCGGCGCAGGCGCTCAGACCGCCATCGGCACGAGCGTCCTCGGCGGCATGATCACCGCCACGTTCCTGGCCATCTTCTTCATCCCGCTCTTCTTCGTGCTGATCGTCCGCCTCTTCCGCGGCCGGATTCACCAAAATGTGGCACGGGCATCCTGCCCGTGATTCCCGGGCTGAAAAACCCGGCGGCAGAAGTAGTGACAACTGCTACGTAGTCGACAGCGCCACGAGAACGGATAGAACATCGCCCGCAGTTACTCTTCCGCCCGGAGGGCGCGCGAATGTAGCCAGGCACTTCAGTGCCTGGAATCGCCGCCGACACATTCTTTTTCTTACTTTCTTTTCGCCAGCAGGGCGGAAGGTGCGTAGGGTTCCGCCACG
>JBECKQ010000110.1:0-6568 GCA_040235375.1 Phycisphaerae bacterium | reverse complement strand
CGGACACTTTGCCGCTCGTACCATGATCCCACCTGTCAGCGGTCGATCTTGGCCATTTCAAAGGAGCGGGATCATGTTTCATCACCTCGCGCAACGAGCGTTTCTTCAAGTGGTTGCGTGCGCAGTGGCGACCCTTCTGCTGGCCGGTTGTGCCATGAGCACGTTCGGGCCCACCGGCGACTTCGGCGCGACTCAGGGCGGCGTTCAGGACATGGGTTTTGCCAGGGAGCTGATCAAGAGCGGCCGCGTGCCCCCGCCGGAGGCGTTCGTCGTCGAAGGGATGTTCTCCGAGCACGATCTCGGCCTGACCGGCGAGCCCTGCGAGCGAACGCTCTGCCTGCGGACGGCAACCGCCATCGCCCCGGATCTGGACGCAAACACTTGCGGCTGGTTGCAGGTCGGCATGTCCTCCACCATCGACATGGACACGTTTCAGCGCCAGAACCTCAGCATCGTCGCCTGCATCGACGTGTCCGGCTCCATGGGCTGGGATTACGCCACCGAGCAGACCGCGTACGTATCGCCGGGGCAGGTCTCGCGCAACCTGCTTTCCACGATCGCCGCGGAACTGACCGGCAATGACCAGATCGCCATCGTCACGTACGGCACCACGGTCAATACCGTCCTGCCCGTTACCAATGGCTCGCAACAGGTCACCATCCAGGCGGCGATCGATTCGCTGACCACCGGCGGCGTCACGGACATGGAGTCCGGCCTGCGCCGCGCGTACGAAATCGCTCGTTCCGTGTCCGGCGAGACGCCGCAAGTGCGCGTCATGCTCTTTACCGACATTCAGCCGAATGTCGGCGCGGTGACGGCCACCGAGTTCGAACAGATCGTCGCCGACGGGGCCGACGACGGCATCGGCCTCACCGTGTTTGGCGTTGGCGTCGGCATGCGCCAGGAACTGATGAATGCCATCTCGCATCTGCGCGACGGCAATGCCTTCAGCCTCTTCGACAACGAGGACGTCGTCGAACTGATGGACGACAGTTGGCCGTGGATGGTCAGCCCTATCGCGTACAATCTCGCGCTCGAACTCACACCCGCTGAAAGCTTCGTCGGCGCCGACGCCTACGGGTTCCCGTCAGCGGGCGACAGTGAAGAAGGTCCGAAGCTCGAAACGGCCACCGTGTTTCTTTCGCGGCGCAAGGGGGCGCTGCTGGTACGCTTCGAACCGCAGGGAGATACCCCCCTGTCGCAGTTCGCCGTCACCGGCCGGCTGACCTACCAGACGCCCGAAGGCGAACCGGTCGAGCAAACGGTCAACGCCGCATACGCCGGCCAGCCGCTCGACGAACATGGCCGGTACTTCGACCAGCCCAACGTCGGCAGCACGCTCGCGCTGGCCATGCTCGTCTCGGGGATGAACTCCGCCGCACAGGCTTATGCCACCGATCGCGACGCGGCGATCGCGACAATGGAGGCCGTGGTCCAGCGGTTCAGCGATGACATGAGCGCGCTCAACGATGCGTCGCTTGACACCGAGCTGCAGCTCGCCCAGGACATGCTGAACCTGATGCAGCAGGGTGCCGACCAGGGCGACCTCTACGGCTATGGAGTGCTGTAGCGGCACGCATGCCGCCGACGTGCGGACCAGGCGGGCAAACTCTGCGGAAAGACGTTTTTGAAAATCGCCGTTGCAGTTCGCTCGGCGGGCAGATAGGTTCCGTCAACTGGCGCGGAGGGAATGGCAGCGAGAGATAAAAGAGCCGACGCTTCCTTCAACGGATCGCGCGTGAATACTCAGGCGAAACATCTTTCCGCGGTGTGGCCCGCCGGCATGGTCAAGCGCCTGTTCTGGCTGGGCCTTGTCGCTCTGCACGTATCGGCCATTGCGTCGCTTGCCGCGGACCTTCCGGCGTCCGCCGCCGACACACGCGTCATTGCCATCTTCCGGCTCGTCGCCCTCTGCACATCGGTCGGCTTCTTCATTCTCAAGATCGTGGACGTGCCGTGGCTCCGATTGCGCAGCGGCTGGCGAAGCATTGTCACCTTCACGATCGTCATCGCCCTGATCCACGTCGGCGCGATCGACAACGCCATCGCCGGCGAGCTGCACGTCAGCCCGTATGAAGTAGGGCTCGTGCTTTTTCTCGGCGGACTCTCGCAAGTCGAGAGCCTTCGCCGACTCCGTCGCCTGGTACTCGTCGCCATGACACCGCTGCGCATGCTCCGGCTGCCGCCTTGCGCGATTCGTCTCGATCGCGACTGGCAATGTGCGCCGCGACGCACCGAACTTGCATACATTCCCGCGTTCTCCGGCCTGCGCGCCCCTCCCATCCGCTAGAAATCAACTTCGCTGCGTTGGCGACCCGCCGCGGCTGGCCGCCGACATTCCACACAACGTGAAGTCCGGCGTCGATCCAACGATCGGCGGGCGCGCGAATGCGTGCTGGTTCGCAGGGGAACAGGTCCGATGAAACGACGACATGTCCTGCTTCTGGCGGGCGCGATTGCCGTGGCAACAGTCAAGCCATCGGCGCTGCTGGCGGAGGAGTTTCATCTTCTTACCGGCGTGGACGTGCGGCACTGGCCGGGACAGGTGCGCAACATGCCGCCGCCAAACGGCAGCGGCGAATTTCGCGACGGCGATCGGCTGGCCGGCACGGCCGACACCGGCGAGGTCGTGCAGTTCGTCGGCACCGGCACACCGTACTTCGATCCGAACGAGTTCGGCGCCCTCAGCTTCATCTTCAAGCGGGCGTCGGTGCTGGGCAGTCTGCCGCTGATGGGCATCGACTTTCTCGGCGGGCCATTGCTCGATCTCGACGGCGATCTGTACAACGCGTACCGCAAGCTCATCCCCCAGGACGGCACGCCGCCCGCCGAAATCCCCGGCTCGGCCAGCCTGATCGACCTGACGATCGATACGCCGGCCGGCACGATCGCGATCAATCGCATCGACGCGACGGGCACGAGCGAAGGCGGCCCCGCCGTCCCCGGCGACGTCGCCGTGACAACCAATGTCATCGCCGGCACAACCACGAACGGCGTGCCCGGCGCGGCGATCAATCCCGATGTGGACACGCGAACCGGCGCGCTCACCGCCTGCACCGGCAGCAGCGGCGACCTCCGTGGCGTGTGGGCGGTCAGCAGCCTCGGCTTCGAGATCTGGCAGGATACGCTGCTGGCCAGTTCCACGACGGCGGACGTGCTCGGCACGTTTCAATACCTGGGCACGTTTTCCGGCTGGCTGGTCGAGCGCGATCCTCAGACGGGCGAATTTCCGACGCTGGCCGGCGAAGGGCTCGGCTCGACACTCTGGCCGCTCGTGAACACGTCGGTTATCGGCCAGACATACAACACGGCCAACGGCCTGGCAGGCGGCACGGCGACCATCGGCAGTGGGCCGGCCGACGATCCATTCACCGGGCCGGGTGAAGGGGGACTGGCGCTCACCGATTTCGGCGGCGACATCGGCGCCTACCTCGACACCGTGGTCATCCCACTGATCGATCCGCGGGCGAAACGCTTCGTCTATCTGCAAAGCGCCGGATTCGGCATCAACAACAGCAGCGATCCCATCTACTACGACGCGATCGGCCACGACGTGGTGCTCATCGCCGCCGAGGCGATTCTCGCCGACGGCGATTACGACCGCGACGGCGATGCCGATTTGTTCGATTACGCGAGTTTCCAAACGTGCTTCGACGGGGATGGCGCAATGACGCTCGGCCCCGGATGCGACGTGTTCGATTTCGATTACGACGAGGACGTGGACATCAGTGACTACGTCGAGTTCGCCGCGCACCTCGTCGGGCCGCAACCGTAGCGGCTCTCCCTGAAAAACGGGACAGGTACATTTTTGGACGAGTCTGCTTTTCGGAGGTGATGAAGAAGATGCACAGTCGTACGTTCCTCGTATCGTTGCTGGTCGCCGCCGGGTTAGCCGGCGTTGCCGGCGCTGACCAGTTCCAGCTCGTCACCGGCGTGGACGCCGGACTTCTTCCCGGCGCAGACCGCTACCTGACGGCCACGCCCGGCGCCCCGCCGTTCAATGACGGCGACCGGCTGGCCGGCACATTGCCCGCCGGCCCCGCCGCGACGTTTCAAGGCACCGGCACGCCGCTGATCAACCCGAATCAGTACGGCGCCCTCAGCTTCGCGTTCACGCGCGGCTCGATCCCGAGCTTCGCACCGTTCATGAGCGTGGACTTCCTCGGCGGACCGCTCATCGACCTCGACGGCGACACGGGCAACGGCAGCAGGAGCCTCACGCCCGTACCGGGGCAGACGCCGGTTCTGATGTCGGGCACGAGCAGCTACGTCGATCTCGGTATCAACGCCGGAGGCGGTACCGTCACACTCAATTACTTCGACGCCAGCGGCAGCAACGCCGCAGCGCCTGGCATCTCCGCCGATTTCGCGGTGACGGTGAACACGCTCGCGGGAACGAGCGCGACCGGCGCGGCCGGCAGCGCCATCAACCCTTCGATCGACACGCGCCAGGGAACGCTGACCCCGATCGCCTCGGGGATAAGTCGCATCCAGAATCTCGGCTACGAGTTCTGGCAGGACCCGATCAGCGGCAACGCGAGCGGCCCGGACGATCTCGGCTATCACCAGTTTCTCGGCTCGCTCAACGGGTGGCTGATCGAGCGCGATCCGGGCACGGGCGATTTTCCGACGCTCGCCGGCCTGCTCGGCACGACCGCGTGGCCGGCCGTCGATACCTCCCTGGTCGGCAACACGTTCAACTCGGCGAACGGCACCGCGAGCACGGCGACGATCGCATCCGGCCTGTACGGCGACGATTTCACGGCGGCCGGAAACGGCGGCCTGCCGTTGACGGACTTCTCCGGCGATCTGGGGGCGTACCTCGACAGCGTCGTGATCCCCAACGTCGATCCACTTTCGCAGAGCTTCGTGTATCTCGAGTCGCCGGGCTTCGGCATCGCCAACAGCCCGACCGATCCGATCTTCGGCGACACCGTCGGTTATGACATGGTGCTGGTGGCGCAGTCGATGCCTGTGCCCGAGCCCGGCATGGCCGGTTTCCTGCTGCTCGGCACGCTGGCCATCCTGCGCCGGCGGCGCTGGACATAGACTGTGGTCATGCAGGCATGGAGCCGTCGGTCCGACGTGATCCCCGGGCCGGCGGCCTCCACCTGCAAGCCCGCATTATTCACCGGCACTTATGGCGACGCGGCAGAAGCCGGTGAATGATGCGGGCTAACGCTCGAGGCTGACCGTGATGATGCCCCATCGTCGACGTGGATTCACGCTCGTCGAATTGCTCGTTGTCATCAGCGTTATCGCCCTGCTCATCGCCATGCTGCTGCCTTCGCTGAAGGGAGCCCGCGACCAGGCGAAGCAGGTCGTCTGCGCGTCGCGGCTCAAGCAGATCGAGAACGGCCTGTGGAATTACTGGACGGAGAACGACAGCCACGTACCCTACGTCGTCTCGCCAATGACCAACGGTGTCACGACGAACGGCTTCGGCGACCCGTCCGTCGCGGATGCGGACATCAATCCGTTCAATCGCGACGCGAGTTCGAACGGCTGGCCGAGGTCGCTGCCCAATGTGCTCATCCCGAGCTACGTCGGCACGGACGAGAAGGTATTTGCCTGTCCGGCTGCCACCGTCGGCTGGCCGCGCAATTCAAAGCCCTTCCGCATGACCTACCGGCCGGCCTCCATCAACCAGCCGAGCGGCGATGCCGACGTCGAGGGCGGCTACTTTCGCGAGCACTTCGGCTTCCTCGACTACCGCATCTACAAGCCGCCGTCACTGAAGATGACCGGCAACGCTTACCAGGACATCCTCAACGCCCAGTACCGCCGCGGCACGTTCGTCCGCGACATGGTGAAAGTGCTCGCCTTCAGCAAGGTCGAAGGTCCGCACCGCGGCGGCATCAACGTCATCAACAAGCATCTCGCCGTCGAGTACCGCAACAAGGAAGCGACCAACAAGGACCTGGCCCCCAGCGGCACCCCCGTCAAGTTCTGACCCTCAAGGGACCCCGGACTGGCGTCCCGGTTCTCATGCGCAACAACCCGTCCGAGCCGCGACGGTAAGGGAGCGGATACAAAGTCAACCACGCGTACGCCCCGCCGCCTCCCAGACCGGCATCGGCATCCGAACCCCCCACGCCAGTGGGGGGCGCGAACACCAACGACACTCGAAACGCCTGACTCCCTCACCTGCATCCACCGCGCAGAGCGTTATGCGCGATCGTTCAACGTCGCCTGTCGCCGTCATTTTGTCCCGCGCCCGGCGCGCGGTATGCTTGCCATCGACTCGATGGGCGCATGCCTCTGCGCCGCGGCGGAACGTGATCGCACGCGGCGCACTCGCGAACGTCAGAAAGGACGCTCTCCATGAAGACTCTGCTCGGCATACTCGTACTTACCTTCACCCTCGCAACTGCTCAACCGGCATCCGCCGCGCCCGGCGACGTGAAATGCGCGTTCGACGCACCCTGCCACTATCCAACCGGACTGGCGACGGACGGCACGAACTTCTATCTTGCCGACTGGCGCGCGGCCAAGCTGTACAAGGTCGATGCCTCCGACGGCCACGTGCTCGCGACGTGGGATGCGCCGACGCTGCGGCCGCACGGCC
>JBECKQ010000106.1:0-5791 GCA_040235375.1 Phycisphaerae bacterium | reverse complement strand
AAACCCTTGGTGGCTCGGGGGTGATTACCAATTGACGGTTATCCGTTCGAAGCCGTATCGTGCCACTTGTTGTCGGTGATTACTGCCCGCGTGTTAATCATGTACGCGGGGTTCTCTCCGCCAGCGGACAAGAGAGCTTCTAACTTCCTCCTTCCCCGGAGCAGCAGGGCGACAGGTTCCCCACTTGTCGCCCGTCTTTTTTTCCGGTGGCTCCCCTGTAGTGCCACGCTGTGTCACGTCGTTGCTTCTCTCCCGCTTCCGTTCAACTCGGCGGATCACGTTGCGGGGGGATACCGGGCGCGTGCCAGGAATCGGCGTGCGCGAGACCGGCGCCGCTCGTACCCTTGCGGCAGAAGTTCCGCCGGTCCGGCGTACGCGTGCCGCCGTCAAGCACTGCGGACATGCCCGGCGACGCGGGTGACGCGTCGCGCCGGGGCGCGGTATCATCCTGCTGCATGGGAACCATCAAGGACGAGGTTGTTGTTCTGCGGCGACTGGATTTCTCGGAGTCGTCGGAGGTGCTCGCCTTGTTCGGCCGCGAGCATGGCAAGGTGCGAGCCATCGCCAAGGGCGTGCGGCGATCGACGAAGACGCGATTCGCCATCGGCGTCGATCTGCTGGACGTCGGCCACGTCGTGCTCTCCGTGCGCAGCGTGCATCAGGAAGCCCTTGCCATCGTGGCGGAGTGGAAGCAGTCGCGGGCGTTCAGCGGCCTGCGCATGCGACTCGATCGGCTCTACGCCGCCCAGTACGCGGGCATGCTGGCCTCCGAACTGACGGAAGACTGGGACCCCCACCCACGCCTCTTCGACGCCCTGGTGGGCCTGTTCCAGCAACTGAACGAGGCCGCGGAGTGCCTGCCTCACGTCATCCGCTTCCAACGCGTGCTCCTGCGCGAAATCGGCTCGCTGCCCGAGTTCGACCGGTGCGTCGGCTGCGGGCGGGCGGTCGGGGGGCCCGGCGTGCACTTCTCCTCTTTCGAAGGCGGACTGCTCTGTAGAGACTGCGAGCCCGCGAGAACGGAGAAATACGAGGTTCCGGCGGCGGCATTGGACTGGCTGAGAAACGGAGCAGGGGCCGACAGGGCCGCCACGCCTGCCTACCGGACGCTCGACTACCACCTGTCCCATATCATGGGCCGGCGGCATCCCCTTGGCGCCGCACTGCTGAACGCCGCCCGCGCAACCTGATCACATCCCACCGGTTCCTCGTCGCGGCGCGCATGCGACGGAAGTCGGACGCTGCTCGCCATACCGCTCGTCCGGGAATAACAGGCGGAGCCAATGCGGTATCGCCTCTACGCGGAGGTGCCCGCCATCACTTGCCCGGCACTCGCTTATATTTGAATTTGCGACTGTCCGCCGGTTTCGGTTTCCAGAACTTTTACGAAAGGGTCACGACAATGGGTATGACAGTCACAAACATCAACACACTTCAGTTGCTCAACATCGTCAACCGCACATCGACGAAACAGAGCAACGTCCTCACGCAACTCTCCACAGGTCTCAAGATCAACAAAGCCTCCGACAATCCCGCCGGCCTCATCTCAATGGAGAATCTGAACGCCGAGCTCACCGCCGTGACGGCGGCATTGGACAACAATCAGCGGGCCGACGCCATGGTCTCGACGGCGGAAGGCGGCTTGGACGAGGTATCCAGCCTGCTTTCGGAAATCCAGACGCTGGCGATGGCTTCGGTCAACGACAGTTCGTTGAGCCAGGCGGAAATCCAGGCAAACCAGGCGCAGATCGACTCAGCCCTGGAGGCGATCGACCGCATCGCCAACACCACCACCTTCAACGGAAAACAGCTCCTCAACGGCTCGCAGGCCATCCGCACCAGCCAGGCCACCGACACGGCGGAGAACGTGCGCGTCTTCACGCGCGGTTCGAGCAGCGCCGACGTCATCGTCAGCATCGAGACGACGACACAGGCAACGTCCGCGGTGGCCAGCTTCGATCCGGGCGGTGCACTGACTGAGGATCACGAAATCGTCATCACCGGCGCGCTCGGGTCCCAGACCGTCTCGCTCGGTTCCGGCGACGACCAGGCTGCCGTCCTGGCCAAGATCAACGCTGCCTCCGCCGCCACCGGCGTCGATGCCGTGGCTGACGGAGCGACCGGTATCGAACTCCAGTCGTCCTCGGTCGGAAGTGAGGCCTACGTCGAGATGACGGTGCTTTCCGGTGGGGACTTCGCGTCGCAGTCCCGGAGCTATGGCACCGATGCGGTGCTGACCGTCAACGGCCGCTCCATCACTGCGGACGGCTCCGACGTGTACTACAGCGCCAACGGCCTGAGCCTCAGCTTCAGTCTCAGCAGTGCGCTCAACACGACAGGCGCCACCGAAACGATCACTGTCCTCGGCAGCAGCAACAACGGCGGCGGCATGACGTTCCAACTCGGCGTTGACTCGACGACGCGGACGACGATCGGTATCGACTCGACCGCCTGCCACATGCTCGGCGGCGGCGATGCCGGCGCCGTGCTGAGCGATCTGAAGTCCGGCGGCTCCGCGGACCTTGCGTCAAAAACGGCCAACACGCTCAAGGCCGTCCGCAAGGCCATCACGCAGGTCGCCGCCGCCAAGGGGCGCATCGGCGGCTTCCAGAAGTTCCAGCTCCAAACGTCGATGAACTCGCTCACCCAGATGCAGGAGTCCCTGACCTCGGCCAAGAGCGTGGTCGCTGACACGGACTACGCGGCCGCGACGGCCGAGCTGAATCGCCAGAGCGTGCTGCTCAATTCGGGCATCTCGCTGCTCGGATTGGCGAATCAACAGGCCAGCCAGATCCTGTCCCTGCTCGGCTAAGCAAGGCGGCTATCAAGCCGATCGCTCTGCCAGGCGGCGAAGTTCAACTCCCGCAGGAAGGCGGCGAGCCGGTGTCATGCCCGGTTCGCCGCCGGTCTGTTGGTCTGTCACTCCCCCAATTCAATCGCGCGATTCGATGATCCAGGGACAGGCGACAGGTGATCAGGCGGGTGGCTTCTCGCCTGCTGATCTTGCCTCCGCAGCGCCCTCCTGTGCGAGCGTCTGCTCAAACGGGCTCTCGAAGCCTCGACGATCGGCGATCTCGCTGACAATAGTCGGAAAGGCGCGCAGCTTGTAGTCATCCAGCGTGTACGACATGTCCTTTCCACCCGAACTATAGCTCAGCTCGATGCGCCCTTTTTGCTTGTAATCGGTGGTGTCCCAGCCGGTCATTTCGTCGTAGGGGATTAGGGTCCGACCGCTCGGCTTGAGGCCCTCGTCCGACAAGGTCGCCCCCTGGGTGGACATCCACACGAGCCGGATCAGCATCAGAAGTGCGATTGGCGCCAGCACGAAACCCATGACCTTCTGCACGACAAGGTCGGTTTCGCTGTGCTGACCATCTTTCCACTGGACGCTCTTGATCACGTCCATCGAGTTGTATTCCACCGCCAGCGACGCCGCCGGTCCGATCCAGATGGCCTTGTAGCCGTCGTCGGTGGAGCCGCTCCACGTTGGCTTGCCGAAAGCCTTTTCGGCGTCGTCCACACTGGCCCCCCGTTTGACGGCTCCGTGCCGCTCGGTTGTCACCAGCGGATTGATCGTCGCCTGATCCTGAACCTCGGCGGGCAAATCCTGCCTGGCGATTTCGAGGTTCTTTCGCGGATAACCGACGTATCCATCGTAGATTGACCAGGCGGAGAACCCTGCGACCATCGCCGTGACGATCGCGTTGCGGACAATTCGCTCCCGAGTGGATACCGTCTTAATGGGTTGCATTCGCAGCTCCGTGGAGAGAGTGCAAGACAGCCGGCCCGGTGTTGCACCGGACCCGATCCTGTCGATAATCTAGTGGACAGACGCGGCCGGGCAAGCCGCGACCGAGAGGGAAACATATGGGCGCACGATACGGTTCTCTGGCAGACGATTTTTACGCAAGCGTCCGGCTTTTTCTGAAGCTCGCCCTGCCTCTCGAGCGCAATACGGTGCTCCATTTCTTCGAGCAGGTCCGCAAGGCATTCCCCACGATGCAACGGCTGCACCGTCGCGAGGACGGGTGCCTCGTGCTCGACGAACCCTCCCAGGGGCGCTCCCGCCGCTGGATCCGGCTCGACGCGTCGAGCCTGCGTTTCGGCCATTTTGCCCCGCCGCCCGGCGAGGGCATTCGCCCTCTGGGCGACCTGATCCTGGAGCAGGCCCCCTACCATCTTACGCTCAGCCCCCTCGATCTTGACCACCTGGAAGTAATATACGGGTTCGATCTCGAGTACCGGGGCAACCACGATCAACTGCTGGCCGAGACGCTGTGGTCGAATCACCCGCTTTCGGCCTTTCTGCTGTCCGATAAGGGGAACAGCGTGATCGACGCCCAGCCGTACCTGGGCGTCGCCCTGACGCCGAACTGCGACCTACAGGCCTACATCGACGTGAAGAGCCGCACGGGCACGTACGAGGTCCGCACCGGTGAATTCGAGTCGCAGCCGCTCAGCGCATATCTGACGATCCGCAAGTATTGGGGTCTGGGAGACAGCCCGACCCTCACTGACGCTTTCCGCGAAATGACCGACAAAGCGGACGACATGGTCTCCGACACGCTGGTGCCGCTGGTGGTCAACCCACTCGCCCAGGCAATCGCCAGCCGTCCATAGCGAGACCGACCGCCGCGGGAATGCCAGATCTGTCTGCCGAACTACGGCGCGCAGCGATGCTGTCGCGCCGCCATCTTCGGAACTACACTCCCGATGTCCGGACACAACGCTGGCGAGCGGAACTGGACGGAGTAGAATAACGACCCGAGCGGGCGGGATTTCATCGGCAAGTATACACCATCCGGCCGGCGGGCGCCTGATTGTCACGCGAGCCAGAGACGAACTGCACCAAGAGGAAACGGCGAAATGAGCACCGAGACAATGACACAGCCCAGCAGAAAGGTGAGCACCGGCGGCACCACGGTGACCGGCGACGGCCGCGCACTTAACGCCAGAACGATCGAGCCGCCTTTGAACGGGGCCAGCCGGAGATTCTGCTACCTCGACCTCGACCGCGCGGAGACGAACGACTGGATCGAGTCGCTCGAGGCGGTCGTCGAGCAGCACGGTGGTGATCGCGCCCGGTTTCTGATATCCCGGCTTATCGAGCACCTGTTCCTCAAGGGCGTGCCGATGCCCTTCAGTGCCAACACGCCGTACATCAACACGATCCCGCGGGCCATGCAGCCGCCCTACCCCGGCGACCGGGCCATCGAACGGCGGATCAAGAGCCTGATCCGCTGGAACGCCATGGCCCTCGTTGTGCAGGCCAACCGCAAGTGCGAAGGCATCGGCGGGCACATCTCGACGTACGCCTCCGCCGCCACGCTGCTCGAGGTGGGCTTCAATCACTTCTTCCGCGGCAAGACGGAAGAAAGCAGCGGCGATCAGGTGTTCTTTCAGGGACACGCGTCGCCGGGCATCTACGCCCGGGCGTATCTCGAGCGGCGACTCGGGCCCAAGCAGTTGCACAACTTTCGGCGCGAATTCGCCGCCCCCTACGGGCTGAGCAGCTATCCGCACCCCTGGCTGATGCCCGAATTCTGGGAGTTCCCCACCGTCTCGATGGGCCTGGCATCGATCAACGCGATCTACCAGGCGCGGTTCAACCGCTACCTCGAGCACCGCGGCATCCGCGACACCAGCGGGCAACGGGTCTGGGCCTTCCTCGGGGATGGCGAGTGCGACGAGCCCGAGACCCTCGGGGCACTGCACCTCGCCTCGCGCGAGCGCCTCGACAACCTCGTGTTCGTGATCAACTGCAACCTGCAGCGCCTCGACGGCCCGGTGC
>JBECKQ010000102.1:0-3935 GCA_040235375.1 Phycisphaerae bacterium | reverse complement strand
CGCCAGAAGCCGGCGCCACTGGTCGCGCGTCCGATCACGGCAATCGGCGATCGCCTCGACATCGAGAAGCCCATCGAGCATGGCATCCAGCGCCGGCGCCTGCTCGTCCGCGGCCAGCACGTAGCCAACGCTCTTGCTCTCCCCCGGCTTGAGCAGGATCGCGCTGCGCAGAGCGGCCACAGGGTCCTCATGCCGGCCGAATCGCGCCTTCCACGTTTCCTCGCCAAGCGCCTCCGGCCGCGCCAGCCCGTTGTACGCTCCGACGAATCCCGCCTTGTCGCCCTGGGCGGAAAGAACCGGCTCGGTCGACGCGAACGCGCTCGTATACGGAAAGTCCTTGTTCCAATGTCCGAAGCGCGGGTCCGGCACCTCCCACATGTGGTTGCGGGCGTAGATCGCCCGGCGGTCGGGATCGAATCGCGTCTCGATGAAGAGCTTGTGAAACTCGCGCCGCGGCGAGGGCGCCACGCCGCAGCACCACTCCAGAAACGCGGACAGCTCGATGCGCCGGCTCTCCTCCGCCGCGTTCGTCAGCGTCACCAGCCAGACTTCCGCCGTCTGGTCCGGATGGATCGTAATCGTCCAGCTCGCGCGGATACCGGCGAACTCGGTCTCGAAAACGGTGTAGCCCATGCCGTGCCGGCACAGATAGCTGTCGTACACCGGCCACACCGGCGCCGGCGCGAGCGACCACACCACGCCGCTGTCCGCATCGCGGGCGTACAGGAATTTCCCCGAACTGTCCTGCACCAGGTCCTGCTGCCAGCGGGCAATGACCGCCAGTTGCGAGTTGTCGATCCAGGTGAAGCCGCTGCCGGATTGCGTGATCGCCAGCCCGAACCGCGGGTTCGCGATAATGTTCGCCCACGGGCGCGGCGTACGCGGCGATGTGATGACGAATTCCGACCCATCCGGAGAGAATCGGCCGTATCGCTTCCCGACCAGCGACTCGGGCGTCGTGGGCCAGGGCGTAATCCGATCAGTGGCGACAGGAGATCGCATGGATTTCTGATTCTCCCCCAAGCCGTTCTGCCGGTGCACCCTGGAAACGGGGCGGCACGGCGGCAGTCGGGCCGTGCTGAAAGCGTTTTCAACCGTCCAGTATACCGTCCCCGGGCCGGCGCGGTCAATTCCCATCTCTGCCACCGCCCTCGCCGGAACTTCTGTCCGCGTCGCGAGTTACAGTTATCGGCCCAGCTTCAGCCGCTCCACCCCACGCTTGGCCGTCTCGCTC
Organism: Phycisphaerae bacterium; assembly: GCA_040235375.1. Lineage (GTDB taxonomy): Bacteria > Planctomycetota > Phycisphaerae > UBA1845 > UBA1845 > JBECKQ01. Next base: position 2,701 of record JBECKQ010000102.1, on the reverse strand, counting down.
GACATGAAAAGACGCCAGATCAGGCCCGACCTGGCGTTCTCGATCGCCAGCAGCATCGGCCCGTGATCGATGCCCACGTAGTCGTCGCTGGCGAACCCCTGGTCAAGGTTGAACGCATCGACCAGGCCGTATCCGCCGTCGCTCGGGTCCCACCAGACGCGCAGCCGACCGTCCTTCCCATCCAGGCCGCGAAAGGCACGCAGCGCCGCCAAGCTCTCGGCCGGCGTGAACATGATCGACGAACCCGCGGCGTACGGCGCCACCGTGCCCTCGTACCACTTGTCGCGATTGCACAGGTTCGGCTGAATCTCGGGGACCATGTAGCCGTCCCGGCCGGCGCAAGCGCTCAGGCCCCACCGGTCCGGGGCGAGCGTCTTGAATCGATCCTGCACTTCGATGCACCGCTGCCGCTGCGTGAGGATCGCCCGGCGGGAGTTCTCAAACCAGTCGATGCGCGGCGCGTCGACGCCGAACAGCGCCGGCCGGTCCGCCCCGAGCTTCCGGTAGTCGATCCAGCAGTGGCTGAAGAAGTGCTGAAAGAGTGCCCCTTGCGGGCTCACGACAAACGGCGGCATGTCGTCGTGACGCTTGATCGTCCGGTCCAGCCGGTAATATGCGGCCGGCTCGACCGCGTTCTCCGAACGCTCGGCGGCAACCGCAAGGAAGTACACGAGACGTTCTTCGTCCGCAGCATGTCGCCAACACCATCGATGAAACGTGCCGTCGCCCGTGGGTTTGGCGTGGTCGTTCGGTTCCCAGCCCATCGAGATCGCCCCGCCCGGCCCGACCGCGAATGCCTTCCAGTCGGCGTCGCGAAGCATGCCGTCCACGAGCGCCTTCGTTTCGCCGCCGAAGTACTCCGCGGCAGGAATCGCGCCCGCCATCAGCAGGGCGGAATCGACCGTGCTGACGAGAACTTCATATCCGCCGGATGCCACCGCGGCGGTGTCGTAGTCGAGAAAGTGGTAGTACAGGCCGAACTTCTTGTTGTCGTTGCGGTCGAGAATCGCGTGCAGGATCTTCACGGCGCGCTGTTCGGCCTCACCGCGCGTGACCCAGCCGTGCTCGACGGCGATCGGCAGCGACGACAGTTGAAACCCGACCGCGGCGATGCTGCTGACCGGCGCTTTCCTGCGATCCTTCGTCAGGCCGGTATCGCCGGTTTCCTTCCAGAAATAGAGGAAGCACGCCTTCTGGATCTCGTCGAGCAGTGCGGCGTCCTGCTCAGAGAACGAGTAGCCGATAATCGCGCTCGTTTCGGGGCTTTGCAGCACGTCAGGCATGGCTGGACCGGAGGCTGGCGCCGGGGGCGACAAGCCGATCAACACGGTGATGACGGTTGCCAGCAATTGACATTGCATTGCGCGGGACGATACAGTTCGATGAAAGCGCTGTCAAAAGGCCCGATTCCGGCCAGGAGTATTGGTGATGGCGGCCTCCATCGAGGACGTGGCCAGGCGAGCGAACGTTTCCATCAGCACGGTTTCGCGCGTGCTCAATCGGCGAAACCTCGTCAACGCCCAGACGCGCGAACGCGTCGAGAACGCGATTGCCGAGCTCAACTACCGCCCGAACGTGTTCGCCCGCGGCCTCATGCTCCGCAAGAGCGAGATGCTCGCCCTCGTCCTGCCCGATCTCCACGGCGAGTTCTATTCCGAACTGATCCGTGGCGCGAACAACAAGGCCCGCGAGCTCGGCTACGTGCTCGTCATCGCCTCCAGCCGCGATCTCGACGACGGCCGGGAACTCGTGGACGATCTGCAACGCCGCGGCATCGTCGACGGCCTGGCCGTGATGATTTCGGAGAGGACCGGCCACACCGCGGAGCTGCTTTCCGAACTGCGGATTCCGGTAGTGGCCGTCGACGGCGCGGCCGAGGAGCGGCGCTGCGACAGCGTGGTCATCGACCAGCGCAGCGGCGCGACGGCCATGATGGAGCACCTGATCCGTGACTGCCGTTGCCGCCGCATCATCTTCGTCGGCGGTCTCGAGACCAACTTCGACACCGCCGAGCGCCTCGGCGCCTACCGCGAGGCGATGTTGCGCGCCAATCTGCCCGTGTCGCCGGACGACATCATTCATCTCGATTATCAGTACGAAACCGCGTATCGCTTCGCGACGGAGCGGGTCCGAGGCTGGTCCGGCCCCGGCAACTGCGTGTTCGCCGCCAACGACGAGATGGCCTCCGGCATCATCGACGCCGCCACTGCGGCCGGCTTGCGCGTGCCCGACGATCTTGGCGTGGTCGGCTTTGGCGACACCCGTGTCGCCCGCATGACTCGCCCGCCGCTCACCACCGTCCACGTTCCCATGTCGCAGATGGGTGCGACGGCCGTCGAGCTGCTCGCCCAGCGGCTCGCCGATCCCGACCGCTCCCCGGCTTTTGTCTCCCTGACGCCGCAGCTCATCGTCCGCGACTCTTGCAGCGCCCCCGGCCACAAGCGACTGTCCACGCCACCGCGCGCCCGCCACCCCAAGCCCGTAGAGGGCGACGGCAAGGTCAAGCGAGCCGAAGAAACCGCCTGAGCGGCGAAGTGGATCGTAGAACAGGCAAGGACTAGGGCCGACCGTTCCTGGTTTATCCGCGCCGAGGCGCAAAGACGGGTTTGTTCAGTGGACACGCTCCGTGTGCCGTCCAATCCGGAACTGAGCGGCTTCACGGGCCGCGGACCCTACCATCCAACGGTCTTCATCAGTGCAC
>JBECKQ010000112.1:0-5661 GCA_040235375.1 Phycisphaerae bacterium | reverse complement strand
TCTTCATGAACGTCTCCTTGCCGGTCTCGTTGTTGACCGCGACGCCGTAGCCCTGGCCGACGTTGACCACGAGCCCGTGGATGTTCACGTTGCTGAAGACGGCGTAACCCGCCGCGTTTTCGACGCGCGGCTCGAGGTCCGGCCGGGTTGCGTAGAGGTCGTCCAGCGTCTGGTCGCGCATGGCGCGGATGTAATCCTGTTTGGCGCCGGGGGTAGACCCCTTCGGCGTGGCGCATCCTGCGAGCATCGTCCCGCAGATCAGCGTCGTCAGCATCATCGTTTTTCGCATACCGGCCTCCTTGCTATTCCTTGATGAAATCCCACTCGTGCGGGCGGCCCCCTTGCTTGGAGGCTGAACGATCCACCCAGCCCGGCCGCGACGGCCGCGTCCCTCTCGGCCTGTCGCGATCGATCGCCCGCCGGCGACGGCGTCAATACTCCGCCCGCTTGCCCGAGCCAAAAGAGAGCATAACACCGGCTGGCGACACGTCGATGATTTTCCGCGGGGCGGCTGGCAGCGCGTCCGTCCGGCCCTCGTGCAGCCGTTGTTGTGATTCGCGGGGCCTCGTGCTAAATTCTGCCGGCAAAACCGGGGCGTAGCTCAGCCTGGCTAGAGCGCGTGGTTTGGGACCACGAGGTCGCAGGTTCGAATCCTGTCGCCCCGATTGCGGCCAACGGCCGCAATAGAGCAGGAGAGGGTGGAAAGGAGAGAGTGGAGCAGAAAGGTGGACCACTCTGACGCGACCGCGTTCTTCGCGCGATCCGTTCCTCTCCTGCGGTCTCCTTTCTACTTTCTCCTCTCTCGTCGTTGCGCTATCATCTGCCGGCGGGAGAAGCCCATGGCCTTCGCCTTCGAGAAGCTGCAGGTCTATCAGAAGGCCGTCACTTTCGCCGACGCCGCCTGCACATTGACCAGGGCTTTCCCACGCGGTTACTTCTTCCTGGCCGACCAGCTCAACCGTGCGACGCTGTCCATCGCCGCTAACATTGCCGAAGGCAACGGCCGATTCACCAAGGCCGACCGGCGCAATTTCTTCGGCATTGCCCGTGGTAGCGTGCAGGAGTGCGTGCCGCTCCTGGAACTGGCCAGCCGGCAGGAGCTGCTAGGGGAGGCCCAGCATCAGCAGATGAAAGCCGATCTCGAAGAAATCGCCCGAATGATCTCCGGCCTCATCAACGGCCTCGACAACCGGAGAATCTGACCTCCATGGGAAACTGGAGCAGGTGAGCAGTTGATCAGGTGAACAGGAGAGAGAATACTCGCCTGCATTGTCGATCGGTGCGCGTGCACCGTGCCCGCTCACCTGCGGTCACCTGCTCAACTGATCACCTGTTCAAACCGAGCGCGGCAACTTCTCATGGCTTTCATGTTCGAAAAGCTGGAGGTCTATCAGAGGGCGGTGGATTTCGCCGACGAAATCGCCAACCTGACCGGGGACTTCAGGCGCGGCTACGGTTTCCTCGTCGATCAGTTGAACCGGGCGTCCACGTCGATCGCCACGAATCTCGCGGAAGGCAACGGGCGTTTCACGAAGCCGGACCGCAAGCACTTTTTCACGGTTGCCCGCGGGTCGGCGCATGAGTGCGTCCCGCTTGTGGAACTGGCTCGGCGTCGCGGTCTGGTTTCGGAGGAAGCTTCACTCGCCCTCCGTGAACGCCTGGAGATTATCGCCAGGATGATCTCCGGCCTCATCAACGGCCTCGACAACCGGAGAATCTGATCTCCATGGGAAACTGGAGCAGGTGAGCAGTTGATCAGGTGAACAGGAGAGAGAATTCTCGCCTGCGTTGCCGATCGGTGCGCGTCCACCGTGCCCGCTCACCTGCGGTCACTTGCTCAACTGATCACCTGTTCAAGAGCGGCCGCGGGCCGCGATAGACCCCGCCACGGCCGGCGGTCACCTGCCCGCCTTGGCTGGAGCGGTCGCCGCGGCGACACGTCGTCCGCCGTGGCGGATCGCCCCGATTTTCGCCCTCCCGAACGTCGTTCGTCTACTGGACTAACTCGACTTGCGAGGTACTCGGGCCCATGAGTGCCTGAACGACGGACTCGTCCACGTGGATATCCACCGTACCGCCCAGATCGACCGTGCGGGCGATTATGGCTCCGTAGTACTCGCTGGTGCCGGGCAGAATGAGGTCGGTCTGCGGCGCGATGATGGACCCGGCAAAGCCGGAAGTTCCGGTGACGGTAAGGGTAAGCCCCGACGAGTATATGGTCAGATCATGAGGATCCTGAGATTGATTGATGAAACCGTTCCCCGCGAAACTGGCGGAACCAGACACGAAAATCCGCGTCGGTCCGGTGACGGTAATCGTGGCCGTGCCCGACATGCGAACGGTTTCGAAGTAGTAGTCGCCGGGCGGCAGCGTCAGATTGTCGCTGGACTCGAGCCGAAGTTCGAACGGTCGTCCTCTGAAAGGATCAAGTCCGCGATCGGTCAGCGGGATGTTGGCGTTGTCGTTGTCGTGCGCGGCGGCGGTCATGTCGAACGACGGCGGGACGAGGCTGTCGCACGAGAGGTCTTCGATCGCACCGTACACTTCGGCAGCGCTCCCGTTGATGAGAGTGTCATAGCCGTCACCGTGCATGACGTCGCCGCTGATCAGAACGTCGCCGCTCAACTCCACGTCCTGGCAACTGCACAGGTCTCCGTTGGGAAATACGCCGGCCGATCCATAAGAACCGTCAAGCGAGTTGTAGCTGTCGGTTGTAATATTGCCGTTGCCCGTAATCCCCTCCAATCCCCAGACGCCGCTGCACGGATCCGAGACGTAGTAGACGGCGATCGCGGTTTTCTCGACTCGTGCAGTCTCGATGCCGAGCACCGGGGCGAAGAAGAGGGGAATGTCGGTTCTCGTGCCAACAACGCGAACGGCATTCGGTCGAAATCCTTCGACGGACGGCGTGAACGTCTGGGAGAGCGAACTCCAGTATCCGACGGTCACTTCCACGTCGGGGCGGGCCACCGGTTGTCGACCGACCAGGTTGTTCGCAACGTACTCGAGGGCGCGGCTCTCGGCGACATCGTTGCCAAGTGACAAGCCGGATGCACCGGCCAGGGCCGCTGCATCCACGGTCCGTTGCATTTCACCACGAAGTGTCTCGATATAGCTTAGATCGATGGCCAGCGCCGCGAAGCCAATGAGCGGCACCATCGTAACGGCCACAACGACGGCGACGGCGCCACGGCGGCGCGACCCCTGTGCAATTCGAAGGCCACGAAACATGAGACTCCCCCCCTCCCGGACCTCTACGGCCCTGAACCGGATTTCCGAAAAGCCGATAAGGCAAAGCAACAACGCTCCACCGGTTCGACACCTGCCCGCCGGCCTGGGAATCCATCCCGCCCGGCGGCATGCGTAGTTACCTCTTCTTTCCTTGAAAAACCCCAAAGTCAAGCCGCGCTTTCAAGAGGATCCCCTCGAGGAAAAGGCGCCGTTGACGTATGCTTCTCTAGTCGCTCGAGAGGGGGGCTTTATCGGCACTCCCGCTTGCGGAGTGCGGCCACGATCGCGGCATCCTGGATCTTGTGGCGATCGGTTATCGCCGCAAGCGCCTTGCGGAAGTACGGCGCAGCGTTTGCCACCCGCGCCGGCAAGGTCGGCGCGGGCGTCGCGTTTGCAATGTTGTTTGAGTGCCCGGCGCTCGCGGACTCACATCCGCTCAACGAGCCGGTCGATCAGGTAGTCGGACTGCTCGAGGGCCTCGCCGGTCAGGTGGCCGAAAAAGCGGCTGATTTCCGCGAACGACGCGACAAACGCCTCGCGGTCGCGGGCCACCAGCGTTTCGCGCAAGCGACTCGCCGCCTCGAGAAACGCCTGCGTCACCTGGTCGGTGGCGGGATTGTTCATCTGGATGGACGCGTACAACTCCGGCGACTGCCCGAAATGCCGCGCGGTCATAAGCAGCTCGAGCAAATAGATCGGCGAGGTGAACTTCAACGTCTCGTCGATGTCGATGCCCAACTCGCTCAGCGTGCGGCCCATCACCTCCGTCGAAAAGTGCACGAGCACCTGTACGACGGACATGGCCCGGTCGTGCGCTTCGGGCGTCGCCTCGAACACGTCGAGCCCGCGGGCGTGCAGCATGTGCTTCAGCCAGTCGAGCCACTCGTCGCCGCGACCCGGTGTGATGACGATCCGCTGGCCTTGCAGCGAGTGCACCGTCGGGCCGAAGAGCGGGTGCGTGCCGGCCACACTGCCCCGGCAGCTCTCCAGCATCGCCTGCAGCGGCGCGGACTTGATCGACGTCACGTCCATCAGCAGCGCGTCCGGGCGCACCAGCGGCCCGAGTTCGCGTATCACGTCCACGGTGACATCGATCGGCACGCTGATCACGACAACGTCGGCCAGGCCGGCCGCCTCGCGCGGCGACAAATCCGTGTCGAGATCGGCGATCATCACCGCGTGGCCGAGATCGGAGAACATGGCCGCCAGGCATCGCCCCATCCGCCCCGCGCCGCCGATGATGGCGATCGTTCGCGGCTCGACGTCGACCGGCACTTCGGCCCGCAGCGCCGCCTGCCGATCCCGGCTGGCCCACAGGATCAGCCGGTACAGGCTCTCGATAAGCTGCGGCGGCAGTCCGAGCGGCATGGCCCGCGAGGCCCGATCGCTGAAAATCTCCCGCTCGCGCTTCAGGTCGCGAATGGGAATGCCGTGCTCGCGCTTGTACTGGGCGATCTGGGCGACCAGCCCGTTGCGACGCGCCAGAAGCTGAATCACCTCGTGGTCGATCGCGTCGATCATCGCTCGAAGCACGGGCAGCGGTTGAATGGCCGGAGACTCGTTCCCTTTGGTATCGTCCTTCGGCATCGGTTTTGATGATCCGAAAACAAGGGACCGGCGACGGGCCGGCGTCGCGCCGCCGCTACTTCAAACCGATCATGGCCAGCAGCAGGAACCAGCCGTACGCAGACTGGATGGCGAACACTTCGCTGTAGAGACGCCAGCCGACGCCCGCGCTCGGCATCTGCCCCCAGCGAATCGCCGCCCAGATCGCGACCACCGAGAACAACGCCGAGAAGATCACCAGAATCGCCCCCGCGCGTTGCAGGCCGACCCCTCGCCGATTGAAAATCGCCCCTAGCGAGCCGGCCGCGATGACGAGCAACGCACCGGCGACGGGCTTGACCCAGCGGGGCATGATGGACTCGTACCAGTGGTACTCCTTCCAGCCGTACCAGATCAGCACGCCAAGCGCGATAAGCGACAGAGGCAGCAACAACTGCCCCGCCCGGCGAGCGCCGCCGGAGAAGTTCGTCAGCGCCGCCACTCCGGCCACGAGCAACAATGCGCCCACGATGGTCGTGACGCCGAACCAACTGGCGGCGGCGGATTCGAGCACGTATTGCCCGATCTTTACCCTGGACAGCTTTTCTACCTGCTCCGGTGTGAGCGGCCTCGGTTCTTCGGTCTCCGCCTTGGCGCCGCCCTTGGCGGGCTTGCTCTTCTTGCCGGCGCCATTCATCAGCAGAGCGAGGCTGGCGGCGTCACCGCCTGCCCCCGGCCGGCCATCATTCATCGCGATCGACCAGAGATTCACCTCGCCGAAGGTCAGCGTCCGCTGAATCCACGTGCCTATGGGCTGCCACGCGACATATAGCCACACGAGGGCCACGACGACATTCAGCAGGCCGAGAACGCGGATGCGCACAC
>JBECKQ010000083.1:0-14780 GCA_040235375.1 Phycisphaerae bacterium | reverse complement strand
GGTCACCGCGAAATCGTGGCAGAATCGTGGCAGTTTTCGGTGTGGGTCGGGCAAAGAAGGTCAGCGTGCGGTAGTGGTGGGGCGGTTGCCGTTCTGCGGGTGGGGGTTCAAAATGTCGGGCCGTTCTCATTGTCGTCGTTTCAACGGTTCATGTCCGAGGATCACACGTCATGCTGCGCTGGTTCTACGTCGCTCTTCACCTCCTCGTTGAAGCGGGCGCGGCACGTCGGGACGCCCCGGCCGGGATCTGACGTGGATTGATCTCCTGACACGGGTACGGTAGCGCGGCCCCACGTGAAAAACACCCGCCTATGGCAGAATGGCGAAGACCCGAGCGGGGAAGCCTGAGCCGTTCTTGGGCTTGGGAAACGTGACGACCACAAGGGCACCTTCTTCGGGCACTTGGTCCAGGTTCGTCAGCAGCTCGATCTGGTAGCGGTTCTGGCCGAGAACGTAGGTCTCCAGCGAATAGTCGCCGCGGCTTGTGGCCGTTCCCGGATCGGTGTCGAGGGTCTCGTGGCCGGAAGCGGTGATGTTGCGTTCTTCGTACAGGTACTCCAGCACCTCCCGGCTCCACCCCGGATAGTGGGCGACCTTGTTTTCATCCTCGTTGCGCATGGCAGCCGCATCGGGCCATCGCTTGGACCAGTCGGTGCGCAGGGCGACGAAGCTTCCGCGGGGGATCGGCCCGTGTCGTGCCTCCCAGTCACGCACGTCTTCCATCGTCACGCAGTAGTCGGCGTCTTTCGCGACCTTTTCATGGATGTCGATGATCGCCAGTGGCAACACCATCTCCTCGACGGGAATCTGGTCGATGGTTCGGAGGCCCTCGACAAAATGCGCTGGCGGATCACAGTGCGTCCCCCATTGCCCCACATGGGTGAATTGCTCCGCCCAGAATCCGTGGCCGAGCGTCCCTTGGCCCGGCCGGTAGCTGTAGATGGTCTTGCGCCGCTCGTCCGGAAAACCGGGCCAATGAGGAATGCCTGGTTCGAAGGCGTGGGTGAGATCGACGAATCGCCTGGTTTCGAGAACTGCGTAGGCCTCCTGTAACGTGGTCACGCGTGGATGAGAACAGCCGCAGAGCAGCGTTGCGGCCAGCGATGCGACCGTCGCCTTGCTCCTGATGCGGGGACTGCCGTGACGAGCGCCCGGGCTTGATGGGATGATCCGCATCTGACTTCTGTTGCCTTCCGGTGGAGCGTGTATCCCACTGCTGCGGCGGTTCAGTCGGGGCCGCGCAGATGGGGTGCATGACAGCTTCTATTGTGGGGCGCCCCCGAGTCTCGGCGGACTGCGTACCCTGTTGTTGGGGCATAGCCGGGATCACCCTGCCCGATACACGCTTCCCCGCTGCCCCTTGATGTTCTGCCGCTTGATCTTCTTCTCCCGGACCAGCTCGCCAAGGGCGTTGTACGCGCTGACCGACCGGCCCTCGCTCTTCCACTGCCGCTCGATCTCTGCGCCGGTGCGGCCAGTCTTCGGGGCTCGCTGCACGTATCGCAGCACCGATTCCTTGCCGCTGACGTCGAACTTGCGGCGTTTGCGTCGCGTCGTCTTGCTGGCTCGGCCAGGGCGGCCACGTCGTTGCGCGGCTGGGGCCGAAACGCCCAGTTGTTCGAATGCGGCGTCGATGTCGGCGATCGCGTTCTCGTGTGCTTCGCGCTGGGATCGCAGCTTGTCGACGACCGACTGTAGTTGCCGGACTGATTCGTTTGCCATGGGGATGCCTCCTGAATTAACGGTTGTTGGGCGGAGGCTATACCGACTGCGTAGGGTTGTCACGAGTTATTTTCCCGCCATGGGTGAAAACCTCTACGAGCGGAACTTCCCGCTGGTTGCATTGGCAGGCCTCGCGGTATTCGGGTTGCGAATCAGTCCGCTGGCGGCGTATGACTGCAATGACGCGGATCGCTGTGACGCTCGCCAGCCGATCGGCCCGTCCTCCCGAGGCAGCCTGCAAAAGCCAAGCCACGCATCGATTGCCGGAGGCCGAGCGGGTTGGTGCTTCGCTGACACGGCCGGTGTTGTTGGTGACGGACAATGGCCTGAGTTCCATCGCCCGGCGGTCCCAGGCAACGCTCTGGTCGGGATTGACTTGGCGGACCTGGGCGTGCGTGCGTTCAGCAAGGTGCGGATCGCGTACTGCAGGCTGACGCAACTCGGACTGCTGGAAGGACACCTTCCAAGGTCTCTGCTCGAAATGAGTGGCAAGACACCACCAACGTCTCTTGCTCACTTGCGAAGTGGGATCCCGAACATACTGCACTTCACGGTACCCGCGTCGAACGTGCCGAGCTGAGGTTTGCCGAGCGCTTTGGCCAGTTCGGCCCAACGCTGCTCCACGTTCTCGTCGCGGTCCGTACGCAGCAGCGGGATTATTCGGGCCTCGTCGGAGTGGTCGAGATCGATGGCGTGGGCAGCAAAGTCCATCGTGTTATCCGTGGTGGACACCCTCGTGCTGACCACGTGATAGCGCACGCCCGTATAGTTCGCCAGCGGCTCGCTCCATTCCTTCGGTTTCCCGAGCGGGGGCCGGTCACGGACTTCCACCCGGTCCCGGTTGATCCAGATCTCGATCTGCTGGCGACGGCCGACAAACGCGGACACCAACAGATGGCTCCCCGTCACAAGCAACCCCAGCGCGAGCATCCAACAGACGATCAATCGGATCGTGCCGAACTCGCCATCGAACGGCAGCCAAGAGAAGAACACAGCCCCCCCGATGACGGGAAACCCGACCAAGCCAGCGCAGATCGTGCCGGCCAGTTTGCACGGCCGCAGCCGACAGGAGAATGGCAACGCCGTCAGTCCCAGGTCGAAACGCGAGACATCCTGGCGTTTAAACGCGAGGAAATCATGTTGCCAACCAAAGAAGTCGGCCCGATTGACCATGATTTTGGATTGTATCCGCGAGCGTTGTGACGGCCAGGGAGCAGTTAATTGGGCCCGCCGGGTTATGAGGCGATTGGGGCAGAGTTCGTAAGTGCGCGTCAATGCTGCATTTACAGCAATAGCGTACACCTAGCGGCAGACAAATCAAGCGCCATGATCACCATGAACAACATGGTCACCGCAGAATCGTGGCAGTTCTTACGAGCGGTGAGGCGACGGCGACGGCTCGGGCGCCGTGAGACTGCTGGTTGGTGCGCTTTGGCGGGGTGTCCAAAACGTTGGACCGTTCTCATTATCGCCTCGACGACGGTTCGTGTTCAGGATTCAACGGCCATGATCCGCTGGTTGACTGTGGCTCTTCACCTCCTCGCTGAAGCGGGTGCGGCACGTCGGGACGCCCGCAGCCGGTTCCTCAAAGCTCAGGTCGATATACTCCGCCGCAAGCTCGGCGGCAACCGCGTCATCCCAAGCCCGGACGACCGGGCACGTTTGCTGGCGATCGGCCAGGAACTCAACCATGACGTGGCCGACGTCATCGGCATCGTAACGCCGAAGACGTACGCTCGTTGGGTGTTGGAGCTTTTGGAAGTAGAGCCGCGCCGTGGCGCCAACTAACAGCTGACACTTGGCAAAGTACGGCCTGAACTCTGCCGGCGCCAAGTCGGCGGCTGGGTCCGTGCTTTTCGCGTACGATTCTCAGCACGTTGTCCTCAATGTGCGCCCCGCCACACCTCCTCGCCAGGATTCGGTCGGGCTTGACGATTCAGGTCCGCTCAGGTGGGCCTGGGCGGGTCCATTTGAGAATACACTCGACTTGCCGGGCGGCTTGGGTGCGTGTAGTTCACTCGCCGATACCGCCCAGGCATGCCGCCAACCGCCCATGTTCTATGGAATGAGCGGTGTGTACAATCCGACAAGGCCGATGAACACCTCGGTGTCAATCGAATCGATCTGGCCGCTCCCATCGAAGTCGAAAACGGCGCACCCTGCCTCCTCTGGTGTCAATCCCGCTGTTACGAAGCAACTTTGAAAACTTGCAAACGCACGGAGGTCGACCATCGTCCATACCGCGTCCCCTACCATGAAGGTCCCGTCGTCACAAATGAAGTGGCCGGGATGGTCGGGGTGCGGTGGGTGCGAGTTTTGCCCTCTCTCAGAGGGGAAAACGTACGCCACCTCGCGGAAGCCCGAGGTGTCGGGCGTGTGCGGCGACAGGGCGCCGTCGCTTTCGGCAAGATCCTGCAAGAACGCTCTGAGATGAGGACTGCCTGCACGTGTGATGGTCCCTTCGCCGTAAGCACCGGGGCAAACATAAAACACATTGTAGCCGCCAGCCCAGTCGAGAAGGCGGTCCGCCTCCGGCGGGCCGGGTATGGCTACATTGGCCTGTAATGCATCAGCGCCCCATCCGCCATAGATGATGTCGAGATCCTGGAAGTTGTCAGGCTCACCGTAGGTGAACCACTCCGGCGTGTCGGGCGCTGTGACCACAGAAGCCGTGCGTGGACGGACATCCAGGTGGTCGTCGCCGTGCCCACCCCAAACATGGTCGTGGCTCCGGCCACCCCACATGACATCGTCCCCGTCGCCGCCGAACATGTGGTCCTCGTCATCGGTTTCGGGGACAGGGTCCTCGCCGGCAATGGAATCGCCGTCGCCGTTCATCATGTCATTACCAGCACATCCGTGCATGCTGTCACGGGAATCGCCACCGAGCATCAGGTCATCGCCTTCGGCTCCATCACCGGTCATGAAGGCGTACAATGCGGCCTGTCGGGTCATGGAACCATTAGGGAAGATGGTGTCCTCGAAGAACGGCGGTGGGGTGACGATCACCTCCTCGCGGCTGCCATCCTCGACACGATTCGTGATTTTGCCGATATCGCCGATCATGGCGTCTTCACCATTGTTGCCCTCCATGAAGTCGTTGCCGAGCTGCCCGTACATGTCGTCGTCGCCCGAGTTGCCGCGCATGTGATCGTTGCCGAAAGCACCCGCCGCCTCGGGGGTCGGGTCAATAATGACATCGCGCTGGGCGAGGTCGAACGGCCCGCCTTGATGACGCAGCCAGATGCCGCCGTCGTCTACAAGGCGGAGGATACGGGCGTTGTCGCCGGTCATTACATCGTCTTCGTCGCCGCCGGACATCACGTCATCGCCGTCGAGCAAGTCCGTCGGCGGCACGTCGCCACCGATCACCCCATCACCCGCCGAGTTCCCGCCCAGCATGTCGTCTTCATCTTCGTCGCCGAACATCCAGTCGGAGCCGTGGTTCCCTTCCATGTAGTCGACGCCAGTGCCGCCGTGCATCTCGTCGCCACCGCCGTCTTCGTCGATGAAGTTCATGCAACCAGGATCACTATCGTCGACCAATCCATCGCCGTCGTTATCGATCTGGTCACCGCAGTCGTACACGAGCGAGCCAGGGCCCTCGCGGCCATCCCGGTCGTTGTCTACGCCATCCCATGGGTCCTCGTTGAAGTGGCCATCTGAATCGTCATCGGTCCGCGTGTTGCCCTGCCCGAACATCAGGTCGCGGCCGGCGTCGCCGTACATCCTATCGCTGCCGCTGGTGTCCGGATCGATGGCGGTTCCGCCCACCGTTTCGACGTCGAAGAGCGCGACCTCGCGAATGACGTCGACGGGATTGGGATCGACAACCCAGAGGCCGTTGGTATCGAGCAGACGGTTGAGGCGGGCGTTGTCGCCCGTCATCACGTCGCCCTCGTCGCCTCCGTGCATCTCATCTTCGCCGTCCAGCAGTCCGTCGCCAATGGAGGAAGGCGAGATCACGCCGTCGGCGGCCGATCCACCACCGATCAGGTCGTCTTCTCCCCCGTCACCGAAGACCAGATCGTCGTCGTGGTTGCCTTCGATGTAATCGAACTGGTCGCCGCCATGCATCTCGTCGTTGCCACCCTGCCCGAACATGTGGTCATTCCCACTGTTCCCATGCATCAAGTCGCCACCGCTGAAGCGCGCGTCAATGCTGGATCCAACCGTCTGGACGTCGTAAAGGGCGACGTCACGGATCACGCCCCCGGTGTTGGGGTCGGTCTGCCATTGTCCATCGGTGCCCAGCGGACGCGTGATCGTGCCGTTGTCACCGAGCATGACGTCGTCCGCACCATTGCCCCTCATGTCGTCGCCCTTGTCGCCGACACCAGCCTGCACGGTCCCGCCAAGCATGTCGTCCTGACCGGCATCACCAGTCATCGTGTCCGCGTCGGCGTTGCCTTCCATGAAGTCGTCGCCGTCATTGCCGTGCATCTCGTCGCCGCCGCCCTGACCGTACATGAGGTCGTCCTTTTCGTCGCCAAACATGAGGTCGCCGTTGCTGACGACGGCGCTGTCTGGCGAGTCGATGTCGAGCAGAATGCGTGGCTCGTGCATGATGCCGTCGTTAAAACTGTTGCTGACCCACTGGCCAGCTACCAGCGTGCGGACCAGGACCGCGTTGTCGCCGGCCATGACATCGAAGCCGTCGTTGCCGTGCATGGCGTCGGCTCCGTCCAGCCGGCCATTCGTTCCGGTCGGCGGATCGTCGTTGATCGGACCGGTACCACCGAGCATGTCGTCATTGCCTTCGTTGCCATAGAGCTGGTCGTGGCCGGCGTTGCCCTCCATATCGTCGTCGCCGGTACCGCCTAACATGTAGTCGTTGCCGCCTTGGCCGTACAGCACGTCGTAGTCACCGGCACCAAAGATGCAGTCGCCGCCACTGGAACCGGCTGCCGCCGGGCTGCCGACGATGCCAACGTCCAGCAGGCGGATTTCACGGGCCACCGACCCATTGAACGAATTGACCACCCACTTGGTGTTATCCAGTGGATCGACGCTTCGATCAATGAGGCCGTTGTCGCCGATGATCACGTCGTAATCGTCGGTCAGATCGGCGCCGTCGCCAGCACACGTGCCGCCACACGGACAGGCGACGATCGTATCCCCTTCGGAACCGCCGTGTATCTCATCGGCACCGTCAGCACGACCGTCGATCGCGGTCGCGTCATCGTCCGAGACGATTCGGCCGCTTCCGCCGATGAGATCATCCTGCCCTTGGTCGCCGAACATGTTGTCGTCAGCGTTGTTACCTTCCATATAGTCGTCGCCCTGATCGCCGTGCATGGTGTCATCGGCGCAGCCGCCCCACATGTCGTCATTGCCGTCGTTGCCGCGCATGGTGTCCATGCCGCCGGTCCCGCCGGCGCAGTCGATGTCCAGCCGCGTGACCCGACGGTTGATCGTGCCGTCGACGGTCGATGCACCGCCCGGACGCTCGATGGTGCCGTTATCACCGATCATTACGTCCTGCCCGGCATTGCCAAACATCAGGTCCCCGTCGTCGAGTTCCCCGGCGGTGCTGCTGCCTCCGATCATGTCATCCTGGTGGGCATCGCCGTACATCGTGTCGCTACCGCCGTTGCCTTCCATGTAGTCGTCACCGGTGTTTCCGCGCATGGTGTCATTGTTTTCGTTGCCGAACATGTGATCATCGCCGGAATCACCATACATCTCGTCATCACCGGCATTGCCGTGCATGGTGTCGTTATCTGCACCGCCGCGCATGAAATCACTGCCAGCATTGCCGTACATCATGTCGGTGCCGTCGTCGCCAAACATGTGGTCGTCATTCTCGTCGCCGTACATGGTGTCGGCGTTATCTCCACCGTACATGGTGTCCTGACCGGCGTTGCCGTTCATGACATCATCGCCGGCTTCGCCGTACATGTGGTCGTCGTCGTCATCGCCCTGCATCGAATCGTTGTCCGCGCCGCCGTACATCTCGTCGTTATCGGCGCCCCCGAACATTTCGTCATCGCCGCCGCGACCGTACATGACATCGTTGCCCGATCCACCGAACAGACCACCGGCAAAACCACCGCTGCCGGAATCGTCGCGGTCACCCGCGTCGGCGGTGGACGAATCATCGTCGTCGCCGTCCAGGTAGTCGTTTCCGGCATTGCCGCACAACTTGTCATTGTCCTCGTTGCCGAACAGGCGATCGTTTTCAAAACCACCAACAATTGTGTCGCTGCCGGCTCCGCCGAGAATCGCGTCGGCGCCACCGCCAACGGCGCCGTCGGCGAGGCAGTCCAAACCGGATTCGTCACCATAAAGGAAGTCGTCGCCGGGACCTCCATCGATATTGTCGTTGCCGTTGCCTCCACTGATGGTGTCCGCGCCGTCCGGGAACTCGTCGGTGTAGGGACCGCCGAGCAGCGAGTCGTTGCCGTCGTCGCCGTTCATCGTGTCGGCGCCAGGCCCACCGGTCAGCGTATCGTTGCCGTTACCACCATTCAGGGTGTCCATCCCGATGCCGCCGTCAATGCGATCGTTGTCCCCATCGCCGCTTAGTATGTCATCGCCCTTGCCGCCGATCAGCTTGTCGTCGCCTGGTCCACCGGTGAAGATGTCGACACCGTCACCGCCGGTCAGTGAGTCGTTGCCCGAGCCGCCATTCAGGACGGAGCCGATGGTAAAGGCGATAGGGTCGTTGTTGGCATCTGCTCCCTTGACCAGGGCAATGACGTCGTCGCCGTCAGCGGCGTTCGCCCTGATGACGCCGGTAATGCCGCTCCGCTCTTGCTTGATACCAAAGGCCTCGATAGAGACCTTCCCCGGTCCTACCTGGCGCACCGTGAATTCCTCGTCCTTTACGGACTCCTGGATTCCCCGCTGGTTGGCCCGATCGCCGATATTGAGCCAGAGGTCGCCGTTCCCGTCCACCTCGCCAAGGTCGGGATCCTCCCCCTCGCAGCCAGTCGTGAAGTCGAGCAACGTGGCGCGGAAGATCTCCCATTCCCAGCGATCACTCCATAAGAATAGATCCACCTCCGCGAACAAGCCGAAGAAGATGTCCAGCTTGCCCTTGATGATGAACAGGCAAATCGGGTTGGACAGTCGATCGACAATCTCGTCGATGTACAGCTTGCCGTCGGGTGTGCCGTCTCGAACGCCGTCTCCGTCGAGATCTGGGTTGTCGTCCAGGTTGCCGGAGAGGGTGGAGTCCACGCCCCCGTAGACGCCGGCTTCGGCAATCAAGACATCGAGCGAGGCTTCCGCCGAAACGCGGAACGTGAGCTTCCATTCGTCAACGTCGCGGCCCATGTCGTCGAGATCATCGATGAAAATGCCGTTAAAGAGCTTCGTTGCATCGCCGCCATCCAGAACCAGACGCAGACCCCGTGTGTCGTAGCCCATCGCAAAGCGCGCTTCGCCCGAGAAGGCAAGACCGACTTCCGCCGTCACAGGGAAGGGGCCAATGAAAATCGGGCCGAATTCGTAGCCTTCGCTCACGCCTGCCTCGAAAGTCCCGAAATCCATACGCACGACAGTGACGTCCTGCCCTAACAGCAGCCCGAAAATGTCTGTCGCATGGTCGAGGAACGGAAACGTCAATCCCTCGACGCCGAACGTCCCCGGGCGTGTGCTGTTCAGTGGTACTCCCTTGTTGCCAGGCAGCTGGCCGGCGAGGTTGCTTCCGGCGTCGAAGCCCGGCGCGATAAGAGTTTGGGCTTGGTCGGGTGTGGTGGGTCCCGCCAGCAGTCGCTCGCCGATGAGCTCGAACGAGCCGCCGGGATCGCCGACGCCGACTTCTCCCAGGTCAATGAAGGTCCCCGGAGCATCGGTTGGCAGCGAATTCGCCAGCGAGATCAACTGTAGAACACTGTCGACCAGGTCGAGATCATCTTCATCGAATCCCCCGCTGAGCTGGATGAGCGTAAGGACCGTCACCGGTTCTTCGCCCACGATCTCCGCCAGCTGCGTGAGGATGGGCACGTCGGATCTTATGAAGTCGACGATCGGCTCGAGGGGAGACGTGACTTTGCGCACCTCCTTGACGATCGGCTCCAGGATCTGTGACGCGAACGTGCCCACGTCGAGATACAAATGGTCGAATGTGACCGTCGGTACCCCGCGGTCTGCGGCTTTTGTGTCGAAGGCCCAGTCGACGTGAAAAGCACCGACGACGGCCGGTAGACCGTCAATCGTGCCGTCACCGAGGTCGATACTGGTGCGCATAGCCAGATCGATATTGGACGCGGCATGGACCCCCGGCTTGAGTCCGACGCCGTTAATGATGTTGCCGGCCGTGAGCCGGCCGCTCGACGCCGTGGATTCCAGATCGAGCGTGGTGTCCAGCGAGATGTTGGTTTGTCCGGCATCTTTGCCGTCGTACATACCGACGCTAAGGAAAGCCAGCTTGCCCTCCAGGCAGCGATCGGACGTGAAATCGTTGGCAAAACCGTCCGGGAAGTCCGTGCTCAGGTCGGCGTCGCACATGTCCGGGTTCGTGTTTTCGCCCAGTTGTACGGAGGCGCTCAGTTGCAGTTCCGGCTCCGGATTGTTGGCGAAGATGTAGGGGCCCTCCGTCTTGCTGAGCCCCACACTGAGCAGGAGTTTCCAATCCGCCGTGGCGCTCATCGCGCCGGCGACTTGAACGGGCAAACCGTCGAGACCGATGTCAAAGTCTGGACTCCTGCTGACCTGCTGGCCGATCTGGAAGGTGACCTGGACATCCTCGATACTGAGCACCGGGGCGTCATCAGCGCACTCGGCGCCGCCCCCACAGCGGGCCACGACATCAACGTCGGCGTCATTCACCATTCCATCGCCGGTTCGGTCCAGCACGATTGGCCCTAGAGCAAGCACTTCAGCTCTGATCTGGTTCTCAATCTCCAGTGCGTTCGTTCCGACAATCGCGGAACCGAGATCCGACAGGGGATTGATGACCTCCTCTTCGAGCACGGCCACAACGTCGGCCCCCGCATCAAGCGCTTCGCCCAGGCCCGGTACGCTGATATCTTCGGAGCCCTGCTCCAGTAGGGCCCTCAGCTTGCTGGCGAGTTCGGGCAACACTTTGAAGAGAAAATCGAAATCGAGCACGTTGTCGAGGATCGCCGTGCTCAGGTCACCGGGGATAGAAACAAACCAACCCGCGTAATCACTGAGCGAATCAGGTGCTGTGATATCTTCGGCGCGGAAGCCCAACGTGCCCACGGGGCCCCCCAAATCAAGCGCCAGGCGCGCGCAGGCTTGCCCGGTCAGTGCATTGGTTCCTTCGCTTCCGCAATCCTGGGATTCGCCCGTCAGGACGACATCAAGGCCACTCAGCCAGTCCGCAAGGGGGAGGGGATTGGTGGCCGGGTTTGCCACGTCTACCGCGACATCGAGTTTCGCGACGCCAGTCGCGCCGATTTCGAGTGGGCCGACGGCCGCGTTGAAGCTGAGCGGATCGAGATCCAGCTGGCCTCCGGCTGAGGCACGCGAAGTCTCCAGGATGCGCGTGTCGTCAAGACTGATGTCAGGCTTCAGCGGGATCGCCACTTCGAACTGCACGCCCGCATCATATCCAAAGACGATATTCCCTCCGTTAGACGCCGAAACCAGGCCGAGACCATCGTCATCGAGCTGGAAGTTGAGCGGCTTGTTGATTGTCTCGTTCGCGCTGTAGCCGAGGCGGAGGATCAGCTCTTTCTCGCCGCCAGCAATGAGGTCGGCCACTTCAAGCATCAGATCGTTCGGGGCCAACCCGAGTTCCGTCTCGAGTTGGAGTTCCAGTGCCTGAAGCGTGGCAGCCGGCTCCATCCTCGCCTTGTTGATCGCGTCGTTGATGTCCTCCAGCTTATCGAGTAGTTCGCGCGGACTGACGCCGACAATGGGAATCCTCACGTCGAGATCGCCGATGGCAGGCAGCGCGTCGATACCCTGGGTGAAGCCGGCGATGGCATCGAGGATGATGCTGAGCATCTTCTGCGGGTTATCTGGATCGATATTGAAGGACAGGAGATCCGTGTTGAACTGCCCATCCGGCGTGACACTCAGCGAGGTGACGTCAGGCGTACAGCCACCGGCTTCAAACACACTTGGCCAGGAGATGGCGACCTTCCCCGAAGCGAGCTCTCCATCTCCCACCTCGGCCTTGACCTCGAGACCGCAGCTCAACCCGAGTTCGCAAACGGCATTGATGTTGCTCTCCAGCCCCCCGGAAAAAAGGTCGCTGACCAGGATGGCGTCCGGGATCGGATTCGGCAGGGATGCCACGGGGATCCCAGCGGCGTTGATGTTGACGGCAAGGCTGTTGTCGCCCGGCGTGGAAAGCGCGAAGATGGAGCCCCCCGGGTTGCCGGCAGTCTCGACACCGGTCGCGGTAATACCCAGGAAAGCGAGGCTCCCTTCCAAAAAGAAGTTGCTGCCTGCGGCGACGTTCACGGTTGCTTCGAATTCGTTTCCGTCAGTCACCTGCAGGAAGAAACGGTCAGCGTCCGTGCCGTCCGAGGTGATATCTGCTGGGTCGTCAACGAGGATGACTCCAAACGTCACATCGAGGCCGGCACTCGAAACATCCACGATGATCTGATCACTTCCGGACTGGCTCAAACCGAAGATTCCCGTGTCAGCCTTAAGCTGATCGCCGAAGTTCGTCTCGACCACTTCGCTCACAGTAGGGAATGTGTGTTCCAGGCGATAGGTCAGGATGCGCAGATCAGGATCGTATTCGGGTGTGACCGTGTCAATGCCCGCGACGCTCACAAGCTGGGCGGCCAGTTCCTCGGCCGTCAGGAACAGCGGTCGGGCGACCCGCACATCTGTTTCGCCGTCGAAACGAAAATCAAGCGTGAGACTCTCCATTCCGCCGTCGCCGAGCACGAGCTGCGCCGTCGTTGAAGGGTTGGAACCCACGGTTTCCAGATCCGTATTGCTGCTTGTGCCGTCAATCTTCCAGTCGACCTGGTCGACCGGGTTGATGGTGTACGCCTGGCAGTAGACGGTATCGCCGTCCTCGAGCCCGAAAACCGAACCGCTGGGCGGGCTGGTGTTGTTCGTGCCGCAGATGATCGCCGCATCACCCAATTCGTGCACGAATTGGACGAGCGGATCAGCAAAGTCAAACACATCGCTCAAACTCTCCGTCAACAAGGGCAGCGGCAGGTCGCCTCGATTTTGGGCAGCCATCAGAGCCGTCGTGGCCTTGGCGATGCCCTGGTAAACAGCGTTTTCATCGATATTGGTAAAATCTTCCAGGCTGTTCAGTGTCACCATCGGCGCCCCGGGGCCGTCCGTCAGGTCGGCGTCCATCCATATGACCGTTGCATCGGGAGAACCAGGAACGATCGATGCGTCAAGGTTCAGACTGGCATTGATATCGTCGCCGGCGCCGTCCGCAAACTGAACGCCGATCAGGTCACCCACCGCGGTGGATGACCATTCATCAACGGTCAAGCGCCCGTTCATATCCGGGTCCGTGAAAGCCGCGTCGATTGCAACGTTTAGTGCGAGGCTGCCATCCACGGCCACACTGGTGAAACCGAGCTTGCTTTCAAAGACGCCAACGGTGGAAACATCGGCCGAGGCGGTGAAGGCAATCGTTGGCTCATCGGACAGGAACACCTTCTCGTTCGCCATGGCCGCCGACCCATCGTAGCCGAAGTCAAAAGGAGCCGTAAGCTGCAGTGTCAACGCGATCGACGAGCCGTCGAGGCTGACATCGTCGTGCGCGAACTTGATTGGCGCTTCGAGCGCGCGCGTGGCCACAAACTCGAAGGACAGCGTGTTCGCGGCATCATCCGCCACCACATTGTTGAACTGCACAGCTATACCTGTGCCGCCTAAGTTGGGGTTGTCCAAGGCGTC
This sequence comes from Phycisphaerae bacterium, assembly GCA_040235375.1. Taxonomy (GTDB): domain Bacteria; phylum Planctomycetota; class Phycisphaerae; order UBA1845; family UBA1845; genus JBECKQ01. Next base: position 1,250 of record JBECKQ010000083.1, on the reverse strand, counting down.
CAAGATCGTCCCGAGCTCGCTTAGATTCGAAGGCGCGCCTAGAACACCGAGCGCGTCGGTGAAAAGCGTATCCAGGTTGAGCGCTTCACTGGGATTAACATCCGTAAAGGGGATCGGTTCCGCTAGCTCGTCGACGTCCGCAAGCTTGTTTACCACCGCACCCAGGCTAGGCAGCGCTGCCACAAGGTCCGCTGCAGCGTCGTTGACTTCCCCCGGTTCGAGTACATATTCGGTGTTTTCCAAAGACTGCGCATAGCCGGTATGCGCGAATAGCAAGGTCAGGAGGAAGAGGAAAACCATGACGGTTCGGAACTGGCGAATTGGTTGTAACATCATGCCACCTCCTGATTGGCGTAGATACTCGCCCGACCTTGCTCCACACGTTTTCGCGAAGGAGTGTGGGGCGGTTATTATCGCAATTCGCTGTCTGTTCGCCGAGCCGCAACGGAAAGAGAGGGGTGCGCAGGATCACTCCCACGGGCTCGCGCAGACCCTCTCTGCCTTCACATTGTGAAGTTCAGCGCACAATACCCGTTTGCACTTTTCGTTCAGCGACGATATCCGCTGAGTTCCACATTGTGAGTTGTCCTGCTTGGTAGTGTTACACCAAGCGGGATATCAGCTTGAATAAAAGGCGTCAGTCTTCAAAGAATTCGAAGTCAACAGCCCCGCCTAAAAAGGGATCGCCATTGGCGACGAATACGAGTGAGGGCTGAAATGCGCGTCGGCTGCCTGAGATGTCCGTCCCCACCTGTGATAGCCCGATGCGCTTGGCAGCAGGTTTGCCGGCAAAGAGACATGGTCAGGAATAACACGCCAAGCCGACATCGCCCACTGTATTACGGTCCGAGAATAACGTCTGGGTCTAGTGAAGTCAAGGGAAAACTTTGCCCAAAAGCCAGGACCGCAATCGCGCGAGTTGCTTGGCTGCGAGCGAGGGAATACCCTTAACAAGGTGCGGGAGATGACGGTAAATGGAAACGACATCAGCCATTGTGAATTATGCTGAAGTGCATCGGCTGCGGTCATGTCGGGAAGGCGGCCTCGGTTGGTGAAGTCGAATCGGGCAGATTTCGTTTCGGTCGCGCACACGGGCAGGCAACGTAACTTACTGGAATAAAAAAGGTTCTCCTCCCGTTTAGTTGCTTGAGACTCTGCCCGGGAAGGCCTGTTTCACCTTCAGGGCGAAGTACTCGGTGTCGTGGAAGCCGTAGGCGATGCGTTTGATCACTTTGATCTTGTTGTTGACG
>JBECKQ010000079.1:0-15199 GCA_040235375.1 Phycisphaerae bacterium | reverse complement strand
GGTGGATGCAAGGCGTGCGACCGAGGCCGCCGGAGGCGACCTTGGACAGGTCGTCGAGGAGGCCGACCGAGCACAACGCAGCAGACGCCGTCACTTACGACGAGGCAGTAGAAGCTGGTGAGAAATGTGGGCTAGAGCCGTGCATTTGTCCTAAACATACCGCACCGAGCCGCCGATGGCGCTCGTGAAGCCGCTGGCGGGCGCCGTGGATCTCTATTTTGCGCGGTTGACCGTCAGTTGGACGCCCGTAGAAATCTGCGACCGGCAGTACGACCAATAATCCCGCTCGTGAAGGCCCCGATTGAGCGCGATCTCGGGCGATGTGCTCTCGACCGAATCCGCTGCCCGGTTCTTGCCCAAAGGAGTTGATCATGAAGGTGCGATCCTTGCTGGCGACGGCTGTTGTTTGCGGTCTGGCACTCGTGCTGACCGGCTGCGGCACCACGACAGCGCCCAGTGGCGACCTGGACACCCTGTCGGCCGACCAGAACAACAACGGGTATCCTGACGTGACGCCGCCTGATGGGATCGAATTCAACGACGCTGATAACGCCAAGGTGGCGATCATCAACTCCCTCAGGCAATCCGACCTGGGACAGGTGGCCGCGGGCATGGGGGTCGAACCGAGCCTGCTGAGCCTCGTTTCGATGACGGTGGACGTGACCATCGATCTCGACTATGGCGGCGGTATCACCGACGTGCTCAACGAGAGCGAGTCGATTGCCCCGTTCGAAAAGCGCTTTGAGATCGCATGTCCCGACAGCGCCGACATCAGCGTCGAGGTTGTGGCGAACATTCCGTTCGTCGGCCCGCAGACCGTCGCGGAGTATCCCGTCGAGCTGGTGGCCGGCCAGGATTACGAGTGCGGCAGCGAGATCGCCGTCGAGAGCTATCTGAACAACAGCGGCAACCCTGCGGTCGACGTCAACGTGCAGTAATCGCAGGCAGGTGATCGGTCGCAGGCGGGCGAGAACTTCCTGCTCATTCAAAAGAAGAAAAAGCGCCGGCGGGCGACCGTGGAGAGAGGGTCGCGCCGCCGGCTTCTTTTCTGAAAAGGGGTCGGGAGTCGCTTACGGATCCGCTTGCCAGCGTCCTGAACGGAAACGACTGCCGACGCCTTTTTCTCAGTGCTTGCCGTAGTTCAGCGGTTCACCTTTTCTTTGTGCGTAAATGTAGGCCTCCAGGGCGCGCATGCGCGGGTCGTCGGGATCGAACCGTTTGCCACGGACCGGTCGCTCGATGCACCAGTTGATCATGTCGCGCAGCAAGACCACTCGACCCATCTGCGTCTGGAACTTCGGATAGGTTTCCGGATGCGTGTTGCTGGCATCCGGATGGCACATGTCGCAGGAGACGGCCACGGTGCTGCCGAGCAGATCGGCGTCGTGGAAGATGCGGGAGCCCTCGACGACCAGCTTCTCCGTTTCCCGACTCCACATCAGCAGGTCGCGTTCGGTGTACTGGCCGTAGGTATGCCCCTCGCCCTGGCCGCCCTTGAGCAGGTGGGAGTTGTCCGCCGGCGGCTGAATCGCGTGACGCTCCTTTTCCTCGGCGACCCAGTCAGCCACCCGATCCGGGTTCTTCCGCTTCCACTGCTCCATGTGGCTGTCGGCAATGGTCTGGCCGGCGGCGAGATCGGGGTCGTCGCCCGCCGCCTGCCGAGTTCCGGTGGCTTCCTGTGCGGCCGCCGGCGTGCTGGTGGAGGAGGTCCACAAGAGCGCGACCGCGATCACACATCCCAAGCTAATGATGATTGTTATGCGGTATTTTGCGCGCATGTCAGTTCCATTCCTTTCCTAGTAGCTTGGCCGGTTGGGCTGCGGAGGGACCGCCTTCTTTCCCCAACTCGCCGTATACTCTCTTGCCACGGTCACGGGATTGCGGTTCCAGAAGTTGTAGATTTTGTCCACCAGCCCGTCGGGGTGGACCACCACTTCGCCGTCGCCACAGCCATCCTGAACGTTGAACGGATCAGGACGGGTCATTTCGATGGTCAGTTCGGGCATGCCCTCGGGGGCATACGGCCAGGGCCAGGCCGTGGCCAGAAGGCCGTGAAAGTGGATGTTGTCGATGCGGTTCGTGAGCATCTGGTGGGTGTGGCCGTGAATCACCACGACGTTCTTGAACCGCTTGAGAATGGCCTGCACCTCTTCCGCGTCATCCGTCCAGAAGTTCCAGTTCTTGTACAGCTTGTAGAGCGGCGAGTGAGAGAACACCACGAGCGGCGTGTCGTCGCCGTACCGGGCGACGTCCTTCTTCAGCCATTCGCGCTGCTCCGGGCCGACGGTAAATGATTTCTGCAGATGGTTGTCGAGCCCGGCGACGGTCTTCATCCGCTCCATGGGCGTCATGCCCCGCGGCGTCCAGAAATCCTCCTCGATGACGCTGAGGAGCTTGACGAAGTGGATGCCCTTGTGATCCCACGATTCGGTCGGCTGGCCGAACAGTTCGCGCCACTTCTCGCCCATGTCGAAATACCAGTCGTGCTCGCCCACCATGATCTTCAACGGCGCCTTCAGTTCGCGCAGGATCTGGGCGCCCAGCTCCAATTCGTCGGGCTGACCGAGCTGCGCCAGGTCGCCCCCGTAGAACACGAAGTCCGGCTGGGGGTCGAGACTGTTGACGTCGTCCACCGCGCGCATCAGCGCGTTGGCAAAGCGATCGTTGATTTCTTTCGCGTACAGATGTGAGTCGGAGATATAGGCGAAACGGAATCGCCCGCTCTCCCCACCCGTCTGCTCGCCGTAAGCGACGCTGACCGGCTGGAACGAGTTGGGCACGGCGATCCCCTGCACCGCCGCCGCCCCCATCGCTGCCGCCGACACCTTGATGAACGAGCGGCGATCGAGCTTCTTCAGGGCGGCATAGAACTGCTGCCGCTCCTCCATGTATTTCGTTTCAACACTCTTATGTTCTGCGGGCATGAGCTCGCTCCTCTCAGTTCTTGATCACTTCTTCGAACAACAGCTTCCGACGTTGAGCCAGGTCATTGTCGCGGAAGGGCCGGTTCTGCTGCGCTTTGGCACGCTGCAGTTCCATCTGGCGCTGGTTATCCTCGGCAAACTTGTCATCCGTCAGCGTGAACAGGAACGCGACGACCTGGTCGATTTCCTTTTCGCTCATGGCCAAAGGCTCCATGCCCCCGTCGAGGAACAGGTTGGGTTCGCCGCCCTTGTTGTAGTGGTCCATCACGTCCCACAGCGTTTCGAGCGTTCCGTCGTGCATGTACGGGGCGGTGATGCCGATGTTGAGCAGGATGGACGTGCGAAATGCGCCGATGTCCGCGCGGTTCTTGGTCACCATGAAACGCCCCAGCTCGCTCATGTCCGTATTGAGGGCCAGCTCCTCGAGCTTCTGCGCGCTGGGATCTTCCTGCAACGCCTCGAGCCCTTCGCGCGCGAGCTTCTCGAAGTCCTGGTGCCGCGCCGAAACCCCGATGTTGTGGAACCGGTTGTCGGTGCCCAGCGGATTGGACAGGTTCATGTGATGACAACTGACGCAGCGGGTCTTCTCGTTGAACAGCCGCCAGCCCTCCTTCGCGTCGGCGGATATCGCCCCATTATCTCCCTCGAGAAAACGCCGGAACGGCGAGTCGAGGAAGACCATCGTGCGCTCGAACGACCCGATGGCACGACCGATGTCCTGGTAGTTGACCGGCCGACCGTAAGCCTCCTGGAACATGCTCTGGTATTCCGGGTCGTCGGCGATCGCCTGGGCCGCAAGATCGCCATCGGAAAATCCCATTTCGATGGGGTTGATGATCGGCAGACGCGCCTGATCGTCGAGCGTGGGAGCACGACCGTCCAGGAACAGGGTCTCCAGCAGCACCGTGTTGAGCGTGGTCGGTGCGTTCCGGCGCCCATTCTGGCCGCGGATTCCCTCGGACACGGTTCGCTGGTCGGTGAAGCCGCGCGTGACATCGTGGCACGTCGCGCAGGCCACCGTTCCATCCTTCGAGAGACGCATGTCGAAGAACAGCTTCTTGCCCAGCGTCACGCGCTCCGGCGTCATCTTGTTGTCTTCGGGAATGTACGCCTCCCACACGACCGGATCCAACCCTGCAGGTGCCGACTGGACGTCATAATCGGGCAGCAACTTCTCGAAAGAGCTGAGTTGATAATCCATTGCCGCCGCACCGTGGTGGGTCTTGGGGATCTCCCCCAGTGCGTCCGAACCGTCGCCGACCAGGCAGACCAGCAGGGCAACGCTGCATACGGTCAGGCAGCCGCGGTGGCCCGCCCCCCGATGCCGGGCCGCCTTTGCGGATTCGATCGGTCTGCGTCGCGACGAGCCGGCGGCCGGACTGCGGGATCTGAGGCACGCCCCTTCTTTCCTGAGCTCACTCATAAAGACCTCCTTTGCTGACTCGCTTGCGTCGAATCGCTCCCGGCTTCTATCGGCCTTTCCCGCGCGGCGCGGACTTCCCGCCACCGGCGGCTCTCCGGCGCGCCGGATCACCTGGCCGGGGCCGCGCCCCGCGGCGCGAGCTCACCCGCTTGCGGCACGCCGCGCAGGTGCCGCGGAAGTAAATTGAAAAGTCCTGAACAACGAACGAACGCAACGGCCCCGGGGGCGGTTGAACCCGATGCCGGAAAGCGTCATCAGGCAAGTCGATGATTCGCTCACAACGCACGCAGACCAAGTGGTGATGCTGCTCCGTCACCGGGTCGAAACGCGCCGCCGCGCCGGGCGAGAACACTCTGGCGATGGCGCCGATTTCCACAAGGACGTCGAGCACGCGGTAGACTGTGGTACGCGAAACGTCAGGAAGAGCGGCCCTTACTCGGATGTATATCTGGTCTGCGGTCGGATGATCGGTTTGATCGAGGGCGGCCTTCAGGATGGTCCGCCGCTGAACGGTCAGGGAAAGACCGCGCTGTCGGCAGGATTCCTCGAACCGCCGCAACCGCGCCTGTTTGCCGGCCGAGTCCACCGCGCATCTCCTGATGGTAATATGTACCATAAAGGACGAATTGTCAACTCTCTTTTTGCGGCGATTCCCAACTGCTCTCAAGCCATGCGCCGCGCGGCCGTCAGCGCCCGCACGCAGATCGTGCCGTCAATTCGAAGCGGCTGTCGAGCAACGTGGCCCGGGCCCGATCGGCATCCACCCCACGCGCCTGTTACTCGTCTGATGCCGGCGACAAATGAAGTGTGCGTCGTAAATGACGCTGGCGTGGTCGGATCGTCGCTCCGGTGGAATCCTCAGCCATCGCATGCTGAGCACGTACTTCGCACCCGGCAAGTCAATCCGGTTGAACCTCGCTTGCCGCGCGGCCGCTCAATGACAGCAGGTGGTTTCGGCGTGCATCTCGCGGGCGGGCCGGGACATGGCGACCGGGAAAACGATGTCGCTCAGGCAGCACGGCACCATGACCGCCAGGATGATGAAGAAGAAAATCCAGCCCATATCCTCCAGCCACGCGAGCCGGCCATACGCCTGGATCATGTAGAAGAGGCTCGCCATCGTCGAGGCGAACACGTGCAGCGAGTGCGAGAAGATCGTGCTGCGCGTTACGCCCTCGGCGGCGAGCAGGCCCACCAGCACACCTACCACTGCAAACGGCATGACCAGGCCCGGGTGTTCGATGACGCAAATGTGCAGCGGTATGTTCTTGTGGAGAATGAGCAGCGAGATGTGCGGCATGATGATGTCGCTGATGCCGCAGACTACGATGGCGCCGATCAGGCCGACAATGATGGCCCGGATAAGCCGTTTGTCATAGCGCCAGAACATGGCCGTCGTAGCCGCCGCCGAAAAGAACATGTGCAGCGGATGGAACAGGTGAAACATCGCCCGGAAGCCGCTCGTATGGTCGTGGTCCGCATGACCCGCTTCGTCGAGCATGTGCGCTTCGCCGGCAGGCTCCACCGTCAGAGCGGCGTCATGCACGTGGGCGCCACCGGGCAGCGTGCCTCCTGGGTCCATCACGTCGTCCGGCGTGATGAAGCAGATCAGGCCGGCCACTACCAGCCCGATCGCGACACTCGCGACAGAGAACGGCGTGTGTGTGATCAGCTCCGTTCGGAGCGGGCTGTGCGGGCGATGGGAATGGACGACGAGCCCGCTACGATGCTCGTGCGTGTGGGGTACGTTCTCGTGCATGGGTGGGCCGCCGGATGTCCGTTTCGGTAACTCTTTGTATTACGCCCCATTCTATCCCCGGTTCGCTCCGGCGAAAAGGGGATGCGAGGGAGCCGGGAAGCACCCGTTACCAGGCTGTCGTTGCAACGCCGCCGTCCATCCCGACAGGCGTGCAGCGGAGGGGGTATAATACTTGGGATTGCGCCACGGGACGCAGCTTTTGGAGCAAAAGGAAATGGCGACGGAGCGGTCCATCAAGGATCTGTTGGCGGAGAATACCCACGAATCCGCGCCGGAATTGGTGCAGCAATTATCGAACCACACCCTGCGCTGCGTGGCGTGCGGCCACCGGTGCGTGATCAAGCCGGGGCGCGAAGGCGTATGTCGTGTACGCTTCAACGACGGCGGCACGCTCCGCGTCCCCTGGGGGTACGTGGCCGGCCTGGCCATCGACCCGATCGAGAAGAAGCCGTTCTACCACGCCTACCCCGGTCGCGACGCCCTGTCCTTCGGAATGCTGGGGTGCGATTTCCATTGCAGCTACTGCCAGAACTGGGTGACGAGCCAGATGCTGCGGGACAGCACGGCGATGGCTCACCCCAGTTTCGTGACCGCGCAGGAACTCGTGGACCTCGCGGTCCGGCACGAAACGCCGGTAATGGTGAGCACGTACAACGAGCCGCTCATCACCGCGGACTGGGCGGTCGAGATCTTCAGGCTCGCGCGCGAGCAGGGGATCAAGTGCGGGTTCGTCAGCAACGGGAACGCGACGCCGGAAGTGCTGGAGTACATCCGGCCATACGTGGACCTGTACAAGATCGACCTCAAAAGCTTCGATGACAAACGTTACCGGCAACTCGGCGGAGTCATGGAGCACGTGCTCGACTGCATCCGGATGACGAAGCGGATGGGGTTCTGGGTGGAAGTGGTCACACTGATCGTGCCGGATTTCAACGACAGCGACGACGAGCTGAAGGCGATGGCGGACTTCATCGTGTCCGTTTCGCCGGAGATTCCCTGGCACGTCACGGCGTTTCATCCCGACTACAAGATGACCGACAAGGTACGCACGCCGGTCGAATCGCTCGGCAAGGCATACGAGTTCGGGATGCAGGCCGGCTTGAAGTTCGTCTACGCCGGCAACGCGGCCGGTGCCGTGGGCGATCGCGAGGACACGCGGTGCCCCTCATGCGGCGAGACGATGATTCGGCGGATCGGCTTCAACGTGCGGGAGAATCGGATGCGCGGCTCGTGCTGCAGCGCGTGCGGCGCCGTCCTCCCGGGCGTCTGGGAGGAGAAGGCCGCCGCGCCTCCGCGCGGTTATCGTTGGCCGATGTCGCTTCGGATGTGCTGATGAGCTCGATCCCCTCGACTCCTCGCGTCTCTGTCGGCGACGCCTGTACTACTGTTGCGCGAAACTCAACTTGCCCTTATGATGATCCCGTCGTTGCGTGACCGCGTTTGACCCGTGGACGGTGCTCAGTTGGCGGCGGTGGAAGAGGTCATCCTGTATACGGACGGTGCGTGCACGGGAAACCCCGGCCCAGGCGGCTGGGCGTACATCCTTCGGCACCCCAAAAGCCGCAAGGAGAAGCGGGCCAGCGGCGGCGAGCGCTGGACGACGAACAACCGCATGGAGCTCACCGCGGTCATTGCGGGCCTCAAGGCGCTGAAGCGGCCCGCCAGCGTCCGCGTGGTGACGGACAGCGAATACGTAAGCCGGGGCATGAACGAGTGGGTGCAAGGCTGGATTCGCAAAGGCTGGAAGCGGGGCAGCAAGCCGGTGAAGAATCTCGACTTGTGGCAGGAGCTCGTCGAGATCGCCCGGCGGCACAACGTGACCTTCGAACACATATATGGCCACGCAGGGCACGTCGAGAACGAGGAGTGCGATCGCATGGCGGTGGCGGCGGCACAAAAGGCCGGCGCTGATTGAATGCCGCGGCAAGAAATCGTTAAGATGGCCATAACGGGCGGCGGCCGGGCGATCCGGCCGTCTGGCGAGAGGACGCAACGCTTTGGCGACATATGACCCCAACCTGACGCCGCAGCTCCGGCCGGTGGAGGCCGTGCCGCTGGAAGAGAACGGGCGGATGACGTTTCTGCTCCGCGATCCGACCCAGTTGGCCACGTCGGCCATTACCGTGAGCGAGGCGGCCCTCTACGTGCTCTCCAAGTTTGATGGCCATCACACGCTCAGCCAGGTGCGCGATTCCTTCGCCGAGCAGTTCGGTCAGATGATCGACGAGTCCGTGCTGGTCGACATGGTCGCGGGCTTGCAGTCGGCGCGGCTGCTGGCGGGCGACGAGTTCGATCGTTTCTACCAGGGGCTCGTGGACGACTATCTCGCCGCCCCCACGCGGCCCATGGAAAGCGCCGCAGAGCTCGGGCTCGATCGCGATACGGCCTCAACCATTCAGGCGATGATCGACCTGGAGCCGTCGGAGCCGGTGAGCGGCAGGATCGTCGGCGTCGTCGCCCCGCACCTGGACTATCCGCGCGGCGGTCCATGCTACTCCGCGGCGTACTCCTTGCTGGTGAATCGTCCGGCGCCGGCGCGCGTCGTGGTGCTGGGGACGAACCACTTCGGTCAGTCCGCCTCGGTGGTGGCGACGGCGAAGGATTTCGAGACCCCGCTGGGCGTCACGCGAACTGACGTCGCGTTCCTCGAGACGCTCGAAGCAAAATGCGGCCCGCTGCGCGAGCACGAGTTCGACCATCGGCGCGAGCATTCGGTCGAGCTGCAAGTGCTGATTTGCCAGCACATCTGGCGGCCCGACTCGTTTCGGATCGTCCCCTTGATCTGCCCTGATCCGTGCGGTCCCACGGGGACCAGGCCTTACGATGGGGAGGGCGTCGATCTCCGCGACTTCGCCGAAGCGCTGCGGGCCGCCATCGATCAGGACCCGGACGACACGCTTGTCATCGCCGGCGCGGATTTATCGCACGTCGGGGCGCAGTTCGGCGACGCCGAGGCGCTCGACGACGGATTTCTCAGTTCGGTGAGGCAGCGGGACATGGCGGCGCTCGAGTGCGTGGCGGATAATGACGCCGACGCGTTCCTGCGCCAGGTGACGTTGGACGAAAACCCGACGCGCGTATGCAGCGCCGGGTGCATTTACGCGACCATGCGCGCCTTGCCGCGGTCGAAGGCGCGCGTGCTGCGCTATCACCAGGCGATCGTCCCCGAGGCCCAGACGGGCGTCACGTGCGCGGCGGTCGTGTTCGTGGATTAGTTCGCGATTCGATTCATTCGATCGCCGGTGGCGGCCGGCGGTGAGTTGTCCGATCAAATGACTCAGGCTTGGCATGAGCGCGTCGTGTCCGGCGGCGGGGGGGCGCTGGGCGTCTTTGCGCGACTGGGGCTTTCCCTCGCCGCGGTCCCCTACGGCGCGTCCGTCCGCATCTGGCGAAGAGGCTACGATCGCAAGCCGTCGCGAGCCCAGCGTGTGTCCGTGCCGGTGATCAGCGTGGGCAATATCACCACGGGCGGCACCGGCAAGACCCCGCTCGTCGTGGAAATCGTTCGCCGCTTGCAGTCAATGGATCGCAGGCCGGCCGTGGTTTCCCGAGGGTACAAGTCGAGCCCGGCCGGCCGGTCCGACGAGCTGTCGCTGATCGCGCGTCGCGTGCCGGGCGTTCCCTGCGTGGCAAACCCGGATCGCGTGGCCGGCGCCCAGCAGGCGATTGCCTCCCTGCGCGCGGACGTGATCGTGCTCGATGACGGCTTTCAGCACCGCCGACTGCGCCGCGATCTGGACATCGTTGTGATCGACGCGACCCGGCCGTTCGGCTACGAACGCATGCTGCCGCGCGGTTACCTGCGCGAGCCGCTGGATGGGCTCGCGCGGGCGGACCTCTTCGTCATGACGCGTTGTGACCAGGTATCGGGCGGACGGCTGTGGAGTACTTGGCGCAAGCTCGAGTACTTTTCCGGGCAGAGGCCGGTTATCGCGGCGGTTCATCGGCCGGAATCGCTGCGGCCCTTGCTGCCGGCTCCTCCACACGAGGATGAGGCCGGCGACGAACCCGCATTTCTCGTATCTGCGATCGGCAATCCAGACGCTTATCAGCGGACGGCCGAGAGTCTGGGCATCGAAATCCGCGGCCACGCCGCTTTCGCGGATCACCACGAGTACACCGCGGCGGACGTGCACCGCATCTGCACGCAGGCGGGCGAGGCCGGTGCAGGGCGAATCATCGTCACGGAGAAGGACGCGGTGAAGCTCGAGTCGCTTCAGGCCCGATGGACGATGCCGGTGCTCGTGGTCGGGGTTTTCATCGACTTTCGGCAGGATGGCGGTAACATTCTCGATTCTATGCTGAAAGCCGCGCTCGAGGGCAGGAACTCATGACGATGGGGCCGTACGAACCCGTGGACCTGCGCCGCATCCGCGTGTACTCGGCGGCGCAGCGCGCGCACAAGGTGGAGGTTGCGCGGCAGGCGAAGTTGCCGGCCGCCGGCGCCTCCGCCGCGGAGCTGCTCGAGTCCATGCCGGACTACCTCGGGGCGCGGGAGTTGCGCGCCGTGGTCGACGCGGTCGTGGCCGCGGTGCAGGGCGGGCACCCCGTCGTCTGGGCGATGGGCGCGCACGTGATCAAGGTCGGCTGCTCGCCGATTGTGATCGACCTGATGGAGCGCGGCGTGATCAGCGCCGTAGCGATGCACGGCGCCGTCGCGATACACGACGCGGAACTGGCAATCCTTGGCGCCACGAGCGAAGAAGTAAGCGATACGATCCGCGACGGTTCGTTCGGGATGGTGGAAGAAACGCTCTCGTTCTTTGCCGCGGTCTGCGAGTACGCACAGGCTCAGGATCTCGGACTCGGGCGGGCGACAGGACGACTCTTGAGCGTCCACCATGGCGCGGACACGAGCAGGAGCGTGCTCGCGGCGGCGAATCGACTGGAGATTCCCGCGACGGTCCACGTGGCGATCGGCACGGACACGGTTCACGTGTCCGGTGCGCTGGACGGCGCCAAGCTGGGCGCGGCCTCCTTGCGCGACTTCCGAACGCTGTGCAGCGTCGTGTCGGACATGGGGGCGGGCGGCGGCGGTGGCGCCGGCGGTGTCTGGCTGAACGTGGGGTCCGCGGTTGTGCTGCCGGAGGTGTTTCTGAAGGCGGTGGCTGTCGCGCGGAATCTTGGGGCGAATCTCGATGCCATGGTGACCGCGAACTTTGACATGCTGTCCCACTATCGGCCGCGTGCCAACGTCGTGACCCGGCCGGTGTCTGACGGTAATGGGCACGAGGTGGTGGGCCAGCACGAGATTCTCCTGCCGATTTTGCGCCAGGCGATCATCGAGCGGCTGAACGGACGGGGCGCGACATGAGCCAGCGAGCGGTATTCCTCGACCGCGACAACACGATCATCGAGGATCCGGGTTTCATCAACGATCCGGATGCCGTCAGCCTGTTGCCCGGCGCGGCCGAGGCGATCCGGATGCTCAACGAGGCGGGCTTCGTCGTGGTCATCGCCACGAACCAGTCCGGCATCGCTCGAGGACTGATCACCGAAGAGCAGCTTGCGGAGGTGCACGAGCGCGTTCGCGAGCTTCTGCTCGAGCAGGGGGCACGCGTCGACGCGATCTACCACTGCCCGTATCTGAACGGCCCGCAGGCGGCCGTCGAGGAGTACCGCAAGGCCAGCGACCTGCGCAAGCCGAAGCCGGGAATGCTGCTGCGCGCTGCCGACGAGCTCGATGTCGTGCTCGAGGAATCCTGGATGGTCGGCGACGGCGAACGTGACATCCTGGCGGGCGAACGAGCCGGCTGCCGGACGGTACTGGTCGATCCGGGCGGCAGAAACGTCTGTGACACTTACCGGCCGGAGTTTGTCGTGCCGTCGCTGCTGGAGGCGGCGCGGCTGATCCTCGAGGATCCGCCGCCAACGCGAACCGTCGTGCCCGAGGAGCAATCACAACTTCCAGCCGTGGGCATACCCGTGGACGTGCAGGATCCCGTCGATGTCGAGCGCACGACGGTGGACGCGACTCCCGCCGCCGGTGGAAAAGCGAATTCGCAGGCCGTGCTGGAGGAGATTCGCGATCTGCTACGCCGCCGCGAGCGCCGCCGCAGTCAGGAAGACTTTTCCGTCATGCGTTTGCTGGCGACGCTGGCGCAGATGCTGGCGGTCGTCGCGGCCGTGCTGGGTCTCGTCGCGATCTTCAGCGACCCGGTCGTGGCCATCGCGCGGTTCTTGCTCGCCGCTTTTTTGCAGCTTCTGACGCTGACGGCCGTGGTCACCTCCCAGCGAAACTGAGGCTTCCAGCGATACCGTTCAGTCACCGCGCGACTCGGGCATGGCCTCCGTGTCGCGAGGCCCTCATTCGGTCACGTGGATGTTCCGCCGCCCGCCAAGGTCAGTCCGTGTCACGAACCGCACGTCATCGCCGTTTCTTCTTGCCGCGTTCCCACGGAGGGATGCGTGCCTGCTGTATCCGGTACCCCATCCAGATGAACATGATCACGCAGAGCACGAAGCAGGCGACACCGATGCCCATGATGATCGTCGGCAGCGCCGATCCCGGCCCCTCGCCGGCCGGCGCGCCTTCCGCCCGCACGAGCGAGCTGTCGGCCAGCGTTCCGAGCCATATAAGTACGCCGCCACCAACCGCCCAACCGACTGCGGCCAGGCCGATCGCCCAGATCGGCCACCGTTTTTGACGCTTGCCCATGATCCGTTCCTGCACTTGCCGCCTGCTCGCTGCCCCGACCCCGCGCGATATCGCAATCCGTTCGCCTCGCCGGGTAGGGCGCAAGCCTATCACGCGCGCGGAAATGTCGCCAGATGTGAGGGTCGGGCTCGTTTTCGCCGCTGCGCGATGGTGCCAGGATTACCGTGGACTATCCCCACGCGAGGGCTCTCTGCTCAACGACACTATCGCGAAGGCGCGCCTGACCCTCTCCCCTTCTCAGACCGCTGTCGGCCGGTCGTGGGAGTGCCGGAGGGCTCCTCGCGGGCAAGGATCTTGCCCCAGGACGTTCGGCCGTAGGCACGCAACGCGAGCCACGTCGCCAGTGCTGCGGCCGGAATCGCGATGGCCACCCCGTGGGGAACGAAGGTAAGGGCGTAGTGCAATCCGCCAAAGGCCATTGCGAGGAACATGTACACGATGACACGACTGGCGCGGCCGGAACTTTCCATCGTGCCCAGCGGCTCGGAGAAGGGCAGACGATCGCCGATCAGCAGCCCGTGCAACGCGCAGACAACCAGCGTAGCGCAGAACGCCAGCAACACGTCGGGTATGGCGGACGCTCGCCAGATGACGAGCGTCGTGACGGCGACGAGCGCGAATGCGGGGAGAACGATCCTCGCGACGACGACCTTCCAGGCCGCCAGCAACACCTCGCCGGGGTTGGCCAGTGGGGCCGCGCGGTAGATCCACGCCGCCTCATAGCCATCGCTGTAGCGGATCTGCAGCAGCGCCGTCGGGGCCAGCGCACAGCACATGTAGAGCAGCAGCAAATCCTTGTGTGTCTGCGGCAGGGAGCTCAGCGTCTGGCGCAGCCCCTTCGAGCCGGTGAACATCATCAATGCTCCGAAGATGAAGACCATCGCGATGTTCGGATAGGTACGGAGCTTGAACTGCCGATCGCGGCCGGCGAGGCACCAGAGAAAGTCGAATGCGGCGCGCTCGACCGGGCGGCGCGTCAGCCAGAGGCTCAACCTGCGCCCTCGGCGGCCGGTCGTGAGGGATGCGTCCTTCGATGACTCGGGAGCCGCTTCGAGTCGCGCCAGGGCTTCCTTGAAGCCGGGAGCCAGCCGCAACGCGGCGGCGAGCATCCCCAGCGGGGCGACGATGCCCAGAGTGGTGAGGACAAGCTGCGGCGTATCCGGCCCACTCGTCAGGAGTTCGACGGGGGCGGCAAACCAGGCGGGGGGGATGAGGTAGACCCACCAGTGGTCAGCCAGTCGCCAGGTGGCAAGCTGCTTCATGTCCATCAGGCGGGGCAGAACCTGGTAGCCGCCGATGACGAGAACGGTCATGCCTACCTGAAAGTACAGGATGATGTCGCGCAGTCGCTCGCCGCTGGTCAGGCGCATGGCCAGCAGGTAGAGCACGTTGACGGCCCCGACGATCAGGCACACCGCGGCGACCAGCGTCAGCGCGAAGACGGGCACGAACACGACGCCATACTTGACTGTCCCGACGAAGAACGAGGCGGCCGCCAGGCTGAGCGTGAGCAGGGATACGTAAGTGCTGACGTGTGCGAGGCGCGCCGCGAGGATCGTGCGACTGGTGATCGGTCGCGATTGAAGGATCTGGTTGTCCGTCGTGTCCAGCAGAACGCTGGAAAAATCGGCGATCAGCGAGAGGGCGATGACCACCATGACGAACGCGTGTACCAGCATGAGGGCGGCGAGGGGGCTGGCGATCAACAGCAGCATGGCCACGAAGAAGCCCATGAATGCGTTCATGAGAAGCGCGCCCGCAAATGCGTTGCGCGGCGCCTTGCCGCCGCGTTGCTGGAAAGCGGTGAAGCGCCGCCGGCCGTCGAGCGTCAGCTTCACGCCCAGCAGGCTGCGGAACTGCGGGTAGTCCACCCCGGCCCGGCGCAGCGCCCAGGAAATGCAGTCGAACAGGCTGAGGATGAGCTTAGCCATTGTTCGCCGGCCGCTCGAACACCTGAATGAACTGGTCGGCCACCGTGGCGTGGCCCCCGGCGCTGGTGAGCTGGGTGAAGATGCGCTCCAGCGACGCCGCCTTGTTCATGTTCTGGAGCTCCTCGAAGCTGCCGTCGGCAATGATCTGTCCGTCGGAGATGATGATAATGCGCTGACAGATGCGTTCGACCACATCCATGACATGCGAGCAGTAGAAAATGGCCTTGCCGTGGCGGGCGAGCCGCGTGATGATCTCCTTGACGACGACCACCGAGTTGGCGTCCAGGCCGGCCAGCGGCTCATCCAGGAAGACGACTTGCGGGTTGTGAATGAGGCCGGCCACGATAAGCACTTTCTGACGCATGCCCTTCGAGAACGTCGCCATCCGCTGGTCGAGTTCGTCGGCGAGGCCGAACAGCCCGAGCATCTCCGTGGCCCGCCGTTCCGCTTCGTCCTCGGGAACGCCGTAAAGCCGGCCGATGAAACGCAGGTACTCGCGCGGCG
>JBECKQ010000040.1:0-10589 GCA_040235375.1 Phycisphaerae bacterium | reverse complement strand
TCGACGAGAACAACGGCCTGACGACGGCGCTGCCGGTCGAATATGGCTGGGGGATCGGTCAGCCGGGCTTCGGCCTGCTGGCTTGCGGGTTCACCGGTTTGATGACGAACGGGACAACGGATTACCTTGACCAGTTCGCGCTGGCCAACCTGACGGCGGGCGGTGCGGCGGGCAAGTTCACGATCGACGCGGTATCGCCGGGGGATGCGTTCCAGACTACGAACACGCAGGAGAATGGTTTCCAGTTCGGCGTGGCCGTATCAAGCGCGACGGGTCCCTTCACTGTTCATACGGCGGTGGACGCACCGTTCTTCGATGGCCAGGTACCGCAGAACTTCCAGGCTTTTGGGATGTTCATCGGCACGGGAGATCAGGACAACTATGTCAAGCTCGTGGTCGCCGCGAGGGGTGGCGCGGGTGGACTGCAAGCGCTGGTGGAAAACCAGGCCGTGGCGAGCGGCACGACATACAGCGCCGCGGTCCTGACGGCAAACTCGGTCGATCTGTATTTGTCGATCGATCCGGCTGGGGGGACCGTGCAACCGAGGTATGCACTGGACGGCGGCGCGATCACGGACCTGGGCTCGCCGCTCACGCTGGCCGGACCACTGCTGAACACGTTGCAGGGACCGGAGGCGCTGGCGGTCGGGCTCATATCGACGTCGGCTAATGCGACGCCGTTCACGGCCACATGGGATTTCTTCAACGTCACCGCGGATGCGACCGGCGGCGAAGCATACGTCGCGATCACGCCGACCGGCGGCATCAACGCGAGCACGTACAGTGGCGACTCGTTCGAGATTACCAACACGTCTGCAAACGGCGCGAAGATCACCAGCGTCGCGTTCGATCTGAGCACGGGATTCATTCCCGACATGGTGTTCGACCCGAACGGAACAGCCGGCGACACGACGGCGCGATGCTTCGACGCCACGACGGGGGCGGCGCTCGTCGGTCTGACCACGGCCGATCCGTCGTGCGGCGCGCCGCCGTTTGCCGGTCTGCACGACAATGGCTATGACGCGCTCACGATCACCTTCAACGATTTCGATCCGGGCGAGACGTTCAAGTTCTCCGTCGATGTCGATCCGACGAGCATCCAGGGAACGACTTCGCCGGGGCCGGGGGAATCCGGCAGTGTGTCGGGGCTCGAACTGACCGGCACAACGGTAACGGTGACGTTCGATGATGGATCGGTGCAGACCGGACAAATCTATCGAAAGAGCGGGAGCCTGGGCGGCGGCGAAACGGACATCGCGTCAAGCCCGCCGCCGGCCCCGAGCATCGAAGCGGTGGGCATCGGCGCTGGGCCGGCGGTTGTCGCCGACGCCGCACAGACGATTCGCGTCACGGCTCCGGCGAGCGCGCAGGTCTCGCTGCTGCGCGTCGAGGGAGCGCTGTTCACCGACGGACTCCCGGGCGGCGGGTTCGACCTCGACCCATTCGAGATCAACAGCGTAATCGCCGTGGAGGAAAGCACGGCCGTCGTGGGTAGCGGCAAGGCCCTGCCCGACAGCACGGTCGACATTCCGGTGACGCTGACGAACACCGATCCGGAGGGCGGGCTGAATTACTTCGTCGCGACCGTCCGCGAGAGCAGCGGGCGAACCGGTTTGCTATCGAACACGCTCGTGCTTCAGCTCGGCAGCGTAGACGTGACAGCGACGCCGGCGTCGGTGGACTTCGGCAACGTGCCCGTCGGATCGAATGGCGTTGCGACGGTGACGCTGACGAACAACGGCGCGAGCACGGTGTCGATTACGGACCTGGCGGTGACGCCTCCGTTCGCGCTGGTCAGTCCGCCGTCGTTGCCGGCATCGCTGTCGCCCGGGGGCCCGGGGCTGGATCTGACCGTTCAGTTCTCGCCGGCCAGCAGCGGGAGCTTCGTAGGCGCGTTGACGGTGACGCATGATGGCAATAACTCGCCGGTTGCGGTGAACCTGTCGGGTGAGGGGCTTCCCACCGCGACCACCATCCTGTACCGCGTCAACGCAGGGGGTCCGGTGTTGACGGCCGCGGACCTCTCTCTTCCGGACTGGAGTGGAGACACCGCGGCGTCGCCATCGCCGTACGTGAACGCGGCGGAAACGAACAACAAGACAACCACCACGTCAAACCCGATCACGCTGGGGCCGTCGGTGCCGCCGGCTGCACCGCCACAGCTGTTCCAGCGGGAACGGTGGGACGAGGCGCCGGCGCCGGAGATGCTGTGGACGTTTCCGGTGGCCGCGGGGCAGACGGTGGAAGTGCGACTCTACCTGGCGGAGACGTTCGCCAACATCACGGGGCCGGGCCAGCGCGTCTTCGATGTCCACGTGGAGGGCGCGTTGACGTTTACCGATGTTGACCCCTACGCACTCGGCGGCGGGGCGCTGGTGGGCACGATGATCTCCGCGGTGGTCACCGACAACGGGGACGGCAACCTGCAGATCGAGTTCATCCACAACGTCGAGAACCCGGCGATCAAAGGCATCGAAATCCTGGCCGCCCAGCCGGGCCCGCAGCCCAGCCTGACCGTTTCGCCCGGCTCATTGGATTTCGGGGCGACGACGGTTGGGCAGACAACACCCGCCCAGACGGTAACGCTGGCGAACACCAGCGGCGTAAACGTGGCAGTGGACGGGATTTCGTTCAGCGGAGCGGCCGGGGGTGATTTCGCCGCCGCCCCGACGGGACCATTCATGGTGAGCGATGGGAGCGCCGTGGATGTGGACGTGACCTTCACGCCGGCAGCGGAGGGCGTCCGTGCGGCGACGATGGTCATCGCGTCGAGCCACCTCGGCAGTGACATCACGGTGCCTGTAAGTGGTACCGGCCACTTGCCGGGCGACTGCAATAACAACGGCGTCGCGGACAGCCTTGACATCAGTGCTGGCACGAGTGCGGACTGCAACGCCAACGCGACGCCGGACGAGTGCGACATTGCCGCGGGCACGAGCTACGACTGCGATGGCAACGGCGAGCCCGACGAGTGCCAAAGCGCGTCACTTTATGCGGAAGATTTTAACAGCTACGCCGTGGGCGCCGATCCTGCGGGCTGGTTCGACACGGGGGTGAACAACGCCTTGACGGAACTGGACGTGTTCGACGTCGAGCAGGTCGACGGCGAGCTGGCCCTGGCGACGACTTACGACGGCACCAACTTTCACTCGCACTACGTGGGCGCGGGCAGCGACACGTGGGCCGACTACGAATACACCGGCAGAATGCGCGTGGGGGAGTCAACCACGGCCATCGGCGTGACGTTCTTCTCGGACTATCCGAACTCTGACACGTACTATCGGCTGCGGCGGGTCAACGTCGCGGGATTGACCACGTTCCACCTGGCCCAGCATCCGGACGGCGTGGACACGCTGACGGGCGATATCGATTCCGGCGTGGCGCCGGTTGCGGGCGGATGGATGCGTTTCCGCATTCAAGTGAACGCTGAAGCGTTGCAGACGACGGTGCGGGCGCGTGTCTGGGCGGACGGCGGCTCGGAGCCGGCCACCTGGCAGATCGACGCGGTCGACACGTCGCCGACGCGACTGACCAGGGGAACCGTCGGCGTGTGGACGCATTCCGGCGGGTCGCGGTATTGGGACGATCTCCTTGTCGCGCCGCTGCTCGGCGGGTCGCTGGTCTGCGACGACGGCGATCCATGCACCGAGAACGACACGTGTGTTGACGGCGTTTGCGTCGGCACGCTGATCGACGCGGACGCGGACACGGTATGCGATCTCGAGGACAACTGTCCGACGGTGGCGAATACGGACCAGGCGGACACGGACGGGGATGGCTACGGCGACGCCTGCGACGGCCCGTTCGATGCGAACCACAACGGTTACGTGGATCTGACCGACCTGGGCGACTTCGTCGGCTGCCTGCTCGGACCGGACCAGTCGCCATCCGCGGACTGTCTCGACAGTCATGACGTCGATCAAAGCGGCACGGTCGATCTGATTGACTTTGCGGAGTTCCAGGTGACGTTCACCGGCTCGCCGTGAAGCGCGCTGTGCGGATGACGCCGCATGATCAGGACACGGCACGTATCGCCCAGCGAAGCTGCGCCGAGCGGCTTCGCGCGTTGTCGTATCGCTCTTGCGCAGTGGGAAGAATCGCCTCAGACGCTGTCGTGCCGTAGAGGTCGCCGCGCACTCCGTTGGCAAACGCGCGTTCCACGCGCTCGTGTTCTCCGCTGTGAAAGCTGATGACGCAAACCCTGCCGCCCGGCCGGAGGCAGTACGGAGCGGCGCGGAGGAGCTGCTCGAGGCCGTTGAGCTCGTCGTTGACCATCATGCGAAGAGCCTGGAACACGCGGGCCGCGGGATGACGCCGGCCGCTTATGTCGTTTTCAGTGGTCGGGCGGCGCGAGCCGCGTTCTTTGGCGGCGAGCACCAGGCGTGTGAGCTGCCGGCAGCGCGTGATTGGCTCGACGGACCGTCGTTCGACAATCGCGCTGGCGATCCGCTCGTGATCGGGCTCATCGGCAAGCGTATCAAGGGCGACGGACAGATCTTCCTGGGAGAGGGACTGGAGCAGGTCGGCGGCCGTTCGCACGAGCCGGTCATCCATACGCATGTCGAGCGGGGCGTCGTACTTGTAGCTGAAACCGCGGGCGGGGTCGTCCACCTGCATGCTCGACGCGCCGAGATCGGCCAGGAGGCAATCGCAGCCATCGAGTTGCTCGCGGGCAAGCACCTTACCGATGCCCGCGAAATGACTACGGTGGAGGCGGATTCGCGGCGGCGCGACAGGATTGGATCCGTCAGCTTGCGGGTAGACAGGCGCGCGGAGGCGTTCGGCCGTTCGCGCGAGTTGGGCGGCGTCCACGTCAAGGCCGATCAAGCGGCCGGTTGGTCCGAGGCGATCGAGCAGGGCGTGGGCGTGACCGCCATAACCGAGCGTGCAATCGATAATGATGTCATTTTCGCGAGGCTGAAGGGCATCGAGCACTTCGCTTAGCATGACCGGCACGTGGGTGCCAGCGGGGGTGCGGCCCTGGGCGAGCACGTGCTCGAGAATGCCGGGATGGGATTCGGGGTCCAGCTCCTTGTAGCGATGCTCGTAACGTCGTGGATGGGTGCCGGGATATCGCGGGCGGCGTTTGTGATCGGCCGGGCGGTCATGCGGAGGTTCGCCGTAAAATGCATCGGGACACATCGACGGATATTATAGCGGTCCAGTGAAGCACGTACGGAAGCGCGGGCAGGCGGCGGCTGGTTGAGGCGTGAGTCGTTCGATCGTCAACGCGGATATCATCATCGTGGGCGGCGGTGCAGCGGGGTTGGCGACCGCAATCTTCGCGGCGCGGCTGATGCCGAAGCACTCGGTTCTGCTGCTCGACGGGGCAAGGCGGCTGGGCGCAAAGATCCTCGTGTCCGGCGGCGGCCGGTGCAACGTGACGAACCGCGTCGTGACGACGAACGACTTCTGCGGCGGCAGCGCGAACGTCATCAAGCGCGTGCTCCGGGAGTTTCCTGCGGAGCGAACTGTCGAGTTCTTTCGGGAACTCGGCGTGGACATGTACGAGGAGGAAGACAACGGCAAGCTGTTTCCGGTAACGGATCGAGCACGGACAGTGCTGGATGCGCTGCTGGCGGAGGCATCGCGGCGCGGCGTGCGCATCTTGACGGAACATCGCGTCGCGGCGATCCGGCGGAAGGCGGAGCACTTCGAGATCGACGCCCGCGCTAAGCGATTTCTGGCGAGGCGCGTGGTGCTCGCGACCGGCGGGCGATCGCTGCCGAAGACGGGAAGCGACGGGATCGGATACTGTCTGGCGGAGGCGCTCGGCCACACGCTGGTGCCGACAACGCCGGCCTTGGTCGCGCTGATTCTCAATGGGGAATTTCACTCGCCGCTATCGGGCATTTCGCATCTGGTCGAGCTGATCGTGCGGGCGTCCGGCTGGAAACCGATCCGCGTAGCCGGGGTGCTGTTGTGGACGCATTTCGGCGTCAGCGGTCCTGCGGTGCTCGACGCCTCGCGGCACTGGCATCGGGCGCGAGCCGAGGGGCGCGAGGTGGCCGTATACGTCAACTTTCTGCCCGGCGAAGACCTCGGTCGCGTGGACGACCGGCTGCGCGGGCTTGCGGCGGCGTATCCGCGGGCCCAGGTGCACAATGCCCTGGCCGCCCTGCTGCCGGCTCGCGTGGCGACCGCCCTGCTGGAGAATGTAGGAATTCTCCCGGCGGTGCAGACTTCGCAATTGTCGAGGCCGTCGCGGCAAAAGCTGGCCCACGCGCTGGTCGAGTGGCCGCTGCCGGTCCGCGACAGTCGAGGGTATTCGCACGCGGAGGTGACGGCGGGCGGCGTGCCGCTGAGCGAAGTCGATCCGCGGACGATGATGTCGCGCACATGTCCGGGCCTTTACTTCGTCGGCGAAATCCTCGACGTGGACGGCCGGATCGGCGGGTTCAATTTCCAGTGGGCGTGGTCGAGCGCGCACGTTGCGGCAAGCGGGCTGGCCCGCGAAATGCGGGGCCGGGGCAGGGTTTAAGCCCGCTCGGGAAATTCACGGCCTCGCCGCGGCGAGACGCCGCGAAAGCCACGGCCTGACTTCGTCCGACGGTGCGACCCGTTCCGGTGGGTCCATACCAGCGCTGCTGCTGCTTGACCGGACGCAGCCGAGAACGATATGAATCTACGGTAGGTCGGTACCAGAGCTCGCCGTCGATTTCGGGCGTACGACGATGAGCAAAGATTATTACATCATTTTGGGCGTGGCGATCGAGGCCTCGCCGGACGAAATCCGGCGGGCGTATCGCAAGAAGGCGCTCGAGTTGCATCCGGATCACTACGGCCAGGACTCCGCGCCGTTTTTGGATGTGCAGGAGGCATACGGCGTCCTGAGCGACCCGGCCCGGCGGCAGGACTACGACCGGGCGCGCGAGCGCGAGCGGCAGGCCGTTGCGGGAAAACGGGCTCATTCCGCGCACGTCAGACCGCGTCGATCCCGACCGGAGCCGTTAATTCCGGAGCGTTCGCGTTACGTTGAAGACATATCACTGACGCGTTCGTTCGATACATTTCGTCCGTCGTTCGAGGAGATCTTCGATCGCCTCTGGAGCAACTTCACGGGGGCCGCGCAACCGAAAAGCAGCCGGGCCGAGCGGTTGATCATCGAGGTTCCGGTGCCGTGGGAGCAGGCGATGGAGGGCGGGCACGTGCGGGTGTTCGTACCCGCCGTGGACACGTGCCCAGTCTGCCTGGGCCGAGGTGGCATGGGACCGTTCGAGTGCTGGCAGTGCGGCGGAGTCGGCGCGTTGGCGGGCGAATTCCCCGTGGACGTGGCGTTTCCGGCCGGTATGCCGGACGACTATGTTGTCAGCGTGGCGCTCGACTCGCTGGGCATCGCGAACGTTTATCTGGCGGTGCGTTTTCGCGTAACCTGAATCGCGTCCCTTACGGAGATTTCTCATCGACAGCAGGTCCGTCATCCATTTTGACGGCGGTCGCGATCAGGTCCTGCAGTACGGCGGCTTGCTCTGCCGCCTGCTCCGACTGCTCGCGAAGGGCGTCCGCCCGGCGGCGATTCTGGGACGTCACAGCGCCGGCCTGGTCCATGAGGAGCTTGGCGCGCTCGTGCAAGGCCCGGATGGCCCCCCACAGGGAGCGTTCGACCTCATCCGACTGCTGACTCAGCAGGTTGGAAGCGGTGAAAGCATGCCCGGTGTGGCAGCGAAAACGGCGTGGCTCTCCCGGCACCTGCCAGAGAGGGCCCCCGCATTCCGGACAGGAGTAGGCCGTGGGGGCGCCCAATTGGTGCTGCCTGTCGATGGTGAAAGAACCTGACTCGGCGATCTTCGCTTCCATCATGACGTCGGGCGGCACCGGCGGCGATGGCGGAGCCTCTTCGCGCGTGAGCCGGTTAATCGCCCCGGCGATCAGATCGAGCGGCAGCACGTGGTCGATGTCGTCGAGCCGAATTGCCTCGAGCGGCATGCTGGGATACTGCGCGTCGCTGGGGTCCTGGGCGATGGCAATGCCGCCGCATCGCTTGATTGCCACCATGCCGGCGGCGCCGTCGTGCAACTGACCGGTCAGCACGACGCCGATGACCGCGGAGCGGTGATAGGCGGCCGCGGCACGAAACAGCGTGTCGATCGAAGGCCGGGCCCCGTTCTCCTTCGGACTGCGCGCCAGGCGCACGTGGTGCTCATCCATCACCAGGTGGTGGTCGGAGGGCGCGATGTAGACGTGGCCGGTGCCGATCGGTTCACCATTCAGCGCGGATCGGACGGGCAGATCGCTGCGTGTGGCCAGGATGCTCGGCAACATGGTGGGCGACGAGGGAGAGACATGCTGGACGATGAAGACCGCGGCCGGCAGATCGCCGGGCAAATGACCGACGAGCTCGCGCAGCGCCTGGACGCCCCCCAGAGACGCTCCGATGACGACGATGTTGCGATTGGACATACGGTCTCGCTTTCGCGCTGATCTTAGCGCTACACCTTTCTTTCAACCAACATGACACCCGCAGAAGCGCCTGCTGCGGCCCCTTTCTCCACGGCAGCGGCATACGCTGCCCGCGTGCCGCCGGCGGTGTCAGAACTTGTCCATGCCCGTCGAATACGCTGGGTGGGCGTGCGAATAGAAGGTAGAGGCCGGCAGGCTGCTTTATAATCGGCGGCGCCGGCGGGGCTGTGGATTGATTCGATCAGAAGTCCGGCGACTGCTCTCTCCGCCGCGAGTCGCCCGACCGCTCGATGCAGCATGTCGTGGCCGAACCACTGAACAACCTCCTTCCCGCGCGACCCGTCGGCGTCCGTGACATACCGTTGGCACTGGCGGCGCCGCGGCGGTTCTTCGCCCGGGTGGAGGACGTGCCGCGATACGGCTGGCCGCTGCTCATTCTCCTGACGGCCGTCACGCTCATCGGCTATGCGATCGTCGAAACCGGGCTCATCGACCGCCAAGTCAACCAGCGCACCGTTGAACGAATCGCCGCATTGGAACAGGCCCAGCTCGACGTGGTCGAACGGTCGGCTCTGCGCGAGATGTACGAAAAGCAGTACAAGCGCGGCGAGTTCGACCGGCTGATGTCGCGGCTGCAAGTGGTCATCAGCGAGCCTCTGCGGATACTGGCGACGGTCATGGTGATTGCGGCCGTCCTGTACGGCGCCGTTGCGCTGACGGGCCGGAAGCCGGAGTGGCACACGTTGATGAACATCTGCGTGTTCGCCGCGTTTGTGGAGCTGGCCCGGCTGCTGTTTCAGTTCGGAATGATGGTTCACTTTCAGACGCTCGACGTCGAGACGTCACTGGCCATGCTCCTGCGACCGGTGCTGGGCGCGGAAGGGACCGACCCGCGGGCGCTCGCCGCGGCCTGGGGCCTGCTGACGGCGCTCGACCCGTTTCGAATCTGGTTCTGGCTGACGATTGTGGCGGGCCTGACGGTCACGTCGCAGCTGCCGGGTTGGCGGGCGTGGGCCTTGTGCGGGGGCTGCTGGCTGGTGGGGGCCGTGGTCCGCGCCGGCCTTTTGACCGCGGCGATCGCGCAGTCGGCGCCGTCGCCGACACCGGGCGTCACCGTGTCATAAAGCAGGCAGCACGGGCGGCGCTTCGGCCGTGGAGAATGTCATGAGAACAGTAATCGGAATCGTGATCCTCGCGGCGGCTGTCGGCGGAATGCTCGTTTTGAACAAGGTCACGCGTCGTGAAGACGGCAAGAGCATCCTGAACGTCGCGCCGCAGCTCGACGTCGAGGTGACAACAACGCATCCCCAGCAGCGCGACATCGTGCGTATCGTGCAGGCGCCCGGCGAAGTGGAAGCCTGCGCCGAGGTGGACATCAGCTCCGAGATCGTGGCCAAGATCCTGGAAATGCCGGTCGAGGAGGGCGACGTGGTCAAGGAGGGTGACCTGCTCTGCCGCCTCGACGACGCCGACTACCGGGCACGGGTGCAGTCTGCGGAAGCGACGGTCGCCAAGCTGAAGGCGTCGATCACGCAGGGCGAAGCGAACCTCAAGAAAGCCGAGCGCGACTACGACCGGCAGGAGCGATTGAGCGAACAGAACGCCACGTCTCCGACGGAGCTTGCCGACTACCACACGCTTCTGGTCAACGCGAAGGCGGCGCTCGAAATGCGGCGGCAGGAGCTGGTGGAGTCGGAGGCGCTGCTTCAATCGGCGCGGGACGATCTGGAGAAGACCGTCATCCGATCGCCGATGGACGGCGTCGTCTCCCAGCTCCTGGCGGAACAGGGCGAAGTGGTGGTGACGGGCACGATGAACAACCCGGGCACGCGCATCATGGTCATCAGCAAGCTCAGCGAGATGCAGGTGCGCTGCCGGGTTAGCGAAAGCGACGCCCCACTGGTGAAGGAGGGGCAACCCGCCCAGACTTACCTGCAATCGGACACGCGCAGGAGCATCGCCGGCAAGGTGCTGCGCGTCGGCACGAAGGGGACCAAGCCGCTCGGCCGCGACGTGGTCACGTTCGAGACGCTCGTGCTCATCACGGGCGAAGATCCGCGAATCAAGCCGGGCATGACGGCCAACGTGGAAATCGAAGTGGCCCGCCGGGATGACGCGCTGACGATTCCGCTGGAGGCGGTCGTGTATCGCAAGCGCCGCGACCTGCCGCCGCGTATCGTCGCGGCGCA
>JBECKQ010000218.1:0-3452 GCA_040235375.1 Phycisphaerae bacterium | reverse complement strand
GCGGGCGCATCGAGCCGCGCTGCATCAAGCGTCGCCCGAAAGAGTATCCGCGTATGACCGCGCCGCGCGAAGAATTACGCAAACGCCTGAAAAACAAGAGAGATGCAGCCTAACTTAATGGCATTCGGGACAGGTTCGTTTTCCGGCGCGCCGACGACCATCAAGGGCCGCTGCACGCATCGGTTGAGCGAGCGACGATAAGCGGCGTCTCGCAACGTCGGCTCAGCGCCGCCGGCGCACCACGCCCACGCCGCCGAGGCCGAGCAGCAACAAGGTCCCAGGCTCCGGGATGACCGACATGACGTGGAGCTTTTGAGTGCTCGTATCGAAGCAATAGAGATAGTGCTCGTTCTCGCCCAGAGCCATCATGTTGGTTCCGAAGGGGAGGTCCTGGAGCTTGGTTCCCCACAACGGGTCGTACACGCCGTTTACGCCGAAGGCGAGGCTGTCATCTCCGGTTGCGGCGAAGATGTGCTCCGGATACATGCCCAGCACCTGATCGATGTTGTCCGGATTGTAGCGGACGTCGCCGACATAAAGGCTGGTGTCTGTCGAGTTCAAGAAGACCGGCTCGCTGGAATAGCTGCCGACGTCGCGACTATCCATCTGCGTGATGTTGTCGGTCGACGTATTGAACATGATCAGCTCGATGCTGCTGATGCCGAGCTCGGTTCGATAGAGCCGCGTGCCCGTACTGTTGGTGACGAAGCAATTCGGCCCGGACCAGGTGGCGCTACCATAGTATCCGCCCGATGCGGTGTCGAGCACGGCACCGGTCGCGGCGTTCATCTGGTAGACGTCCACCCATTGGTTCGTGGCGATTCCGACAATCCGGCTGGGGCGGCCAAATCCCATCTGATACAGCGGCGCCTGGAGCAGACTGATCCCCGATGCAGACTGGCTGGTCAGATCGAAGTCGAGGGCGTACACCG
This sequence comes from Phycisphaerae bacterium, assembly GCA_040235375.1. Classification (GTDB taxonomy): domain Bacteria; phylum Planctomycetota; class Phycisphaerae; order UBA1845; family UBA1845; genus JBECKQ01. The sequence continues at coordinate 2,520 of JBECKQ010000218.1, read as the reverse complement.
CGGGCGGCTGGTTCCAATACTCCCCGGTCACGTTATCGAGGACCGTTAGGTGGTTGCCATCCGGGTTGATATCAATGTCGCGAAGCACGCGCCCCGTGGACACGACGTTATCGACCGACAAGCTGGCCCGATCCATGAACACCACGTCCCCGGTGCCGGTGATTCCGTAGACCTTGGATCGAATCGGATCAGCCACAATGCGCCCCAGAGGCAGATTCACGTCGATCGCCCCTACATACGTGACGTAGTCATCGGCCACGGCCACAGTCGCCGCCAGAGCAACGGTCAGCACGACGACCATCGACGCTCTTGTTCGAGTCATCTCTCTTTCCTCCTTGTGATTCTTCAACAATGCGGGAATCTTCCAGTTCGTTGCGTTGGCGTCGGATCACGATCCTGGGGCGGAGCATCTTCTTCGCGCACAGGCGAGGAGTACGCCGACCAGGGCGGTTGCCAGGGTCGCAGGCTCGGGCGCGACGACCATAACGTGGAGTTGCTGGGTGCTGGTGTCGAAGGTGTAGAGGTAGCTCCCGCCCTCGCCCAGATCCATCATCGGGTAGCCGGCCGGCATGTCCCCGAGGCGTGTGCCCCAGACCGGGTCGTAGATGCCGTCCGCGCCGAAAGCGAACTTATCGTCGGACGTGGCGGCATAGATAAACTCCGGGAACAGGCCGAGGACCTGGTCGATATTGTCCGGATTGAAGCGGGTCTCTCCCACGTATAGGCTGGTCTCACTTGAATTCAGGAACACGGGCTCACTGGTGAATCCACCGATGCTGCGGCTATCGATGAGGGACAGGTCGTCGGTGGATGTGTCAACGACGATGAGGTCGTTCGGATTTGAGGCCAACTCCGTCCGGTACAGACGCGTCCCGTCATGATTCGCCACAAACTTGTTTGCGCCCTCCCATTCGGTGTTTGAATAGGTGCCGGCCTGGACAGAGTCGATCAGTCCACCCGTGGTCTCGTCGAGGAGGTGAACGGGCACGAACTGGTTCGTCTCGACGCCGAGAATGCGACCGGGTCGCCCGAAGGCCATCTGATAGAGAGGCGCCTGGAGCAGCGTGATGCCGGTCGCGGTCTGAGTGGTCAGATCAAAATCGATCGCGTAGACCGCCGGTGGCTGATTCCAGTATTCACCGGTCACGTTATCGAGCACGGTGAGATGGTCGTTGTCCGAGTGGATGTCGATGTCCCGGAGCAGACGGCCCGTGGGAACGACCTTCTCGACTGACCAGGTCGTGCGATCGATGAAGACCACGTTGCCGTCACCAGTGATACCATAGATCTTCGGTCGCACAGGATCCGCCACGATCCGGCCGAGCGGCTGATTCACCGGAATGGCACCGAGGTAGGTAAGCGGGCTGTCAGCTCGTGAGGGGGGCGAACATACAATCATCGCCGCGGCGAACAAGAACAATGAGACACTGTGTTTCATTTCCTCCTCCTTCTTCCGTAGCGGATGGTCGAGCGGTACTTTCCGATGGCTGATCCGGGGAGGGGTCTCGTCGATCCGAACGTGATCGAACAGGAGAAGCCGGCTTGCGTCCGCGACATCGGCAAGGCCACGAGCGGGTGCCGGCAGCGACGAGATGCAGGTACGCTACGGCCTGACGAACGCGCCGAGGTTCTGGCTGGACCAAGGATGCCTGCTCAGGGACCCTGGACCGGCACACCACCTCCGCGACGCGTACAGCGCGGGGACCGACCTTTCCTCTCTCACCCTTTTCAGTGACAACTTAGCCAGGATTCTCTCTCTCCCCCGATACCATGGAAGGGGGAAGCTCGAATATAGTGATACCGCTCTGTAATGGCAAGTCTCTTTCTCCACATTTTCGCGAAGAGGACGCCCCCTCACGCCTGGAAGAACAGGAAAGGTGGTACGCACCACGTTGTAGGTACGCGCCGCGCGTTGTATCTGTGACGGGCAGCACCTCCCTGCACTCGCATCCGCTTGCAGGCGAAGCCCACACCAGGAAATCTGAGAGAATCTCCGGAAATCTGCGGAAAAAAACCGCCTGCCACGCCGTAACACAGCGAAGCCGGACCACCTCTCCTAACAGCCTGCCTCAAAACTACCTTGAAATAGGGGCGGAGTGGCCGCTACAGACGGTCCATCCCCTCCATTTTCATGCTTTCGGGCAGAGGCTGGAAGGCTCATGAGTGACTGAACACTGAAAACTCACCGCCGTGACACGGCGGGCGCGTTCTATGGGTGTAAGGGCCTCCGTGCCCGCACAAAACTGCCCGGGGCTTTCCGCCCGAGATTCCTTCGAAAGGAGGGCAAAACCATGTCCGCCCAACCAAAATCTCCCAACCACGACTCCGCCGGCCGCTTCACCCCCGGCAACAACGCCAGCCCCGGCCACTACCACGCCGCTCAGCATTACCGTTACCGCCAGCTCTTCCTCCAATGCGTCACCGACGAGGACATCTTCAAAATCGTCCGCGCCCTCGTCAGCGAAGCCAAGGAAGGCAACGTCCGCGCCGCCAAAGAAATCCTCGACCGCGTCATGGGCA
>JBECKQ010000209.1:0-3871 GCA_040235375.1 Phycisphaerae bacterium | reverse complement strand
AGGCGGGAGGGCGGAGGGAGGGCGCGCGGGCGCATGATTCGGGGGTCGGTGGGGGGACGAATGGCGGGGCTTGAAGTGGCTGGAAAAACACCGTCTATCGGTGGATTTGAGCGGAATCGGCGATTTTATAGGACGTGAGGCGAGGCTGGAGGCCCGCCACGGCGGATCTTCGACATGAGGCTTGAGGCCGGAGAGAGGGCGCGCGGGCGCGAGATTCAGGGGCCGGTCAGAGGGCGGGCGGCTGGCGGCGAGCGGCCGGTGATGGTGCTTGGACATGTCGGGGACTCCTGCGCGCATGTTGGGCACAACGGGTCATTGCCCTGTCACCCCTATAACGCGCACCCGTGTGTCAGGGAGAGGCTGTTAGGCCATTAGGCTGTCAGGCTGTTGGGCTGTTGGGCACCGCATCGGAACCCGCCACGCCAGTAGCGGGCCGCCTCCCGTTCAGCGCGCGTCACCAGCGCATACAGCGTCAAGCGCAGGTCTGCCCCGCCGCCGTCAGAGGCGTCCGCCGCGGCGGATAAAGGAGCGGATACAACGGTAGCCGCACCTTCGCCCCGGGCCCTCTCCGGCGCTCTCCTGATCCAGAGCTCTACTGCTCCTGCACACGCCGGCTCTGCACTGGAAGGGACTCGCATGGCGGCCATATCCACATTGCCGCGCTTGTCACCATTCTTCGCGATTCGATGCCAGACCGGTTTACTCGGAACCCCCTGAGTGCTATCTCAATGGATCGTGCGGAATATCCAAGTCCGAGGTGCCGCGATGTTCAACCGGAAGAGCAAGCCGTCCCCATTCACGGGAAGGGAACCCCTGACGGATGCTGCGTTTCTGGAGTCGATATCCGTCGAGAACACGCATCAGGGCCTTGCCCTTTCGATCCGCCGTGCCGTGGCGAAGGTTTGCGGATTGGACGCACAGATCCTGCATCCGACCGATCCAACGCCATTGCTCGCCGAGGTGGCATCCAAACGCGCCGGGCGAGACTGGGACGATATCGAAATCGTGTTCGCCATGGAGGAGGAGTTGGGAAGAAGTCTGCCCTATGGCGTTACAAGTGAGTTTCCGCCATTCGTTCCGTGGCGTTTCTTCGGGCTGAAGGGTTCTATCCCAATCGACTTCGGTGACTGGATCCAACGTGTAGTGGCCGTTCTTGGTGACAGTCCAACAGAATGAAAACCACGCTTGTTCTTTATTCTTCGCCATTGTCGCCCTCGTCATCGCGGGAGCGTGGGTGGCCAGTTACTTTGCAGACTGCGACGGTTATTGGGAAATAAACGACAGGTGGTCATTCACCTTCAGTTTTCGCTCCGGTCACGCGAGTTGCTTCGTTGCGAAGTACCGAACGCCCCATCGACGCCTGCGGCGAGAGCGTGAAGTTCCAGCGAGTGTGAGGGGCGGGCGACGTCATTGCGGCCGTGATGCACGGATGGCGTCGTGCGGGGCGTCGGCGGATGGCCGCAGGTCGTGGCCATCGGTGGCGCCGCGTTGAAACGCGGCCGCCCGCCGAGGGCGGGCGGCGGAATGGAAAAAGGGAATGAAGGGAATGGGGCGGCCGGTTACCAGGGACTAAAGTCGCCTGGCTACATTCGCGCGCCCTCCGGGCGGCGGCCGGCGGCCTTCGGCCGCAGATAGGAGAAAGGAGATAGGAGAGAGGAGAGAAGAAGCGGCGGGTCGAAGGCGCCGGGTGGTGTAATGACTGGTTGCCGCGCGTTGGTTTCTTCGGCTGCGTTGTGCCCATGCCCCAAAGGGGCAACGGCCTTCAGGCCAGGGTTGTCGCGCAGCGGCTACCCTGGGACGTCGGATGCTTGTTTTCCACAACCCTGAAGGGGTTGCGTCCTTCCTTCGATCACCCGTATACGCTCCATCTTGTTCTGCCGGTCTTTGTGTCATAAACCAAACCGCGGACCAAGCGCCCCCGGCCGCCGCGATGCCTCTGCACTATGACGGGCACGTTGAAACGCGCATACAGTGTTGACCGCAGCGTTGCATACTGAAACGCTGGGGAGTGCGAAAGTGAGAAGGTGAGAACGTGAGAAAGGGCGCGTCCGGCGACATGCTCGCGGATCTCACCGCTGGTGCGGTAGCGGCGCAGCAGGCCAATGCGATGAAAACGCCTTACGCCAAAGGCAATACCCACGCGGCGGGCCACGATTCATGCGCCCACGGGGTTTGGTGGGAATCGAATCGAATTCGGATAATGTCGAATCCGCGGCTGGGCCGCAACCCCGTTGGGGTTGGATCGGACTGCCGATACGTGACCCAGGGTAGGTGTGCTTCCCGGCAAGCCGGGAACCGACACCAACCCCGGGCTGGAGGCCATTGCCCCGTTGGGGCAATCCGGTGAATCGTCACAGAAAGGACCGGCAATGAGCGAACGACCCTCTCTCGAAGGATACCGCGGGCAAAGCGTGGATGAGCTGATTGCGCTGGATGCCACACATCGAATCGATTCGATCGCAATGGCCTTCGATAGCGCGATCGTGCAGAAGGCTGAGCGCGTGGGTCTGGAGGGCCTCTCGCCACAGGAGCGGACCGTCCTCGTCGTCGAGGCCCTCGAACGCGAGGTGAATAACGGAGGGTACCACCAGTTCTTCGTCAACGAGGCGGTATGCGCGCCGCTTATCGTGGACGCGCTGCATGCGATTGGCTGTCCCAAGATCGCGGCGGTCACGCAAGAAGCAATCGACGCACTGGGCATCCCCTTCGTCTCGGTCAGCGAGATCGAGAACGTGATCTACGACGATGATGAAGAGCGCGACCGCAAGCTGCTCGAATGCGACGATGTGTTCCTCGAATACCCGGAAGACATCTCCGGCCAACTGTTCGCCTACATCAAGCGGCACAGGAGGGCGTTCGAGCTTCAGTGAGGATGTGGGAAGGTGAGAAGGCCGCGAGTTTTCAGTGCTCATTTTTCAGGTGAAACGGCGGCTTGCGCCGCCGGAAACCCTCACCCGGGTCGCCGCGGCGCCGCGCCGTGGGTCTTCGGGAAGGGCGAGGGGGTCAGGCACGCTTTTGTGAAATTCCGCATTCAGCGGTTTTGGCGCGACGGGCGAGAAAATAACGCTGACAGGTCTTGCGTCATGGCAAAAGCGAGCCAGACCCCCTGGGCCGTGGGGCGGACGATCGCCCGGTGTTGCTGATCGGTCGGGCTCCAACAAGAATCCTCCGGATTCCTGAAGTCTGGAGGCCGCCGGCGCGATGGGTGATGTTGACGCCGTAATCGAATACCACGAGCGGACGAAGCATCGGTTCGATCGCTACGCCCGGTCCGCGGGGTGCCTGGACTGGGACAACCAACCGAACCCATTTCGCACGTTCGCCGGGGCGCCCTGCATTCTGCTGCCGCTTGCCGAGGACGTTGGCGGCCCGGCATATTCGGATATCTTCGAGCCTGGGCGAGTGGCCGCTGAGCCCGTGCAACGGAGCACGATCGCCCGGCTGCTCGAGTGCAGCCTGGGCATCTCGGCGTGGAAGGAGTACCGCGACAATCGCTGGGCCCTGCGGTGCAACCCATCGAGCGGAAACCTGCATCCGACAGAAGGTTACGTCATCGCGCCGGCGATTGAGGGGCTGCACGGCTCGCCCGCGGTGTATCACTACGCCCCCGAGTCGCACGCGCTCGAACGCCGGACCGCGTTCACCGAGGAACCATGGCGCGAGCTGGCGCGCGACGTGGGCGGTGACTTGCCCCAAAACCTGGCGGGGGGCCTGAGCAGTGGTTCCCCAGACGGCGGCTTCTTTCTCGGGCTCTCGTCGATTCATTGGCGCGAGGCCTGGAAGTACGGCGAGCGCGCCTATCGCTATTGCCAGCATGACACCGGTCATGCCCTGGCGGCCGTGGCGATTGCGGCCGCATCGCTTGGTTGGA
>JBECKQ010000188.1:0-7074 GCA_040235375.1 Phycisphaerae bacterium | reverse complement strand
GCGTCATGATGGCAGGAATCATCCGCGCAAACGTGAACGCCGCCCCGTAGAGACCCGCCTCCACGGCGGTCGTGTACCGCTTCACGAACAGCATGTCCAGGTTCTGGAATCCCGCCGAGACCAGCATGACGAAAAACATCATTACGGCAAACCGCTTGACGGCCAGACTGTCCAGCCGCTCCGGAGCGTGATGGCCAACGACCTTGCAGACCTGCACTGCGGCAAGGACGAGCACGGTCAGCAATGCGATCACGTACGCGGAGAGGGCGGCCAGCGTCGTCGCAGCCAGGGCCAGCAGCGCGGCACCGGCAAGCAGCCGCGTCACCGCCTCGAGGACCGTGTTCAGGTTGTATGAGCCGAAGTGCTGTACGCCGCGCAGCAGACCGCGCGAGACGGAGACGAGCAGTGTCAGGTAGACGACAACGCACGCAGTCACCAGCGGCCAGGGCGATGCGAAATTGAGCGACTTCGCCAGTGGGTACGCCCCGGCGCTGGCCACCATCAGGACCGCCAGGCCACCAAGCGCGACTCGCTTCAGGATCGCGTAGTGCAGCGCGCGGATCTTGCCGACTTCACCGCGGCCGTTGTACTCGGCGGTGAATCGAGCCACGATTCCGTTGATCGGCCCAAGGGCGATACCGCCCAGAAATGCAACGGACACCGCGGCCGAGAAATCGGCGTAGTCGGAAACGCCGAGAACCCTGCCCACGTACACGGCGAAGACCAGGCTCAAGCCGGCCGTCGCCCCGGTACCCAGAACGAGAATGAAGCTCTTTCTGACTTCGCTGCCCATCGATGCCCTGCTTGTCGCGCGTCCGAGGCGCGCTCGGCCGGGGACTTCGTCCAGCGCTCGCCCGCATCCCGCCTCCGTCGGGGTCACTTACCCGGCGAAGGGAACGGTGCGCAGATGAAAGCAGCGCGCGCGACGGCGGTCAAGCGCGGGCATCGCGCTTAGCGCGCGTGCTTCCGGCGAAGGAGCACAGTCGCGGTGCCACAGACAAACAGAACGAGGGATGCGGGCTCCGGCAGCAGTGTGATGTTGTCGAGACCGCACTCGAGTGTCGGCATCGTGGTGACCGAAACATCCATACCGAACAGCAACGTTGCATCAGCACGCACGTCCTCGAACGACATGGTGCCGGTGAGAAGCGTCCAGTCTGCCCCGTCCAGAGATACGCTCCTCGTATGCCATGCGCCGGTCGGATTCAGTGGTCCCATGTTCACCCACACAGTTGCATCGTCCTTTCCAAGAAGCGCTGGCCGGGTCGGTTTCGTTATCCCGCTATTCGGAAAGATATACTCGTCCCACTGCAAATCGGTGTACAGGTTCAGGTTGCCGTTGAACGCAGGAGGCGCCTGGACCCACAGGCCGCCGCCAGATGTGTCTGTTGCCATCATAAAGCCGCCCGGATTCCCACCAGCCAATTGAAGGTCGAGAAGTCCTCCAAACGGTATAGTGAAAGCAGCAGTTGTCGCAGGCTGCCATCCCTGGAGCGTACCATCATCGAAGTCCGATAGAGGGCCAGCCAGTACATGGGCATTTGCCAGCACCAAGGTAATGATCGTTGCGAAAACACAGACATAGAATGTACGACCGGTAAACATCTTCCATACCTCCGCCGCCATGCGGCTTATTCGGACAGCGAGATGGTGCGGTCACACGATGTGAACAAGCGCACTCTCTCTCCCAACAAACAGACAGTCAGGCCGCGAATCCGGCGTGTTTCTCTCACGGGCAGCCTGACCCTCCCAAGCTATCGTCTTGAGTCGCAAAAAAGAAGAGACAATCTCTCGCAATAGACTTTTGGCTGCGACGGATGTTATCGGACGTTGATCGGGTGCGAGGGAGGGGAGTCCGGAGCCACTAACCGGCGGTGATCTCTCCGTCCGTGGCGTACGTCGAGCCGTACGGCCGTTTGCCGAAGACGGCGCGCACCGTGGCCGTTGTCATCCCGACCCCGCGCCAGTACGCGCGCAGAAAGCTCATCATTGCAAACCAGACCAGCCGTACCTTGCCGGTAGCCTTCACGAGCCGCGCCGTCATCGGAACCTGACAAACCGCCAGCAGCCCCGCCGCGACGGCCGGCACCCAGCGCAACCCCGGAACCGCCAACAGCAGCAACGAGCAGAGGCTGAGCATCGCCAGCGGCGGCTGCACGTGGTCCACGACGGTGCTGTACGAATCACCGCCGCGGTGCGCCCGGCCCTCCCGGCCCAAGTGCAGCCACACCCGCCAGTAGCCCTGCTGGCGCTGCGTCCGCAGGTACTTCAACCAGCGCGTCTCGTGAAAGTGTCGCACGCGGGAGTCAAAATCAAAGGCCAGGTCGTAACCGGCCGCCATCACCCGCCACGAGAGCTCCGCATCCTGGCCCTTGAGAAACCGCTCGTCGAACCCCCCTACTTCCTCCAGGGCCGCGCGGCGGTACAGCACGTTGAAGGTCGCCAGAAAGTCGATACGGCCGCGATGCTCCATCGCGCGCCGCATCCAGCGATGACGCTCGATGATCTCCTCGTGAATCAATGTGGCCAGGAGCGAATCCGGCCGCATGTTGCCGTAGCTGCCGCTCACGCCGCCCAGCTTCAGCCTGTCGAAGTACGGGACCAGCCGGGCCAGAGCGTCCGGCTCCGCCACGCAGTCTGAATCGACAAACCAGACCAGCTCGGTCCCGGCAGCTCGCCAGCCGAGGTTTCGCGCCGCCCCTGGCCCCCGGCCGGGCCCGGCAACGCACCTGACCGGGTATTTCGCCACGATCTCACGCGTGTCGTCCCGCGATCCGTCATCGACGAAGATGACCTCCGTTAGGCCGTCCCGGCCCAGCAGCGGCGTCACGGAATTGAGGCAGGCGCCGATCGTGCCGGCCGCATTCCTGCCCGGAATGACCAAGGTTACGTCCATCTCGTGTGATCGTCGGCAGCGCGCCCCTGTTCCCGCCAACTGCGGGCTATGCGCAGATAAGAACAGCCCCGTGCGAACCGGTCAAGCACGCCGCTCCGCGTATCGGCCCTGTGCTGCCGGCTGGCAAGAGGTGGATTGGCCCACCACAGCCGCTACGATAGACCAAAGTGTTGGCGGCGAAGCGGCGACAGTCCTCACTACGTGTGCGCGACAGATGACCGGCGAAGAGCAACTCTTAACCGAGCAACGCGAAGCGACGGAGGCCGACAACCTGCCGTCGAGCGTTTGGCAGCGCGTGTTCGTGGTCATCCCCGCGTACAACGAGGCAACCGCCGTCGGCGACGTCGTGCAGCAAGTCGCCTCGCTGTGCCCGAACGTTATCGTCGTGGATGACGGTTCCGCCGACGGTACGGCGGACGCCGCTCGGCGGGCCGGGGCAAGCGTGCTCCGCCACGTGATCAATCGCGGCCAGGGAGCCGCGCTTCAAACCGGGATTTCGTATGCCCTCCGCCGCGGCGCCGAATTTGTTGTCACCTTCGACAGCGATGGCCAGCACCAGGTGGCGGACATCGCGGCGCTCGTCGCGCCGATCCATCAGGGCCGGTGGGACATCAGCCTCGGCTCTCGTTTTCTGGGTGTGGTCGAGGACATTCCAATGAGCCGCCGGCTCCTGTTGAAGGCGGGTGTGCTCTTCACGCGTACGGTTTCCGGCGTGCCCATCACCGACACGCACAACGGGCTGCGGGCCTTCTCCCGGCGGGCGGCCGAACGGCTCGACATCAGGCTGGATCGCATGGCCCACGCCAGCGAGATCATCGATCAGATCCGTGACATGCATCTGCCCTACGGCGAAGTGCCCGTGCACATCCGCTACACGGACTACTCGAAGGCCAAGGGGCAGAGCACCAGCGGGGCCATCAGGATCCTCTTTCATTACTTCTTCAAGCGAATGACGCAGGATTAGCCCATGCCTCGACATGCTCGCGATTGGAGTCCGGCAACGTGAATACCTTCCAGATCATCGTGCTGCCGATACTGGCGATCCTCTTCATCGAACGCCTTCTGGCGGTCGGTCGCGGCCGGGGCAGTCGGCGTGTCGCTCTCTTGTGGGCGGTGCTGTGGCTCCTGGCGGGCGTGGCCGTCGCCTGGCCGGGACTGACCAAGGACATCGCTCGCGCGGTGGGCATCGGCCGGGGAGCGGACCTGGTGATGTACCTGGCGATCATCGCCATGTTCGTCGGCTTTTTCCTGGTCTACGCGAGGATGCGCCGCCTGGAAGCGAACATCACCCGGCTGGTGCGGCACATCGCCATTGAAGGCGCCCAGGAGCAGCCGGCATCGGACGAACCGCGCCGACCCGTCGAGTGACCCCATCGCGCGGCGGGGACACGTCGGCCGCGTCGAATCACACTGTCCGTGTCTCATCGCATCGATCAGCCGTCCGCAGGCCGGTAAAGCCGGGCCTCGATCCCATAAGCGGCATGGCCGCGTCCGAAAGCCGGTTTGCGCAGCCCGGCGTACGTTCCCGCCGCTGTGCGCAGGGAGTACCGGACCAATCCGACGCGAGGACACGTTATCTGACTGGCGAGTCGAGACCAATAACGCGGCGCGCCACTGACACACTCTGTCACTTTTTTCGCCGGTGTCCTGCATCTGGATTCTCGCGCGGAACACGCCGATTGTTGCTGGTGGCAGCGCCGGCGTGACGCCGGCGAACGGATGCAGCACGCCGCCATCACCAGGAACCCGGACCGTTCATGTATACGCTCACAACCAGAACGATCCAGTGCATCGAGCAAAGTCTCAATCTCCTGCTGCCCAGAGCGGGAGAATTGATCGATCGATATTACGCGACGCTCTTCGCGGAAAACCCCGGATTCCGGCCCTACTTTCCGGTTCGCCTTAATGAGCAGAAGGAATGTCTACTCCTGTCGCTCGTTGCGATCGTCAACCACCTGAAGTCGAAACAGGCCGACGGCCTGGGAGTCGCCGGCGTCGCACCGCGTTTTGGAACGACGTGCCTCGCGACCAACCGCCTGCCGGAGCACTACGCTGTCATGCGCAACACGCTTGTGGACCTGATGGCCGAAATGCTCGAGAGCGAGTGGCGTCCGGAAATGGCGCATGCCTGGATCGAGCTCATCGACCTCGCGTGCAGCAGTGACCCCCCGTCCTAGCCGGCCTCCGCAATGGCGGGCAGACCGCTCCCGAAGGCGACGAGCATGGCCGTGCCGCTCTCCTGCCTCACGTCCGCGCCGGCAACACCTTGCCCCGCACCTCTCCGAAGCCCACGCAAAAACCTTCCGCTTCGCACCGGCCGCGCATGATCACCGTGTCGCCGTCGGCGATGAACTTGCGCTGCTGGCCGTCCGGCAGCGTGATCGGCTTCGTACCACGCCAGGCGAGTTCCAGCATGCTGCCGTACGAGTCCGGCGTGGGGCCGGACACCGTGCCCGAGGCGTACAGGTCACCCGGCAGAACATTGGTCCCGTTGGACGTTACGTGCGCCAACTGCTGAACAATGCTCCAGTACATGTGCTTTAGGTTCGTCCGCGCCAGGCAATGCGGCTGCGTCGCCTCCCCGCTTTGCAGCAGCACTTCGAGCTGGATGTCGAGCCCCCAGTCGCCCCTCGCTTGCAGGTACGGAAGCACCGGAGGGTCCTGCTTCGGCCCGGGCACGCGGAACGGGGCCAGCGCGTCGAGCGTCACGACCCAGGGGCTGATGCTTGTCGTGAACGACTTGCCCAGGAATGGGCCGAGCGGCACGTATTCCCATTTCTGAATGTCGCGAGCGCTCCAGTCGTTGACCAGCACCATGCCGAAGATGTGCTGCGGCGCCTCCCCTGCCGGGATGGGTGAGCCGAGCGCATTGCCCGGCCCGGTGATGAAGCCCGTCTCGAGTTCAAAGTCGAGTAGCCTTGTGGGACCGAACGTCGGCGCGTCGGCGTCGTCCGCCTTGGTCTGCCCACATGGACGGCGAACATCCGTGCCGCTCACGACGATCGAACTGCTGCGGCCGTTGTAGCCGATCGGCAGATGCACCCAGTTGGGCAGAAGCGGGCTCTGAGGGTCGCGAAACATCGCCCCGACGTTGCTCGCATGCTCCTTCGAGGAGTAGAAATCAACGAAGTTGCCGATTTCGCAGGGCAGGTGCATGCGCACTTCTTCCCGCGACACGAGCGCAGCTTCGCGCAGGCTCTTGTCGTCGCGCAGACGCCGGTCGGCTTCAACCATAGTCCCATCGGCGAGTGCAACGTTCTCCGCCGCAAGCAGGGAGATGACGCGTCGTCTCACGGCGGACCACATTTCGCGCCCGCTTGCGAGGTAGCGGTTCAACGTGTCCGTCGCGAAAAGCCTTTCGGCGGAGCGGAGGTGCTCGTTGAAAATCCCCGCTTCCTCCAACGCCGCCAGGTCCAGCACATATCCGCCGATGGCCGCGCCGGCCCGTTTTCGTCCCGCATGCTCGAATACGCCGAACGGGAGATTCTGGATTGGAAACTCACTGCCGGCGGCGTCCTCGACCCACGACTGCGCTGTCGAGTCCTTCGCGAATACGATCACGATCAGTGCCTCCCGATGATTGAAAAGCCGACCGAGAAAGGAGCATAGCGCCGAGGGGCCGTTTCAGCCAACGGCGCGACGTGTGCCATCAGTCCGATGTGCACCGTTCACTCGCAACTCGGCCTCGCGAGTCGCTCGTACAGCGCCTCGATCTGATCGACCATCGATTCGTGATCAAATCGCTGCAGGCAGAATTCACGGGCAGCCCGGCCCATCTCGCGGCGTTTCGCTTCATCGCGGGCGAGGTCGATCACGCCGTTGGCCAGCGCGTACACGTCGCCCAGCGGAGCAAGCCGACCGGTCCCGCCCTCCTGAACGACCTCCGGCGCGCCGTCGTTGTCGAAGCTGACCACCGGCACCGCGGTCAACGACGCCTGCACCAGCGACCGCGCCAGCCCTTCCCACTGCGAAGCGTGTACCAGAACATCGAAACCGTTCATCAATCGCGGGATTTCCGACGGGTCCACCAGTCCGGTCAGGTGCACGTGATCGCGCAGATGCAAGCGGCGAAGCTCGGCTTCGTACTCGCGCCGATTGCGGCCGTCGCCCACCCATACGAATCGCACGTCCGGACAGGCTTCCGCGATCCTCGGCATGGCCGCCAGCAGATGCTCGTA
>JBECKQ010000119.1:0-4392 GCA_040235375.1 Phycisphaerae bacterium | reverse complement strand
GTGGGGTGATGCGGTTTAATACCGCGTCACAACCAGCGGCAAAGACCGCCCAGGGGCCATAGCTCAGTTGGGAGAGCGCTTGCATGGCATGCAAGAGGTCGCGAGTTCGAGTCTCGCTGGCTCCAGTCGACGCAAATCAAGCCGAACGCTTGAGTTAGCATACCTGCCTGCGTCGGGCAGTGCGGCTCGGGAATCCGAAAAAAAACAGTAGGTACTGTTTCTCGCTCCCGGAGGTCGCACGATGCCCAGAATCGAACAATAGGAATGCCCAGTTACCGTCGCCACCAGGCGCGCGGTCTGGCCGTGGTTACGCTCGACGGCCATGACGTAATGTCTTGGGCCCGTACGGATCGGCGGAAAGCAGGACGGCCTACGATCGCGCCATCGCCGGATGGCTCGCCAACGGCCGGCAGCCGACCAAAGCAAGCAGCAAATCCGGCGAGGAGGTGACCGTGTCGCAGGTCATCCTGGCGTACTCCCGCAGCGTCAGCCCGCCGACGGAGCTTACGGCGAAGCGCTCGTGGGCGAGTTGATCGGCATCCGAACCCTGCCTCTGGCAGATGGAACGGATGGCCCGGGGCTGGCTGGCCGTGGCGCAGCGGACTTCGCCGTTGCCGTCTTGCTGGTTCGACTGGTTCGGCTGATTGCGGTAGGCCTGCCCGCCAATGTCCGGCGACAGGCTCCCGTTGTTCAGCTCGTCATCCACGGACCGCTTGGCGATGGCGAAAAGCTGCTTGACGCGGCTCATCAGGGCGTCGGGGATCGCCGACGAGGCCGCTTTCGAGTTCGAGTTCGACGTTGACACTGGCTCCACGGGAGCCGTAGTTGGGTTCGTCGACCTTGCGGCTGAAACCTGCGTTGAGTTTTAGCATGGTGCTCTCCTTTCCAAACTGAATTCTCTTGAACGGCACCCCACTAGGGGGAATTCAACCCTGCAGGGTCTGGATTCCCGTAACCGGAATCGAGTAAGCTTGTTCTGCACGAGTAGGTGAAGGCGGGCCAGTGGGAGACGCCTGCCGGTATTCGCACAAGACAGACTGGAGACAGCGAGAGAGAGATGCCCACGTTGGCACTCTCTCTTTTTTTGTGGTTTTGAAATGAGCGACAACGTGAGCAGCGCGAACAATGCGAGCGGCTGCAGCGATTCGGCGCGATGTCCGACTCGTGGCGGACGATGTCGCTTGCGGAATCCATCGTTCATAGCGGGGCTGGTTATTCTGCTGTCGTGCACTACCTCCTCCTGCGGCGACGCGCCCTTCTTCATGGGGCTCGGCGATCTGGCTGGCGGTAATCACGACAGCCGTGCCGACGGCATATCCGCTGACGGATCAGTAGTCGTCGGTTCAGGCTCTTCTGCGTCAGGGTTGGAGGCGTACCGGTGGACCCTCGACGGAGGCATGGCCGGGCTGGGCATGCTTAGCGGTAGTTCCGCCAGCTATGCCAACGGCATATCCGCGGATGGTTCTGTCGTAGTCGGCGAGGTGAAAATAACTTCGGGCCTTGAGGCATTCCGCTGGACTGCCGGAGGCAGCATGATCGGCTTGGGGGATCTGGCAGGCGGCAAATACTACAGCCATGCGCGGGGAGTGTCGGCCGACGGCTCGATCATCGTGGGCGACAGCAGCTCCGCAAACTCAGGGAGCTACTACGAAGCCTATCGGTGGACCGCCCAGAGCGGGATGGTTGGGCTTGGCGACCTTCCGGGCGGAGTGTTCAGCAGCCAAGCCTTTGACGTTTCCGCCAACGGCGAAGTTATCGTTGGATCCGGTGCCACCGCGACGGCGACTGAGGCGTTCCGATGGACATCGGCAGAGGGCATGATCGGGCTAGACGACTTGCCCGGCGGTGCGATCTACAGCACGGCGACCGGCGTCTCGGCTGACGGCTCCACCGTTGTGGGATTGAGCAGTTCCGCCTCGGGGATGGAGGCTTTCCGGTGGACTGAGGCGGATGGGATGATCGAGCTTGGCTCGTTGGTGGGCGACGTTTTCAGCAGCACTGCGTATGACGTGTCCGGGGACGGTTCCGTTGTCGTGGGCACAAGCGTCGAACAATCGGCGTTCAGGGCTTTCGTGTGGGATGCGGAACACGGCATGAGGTCCTTACAGGACATACTGACCGTCGAACTGGGCCTGGATTTGGCCGGTTGGAAACTCCAAGTCGCCACCGCAGTGTCGGCAGATGGCCGGACGATTGTCGGCGTAGCAGACAATCCAAGCGGTAACAGTGAGGCGTTCATCGCACGGATACCGGAGCCGAGCACCGCATCGCTGTTGGTGATCGGATGCGGAGTGCTTCTTCGGCGGCTTGCCGCACACGATCGCCATCATCGATCCAAGACCGCGACACGCGGTTGAGTCGAAAGGCGTTTCCTTTCTCGCTGAGCCTGACGTGGTAGACTGCCGCCCGTGAGGCCACATTCGTCCCTGCGCCAAGCTTCGCCCGCAGTTGTCCTGCTCCTGGCACTTCTGCCGGGCTGCATGAACCCCCTGATCCTCTGCCACGATGCCTTCTACGAGACCAGCGTCGCGAGCCCGGAGGTGCGACTTCCGCGGGACGAGTCGCCGCATTGTTACGGCGGCGTCGAGTGGTGGTACTACACCGGACGCCTGCTCGCCGATGATGGAAGTCGCTACGGCATTCATGCCGTCGTGTTCCACGTCCCCCGTGATCCCCTGATCCGCCTGAACGAGGCGTGGGTGGCGCACTACGCCGTGCTGGACGTGGACCAGGGATCGTTCGCCTACGACCAGAGGCGCATCCTTGGCCCCGGTCCTGACCGATCGATGGCGGATCACGGCTTCGATCTGGACGCTCAACTCGTGCAGGTTCGTGGCTTCGACGGCAGTGACGAACTGACGGCGACGCTGGGCGACGGGCGCTTCGCCGTCAACCTGCAGCTACACGACGTGTCCGGTGCGGTGCTCCATCAAGGTGACGGCTACGTTCCCTACGGCGATGGGGGCCGGTCCTTCTACTATTCGCGTCCCTCGATGGCGGCCACCGGCACGTTGGAACTGGATGGCACGCCTCGGCCGGTAACGGGTGATTTCTGGTTCGATCGGCAATGGGGGCTGGACTTGACCGATCCGCGGCAGCCGTGGGACTGGTTCAGCATCCGCTTTGACGATGGAAGCCGCGTGATGCTGTACATCTTCCCGGCTGACGGCGCGACGGTGGCGTTCGGAACCTATGTGCCGACGCAAGGCAGTCCGGTTGATCTGGAGGCGGGCGACTTTGTCGTCACGCCTTTCGCGACATGGGACAGCCCGCGGACGGGGATTCGCTACGACGTCGCCTGGACAGTCGACATCGACGTGCAGGCCCTCGCCTTCGATGTGGTGGCCGTACAGGTCGATCAGGAGATCGACGCGCGGGCGACGACATTGAACACGTACTGGGAAGGGCTTTGCGAAGTGGCAGGCACGCAGATGGGCCAAGCAGCGACGGGCTATGCCTATGTCGAACAGGCCAATGGCGGAGCCGGGGATGAGCCATGACAGTACTCGATCCATCACATCCGTCTGCGCGTTGAGGCAATAAAAAGCCGTGCAGCCGTCGCACACCGCGCGATGGGGCGCAGCGGTTGCAGGACACGCCGAGACGCGTTGTCAGCCAAAGATCACGCCGGATGGCTCGGGTATTTCCCAAGTGTTCTAGGGAATTCCCCCCTATTAATCGCGCAAGCAATCGTAGCGCATCGATTGAATCGACGATTGGCATTCCGTAAGATGCTCCTGAAGGCGACACGGACTACGGTCATACCCAATGCGCAGCACCAGGGTGGTCCGAGCGCGTCTGCCTTCAACCTCGGCGGTCGTGGACTTCGACAAGGTCGGGCAAGGCCACGGCCGCCACATCATGTCCATGCGGATGCCACCGAGCAATTCGCCAAACGCTCAACCCCAGTCACGGCTGACGGTTGATTAGATACTTCGCCGGCCGAACTCCACCAACGCCGGACGGGCAAGCGGCCGGTCAAGAACACTGGCCGTGTATCCGGCGCACCGGAGGAAGGCTGGGCAGGATCGACTCGGCTTTGCGACATGG
Organism: Phycisphaerae bacterium; assembly: GCA_040235375.1. Taxonomy (GTDB): domain Bacteria; phylum Planctomycetota; class Phycisphaerae; order UBA1845; family UBA1845; genus JBECKQ01. The sequence goes on along the minus strand of JBECKQ010000119.1, from coordinate 342 downwards.
GCGGCGCGGCCTGTCCGGCGGCCCATCGCTGGCCCTCCTACGCTGGCCGCATCGCGATATGCGGAACCGGGTGGCGCTGCGGCGGTTGACCAAGAAGCAGATCGGCATGGCCGATGCACGCGTCGGGAGACGTGAGAGCGGAGCCGACGGAGACGTGGGCTGGAATTCAGGCGACACTTCGGGAGAAACGCCGGGCATTTCGCCGCCGCAGCAGTCTTTCTTCGGTCTCCTCGCGTTCTGGAGTGTCCCTGAAGGGATATGGCCGTTACTGACGGAATATTAACGCATTATTTTCTTGTCGCTCCGCCAGCGGCCGCGGTACGCTCCTGCTCATCGGTGCCA
>JBECKQ010000009.1:0-5162 GCA_040235375.1 Phycisphaerae bacterium | reverse complement strand
CGATGAACGTGCCCGTCCAGGTCGGGTTGATCGTCTGAAAGGCGAAGTCGTTGAACTGGCGCTCGGTTTCGTAGCTGGTCTGCACCTGCATGCCGGAGGGCAGGAGCTTGCGAATGCCCGCCTCGGCGGTGAAGTCCTGGATGTTCGATCCGGAAATCGCGCTCGGCGCCGGCTGGTTGATCTTGGCATTTGAGACGTTGGTGAAGTAAACGGCGTCGAAGGCGGCCTCGGCCTCGACGACGCGCGTCGTCTCGATGGCCGGGTTGTAGCTCGAGACGCGGATGGCGAAGTTGTTTTCCAGCGTGCGGCGCAGGGCGTCCTCGAGCGTCAGGTGGATCTTGACCGGTCGCTCAACCATGCTGATGCGCTTGATGAGGTTCTCGAGCGGGACGGCGTCGATGGGCCGCGTGGTTTTTTCCAACTCCTGCTGAGCCTGGATCTTGGCGAGCGAGGGGTCCGGCACGTGGTGATTCAAGCTGGCGATGAGCCCCTCGGGCGGCTGCTGGGTCGAATCTCCCGCCATCGCCTGCTCTTGCGGGGTGGCCTGGCCGAGCCATCCCAAACCCGCGATCAGAACCACCCGCAGGAAAATGGCCGCAACCCACATCATAGCACCGCCTTGTTGATCGTATTCGCTTCTGCTGAGGCGTCCGGCGAGCCCGCCGCCGCCGCGCCGCGGCCGCAGCCTCGTCCTCGCGATGGCGGCAATGGTAGCAGCGACGCGGCAAAGGCGTCAACCAGCATCCGCTGCTCCGACGCCGCTGCGGCAAACTCTTACAAATCACCGATTACTTCGGGCCGCGCCGCCGGGTGCCGTGCCGGGTTCGACGCTCGCCGCGCTGGAGGCAATCATTCGCCTGTGGTAGCATCCGACGCATTGCGTACCGTGGGCCAGAACGTCGAGTCTGGCGGGCTTGGAACGGGATTGAGCCTATGCAATCGGTGGACGAATACTACCGGTACTGTCCGAATCAGCCGAAGGTGCTTATCTCCGACGCCGTCTGCATGGGACGGCGGCGAGCGAGCTACCCGTTCTGCCGCGGATGCCAGTTCAATGACGACGAGCGCGGCGAGGGCTCGGCCAGAATCATCAGCTCCCGCTCTCACGTACTGGAGGAGCGCGCCGCGATGATCGAAAAGGTGTTCAAGGCGTACGACGTGCGGGCCACCTACCCCGACATGCTCAACGAGGAGATCGCCTGGCGCATCGGCTTTGCGACCGCGTCATTCCTGCGCAGCTCACTGCGTGGGCTCGATCGGGGCGACAGCACCGCGAGCACAATCGTCGTGGGCCGGGACATGCGCAAGAGCAGCCCGCGGCTGTCGTCGGCGTTCATCGAGGGGGCGCTGGCCGCCGGCACGCCGGTGATCGATGTCGGCATGATCGACACGTCGCAGATCTACTTCGCGGTGAACTATCTCGGGACGTGCGGGGGCGTACAGACGACGGCCAGTCATAACCCGGCGGAGTACAACGGATTCAAGGTATCCGGAGCGCGCGGCGCTCCCGTCGGGGCCGACACCGGCCTGGCCGACATCTGCCGGATCGCGCAGAACACCGCCAAGCACGAGACCGGCGAGCGGGCCGACTTGCAGAAGCGCGACCTGTCCGGCGAGTACAAGGCGTTTGTCCGCAGCTTCCTCGAGACGCCGCGAAAACTGAAAATCTGCGTCGATGCCTCCAACGGCATGGCGGGCAAGTGGATTCCCATCATCTTCGGCGATGATCCGCGGCTCGAACTGATCTGCCTGAACATGGAGCACAAGGGCGAGTTCGTGCACGAGCCCAACCCGCTTGTAGACGAAAACCTCCACCAGGTCCGCGAGGCGGTGCGCTCTAACCAGGCCGACTTCGGCGTGTGCTTCGACGGCGACGCCGACCGCCTCATGCTCGTCGACGAGCAGGCGGAGATCGTGCGGTGCGACCTGGTGACCGCCCTGCTTGCCCGGCGCTTCCTGGCCCGCAAGCCGGGCAGCACGGTCGTCTACGATCTGCGGAGCAGCCGCGTCGTTCCCGAGGAGATCAAGAAAGCCGGGGGCACGCCGCGGCGGGAGCGCGTCGGCCACGCCTTCATGAAGAAGGCGCTATCGGAGTCGAAGGGCGTGTTCGGTGGGGAGCTTTCCGGCCACTTCTACTTCAAGGACAACTTCTACTGCGATTCCGGCATGCTCGCCTTCGTGCACGTGATCAACACGCTGACCGCGGAGAACAAGTCGCTCGGCAAGCTCATCGCCCCGTTGAAACGATACTACTCGACAGGCGAGCGCAACTTCGAGAACAACAACAAGGACCAGACCATCGGTGCGGTCGGCGAACGATACGCCGACGGCCGCGTCGACTTCCTCGACGGCGTCACCGTCCAGTACGAGGACTGGTGGTTCAACGTCCGCAAGTCGAATACGGAACCGCTGCTGCGGCTGAACATGGAGGCCAACAGCCCGGAGCTGCTGGCGCAGAAACTGGACGAGCTGGCGCCCCAGCTTGGTGAACCGGTCGAACATTGATGCGAACGCACCTGCAACTCGACAGCGGCGTCGAACTGGCCGTGCTGCAACTGCCCGAGCGCCGGGCGACGGCCGTGGAAATCCGCGTGTTGGCCGGACTCGTCGATGAGCCGGCGGACAAGCTCGGCCTCGCCCACCTCGTCGAGCAGACGCTGGACAAGGGCACGGCCACGCACGACGGGCGAGCACTCAGCGACGCCTTCGACGAGATCGGGGCGAGCACGACGAGCTGGTGCGGGCGGGAGATGTCCGGGTTTCTGTCGCTCTGCCTCCCCGAGCACTTCGAGCGCAACGTCGAGCTGCACGCCGAGTTTCTGCGGACGCCGACGTTCCCGCAGGAATCGTGCGACGTGGCCGTCGAGCTGGCCCGCCAGGAGCTATTAAGCCTCGAGGACGATCCCCAGGCCCTGGCGGATAAGCTGATCGCCCGCCAGGCGTACGGCCCGTTGCTCGGGCGGCACGCCGCCGGCGAGCGCGAAACACTCGAAAAGATCAGGGGCGCCGACTTCGAGCAGTTCTGGCGGCAGAACTACTGTTCCGGGCGGATACTCGTTTCCGTGGCCGGCCCGCTGGAAGGCGGCTTCGTGGGGGAGGTGATCAATCGCCACTTCGCCGGGTTCGGGTCCGCCACGCGTGCGCACCGCGAGAGCCCGGCGGTCGAGTTCAACGCCACGACCACGCACTTTCCGAAGGAGACCGAGCAGGAGCAGATCGCGATCGCGCTGCCCGGCCTGCCGGTCACGCACGACGACTGGCCGGCCGAGCGGATTCTCATCGGCGTGCTGTCGGGCGGCATGAGCTCCCGCCTGTTTACCGAGGTGCGCGAAAAGCAAGGGCTGGTTTACTGGGTGCAGGCGTGGCAGGAGAATCCGAGAGGATCGGGCATGATCTTCATCGGCGCCTCGACCACGCCGGAGCGGTGCGACAAGACGTACGAAACGCTCTTGCGCGAACTGGCCCGGGCGGGAGAGGACGTGACGGACGAGGAGGTCCAGCGGTCGTTCACCGGGAGCAAGGTCCGCGCGGAAATCCGCAGCGATCTGACCCGCTGGCGGTGCACGGAACAGTCGGACGACCTGGTGCACTACGGCGGGCCGGTGCCGCTCGAAGAGAAGCTCGCCCGCCTCGAGGCCGTGGACGTTCAGAAAGTCAAGGGGTACTGCGCTCGCTACCTGCGCGATGCCCAACCCAGCGTGGTCACGTTGGGGCCGCGAGCTCTTCACGACGGCGGCTGAGGGGGCGAAGGGGCCAACCACGTTTTTGAGGGGCAAGAGGGTCAGGCACGTTTTCGCGACGGTCTTGTTGATCGGCCGATTGCTGCGAGAGAATCGTTATCGGCGTTCCTGGCGTTGTCTTGCAGCGGCAAAAACGAGCCAGACCCCCGGAGGAATAACCCGTGATCGCCAGCGAGAACCGTTTTGTATCTCACGTGCTGCCCAACGGCCTGCGGATCGTGATCGAGCGCATGGAAGGCGTGAAATCCTCGGCGGCGGGCTTTCTCTGCCGGACCGGCGCCCGGGACGAGTCGCCCGAACTGGCGGGCGTGTCCCACTTCCTCGAGCACATGTGCTTCAAGGGGACGGCGAGCCGGACGGCGGCCGAGATCAACCTCGATTTCGATCGCATCGGCGGCCAGCCGAACGCCTTCACCAGCCAGGACCGAACGTTCTATCACGGCGCGGCGCGGACGGCGGACTTCGAACGCCTGCTCGAAATCCTCGCCGACCTGATCGGCTCCGTGCTCCCGCCGGACGAGTTCGACATGGAGAAGAACGTGGTGCTCGAGGAGATCGCGATGTCCAACGATCGCATCGAGCACGTCGCGTTCGACCTGATCCTCGAAAAAGTGTTCGAAGGGCACTCGCTGGGCTGGCCCGTGCTGGGATACGAGCGCACGATCAAGCCACTGACCCGCGACCAGATGCACGAATACTTCCACCGCCGCTATACACCGGTCAACATGATCTTGAGCGTCGCCGGCGGCGTCGATCCGGACGTCGCGATTCGCGCCGCGGAGCGCTATTGCGGGAACTGGCCGCACGGCGAACCTGCACCGCAGCGCGTCGCCCCCGCGATCCACGAAGGATTCGCCGAAAAGATCGTGCCGCGTTTCACCCAGCAGGTGGTGGCGCTCTGCGTCTCCGCCCCGAGCGCCGCCGAACCGCTGAATGAAACCGCCGGCGCCGTCGGCTCCATCCTCGGCGGCAACAACTCGCGCTTCTACTGGAACATCGAGCAGGCGGGCCTGAGCCCGCACGCCGGCGCGTACCGTCTGGACTACGCGGATTGCGGCCTGCTGATCATGATGGCTCAGTGCGATCCGGAGAACACGGAGAAAGTGATTCAGGCGATGCGCGCGGAGGCCAAGGGGATGATGGCCGGCCCGATCTCCGACGCGGAAATCCAGCGAGTCAAGAACAAGCGGCGGACGTCGGTTGCCATCGAGGGGGAGTCGCCTTTCTACCGGCTCCTGCAAGTGATGGATGATGTTGATTACCGTGGCCGGCCGCGTACGGTCGAGGAGCGTCTCGCCGCCGTTGACGGCGTAGATCGGGCGAGCCTTGACGAGTATTTCCAGCGCTACCCGATCGACCGGCGCGGTTTTGTCGTCACCGTCGGCCCGCGCGAAATCGCTCCGCCGCGGGAGTGATCCCCCG
>JBECKQ010000005.1:0-13264 GCA_040235375.1 Phycisphaerae bacterium | reverse complement strand
TGCGTTGTGCTCGGTCGGCCTCCTCGACGACCTGTCCAAGGTCGCCTCCGGCGGCCTCGGTCGCACGCCTTGCATCCACCGCCCCTTACGCCGACTCGCGACGAACCCGGTGAGAAATCCGGGCTAGTCCGTGTCGGCGTCGGGCTGGGGGGCTTCGGTTTCGGGCCGTTCGAACACGATCGCGACGAGGCGCTGATTGGTTCGCAGCGGAGCGTCGGGATCCGGCGGACACTGCATCGAGCCGTCGGGCTGCTCGACGGCGATCACCTGCACGCCGAAACGCCGGCGGAAATCCGCCTCGCGCAGCGATTGCCCGACAACCTGCATGGGCACGAGCAGTCGCTGAATCATGTCCCTCTTCGGCGTAGACACGCCCATCACGAGCTGATGCAACTGCTCTTCATGCTCGATCGCCGCTAGGCCGGTGTGCTCGGCCAGCAGGTCCTTGCGCAGCTTCTCCATCTGCTGCCGGACGCGGTCGTACACGTCGTTCCGCGCGAACATGCCCAGATACACGGACGAATCTCCGCGCGATACGACGGGCATGACGATGTGGTTGTTGCGCGCCATGCGCGTCAGCGCGTAGTACACGTCGTCGTCGGGATGGACCGTGCTGATGTCCTCGTTCATGATGTCCGCGGCGATGACGGCGTCGGAGACGGCCTCGTCACTCATGATCTCTTCGATGTCAGGGAGTGACACGATGCCGACGATGCGCCGGCCGTCGACCACCGCGAACACCGGTCGCGTGCCGGGCTGCACGCGGCTCACGATCTCCCGCAAGGTTGCGTCGGGGGCGATCGTCTGCGCCCAATCGTGCTGCAGGAAGTCGCGGACGTGCCAGTTCTCGAGCATGTGGACGATGGTGTCGCCGGCGTGCGTCGGAGAGTCCGCGGCCGTGCCAAGCTGCTCGCGGTTCAGGCCCCACCGGCGACCGATGACGTACGAACTGACACACACGAGCATGGAGGGCACGAACAGGCCGTAGCTGCCGGTCATTTCCGCGGCCATGACGATCGCCGCCAAAGGCGAGCGCATGGTCGCCGACAACACGCCGGCCATGCCGACGGGCACCAGCGCCAAGCGCGTCGAAGGAGGAAAGGCCCCGGGCCACAGCGCCTCGAACAGCACGCCGACAAATGCTCCCGCCGCCCCGCCAATGAACACGCTCGGTCCGAGCAGTCCGCCCGACGCCCCGGATCCGACGGTGAAACCGGTCGCCAGGCACTTGGCGATCCCCACGCCGGCGAACAGCAGGACCGGGTGCCACGCCTGCGTCTCCGACAGGGCCTCCTGTATCACGCCGGACATGGCGTTGTTGATGAAGTCGTAACGCCAGTCCATCACCTGCGGAATCACGCAGGCGATGGCCCCGGTCGCCAGACCGCCGACGGCCGGCGCCAGCCAGCGGGGAAGGTGAAAGGCACGCAGCGGCCGTCTCTCGACAAAGCTCAGCGACATGTGCAGCAGAATGCAGTAGCCCGCGCAGACCACGCCGAGGACGGCATAGGGAATCAGCTCGTACGGCGACCGGAAGTGAAAGCCCGTCGCCCCGCCCAGCAGCGGGAATTTCATTCCGTAGAACGGCATGTACGTCGAGTAGCCGATCACCGAAGCAATGAACGCGGGGACGATGGCTTCGGACTCGAAATCCGGTTCGCGATACATGACGCTCGCGGCGAACAGGGCGCCGCCCATCGGGCTCTGGAATATCGCCCCGATGCCCGCGCCGCAGCCTGCGACAAGCATGATCCGCCGCTCGCGCGGCGTCAGGGTGAACAACCCCCCCATCGACGAACCGATGGCGGCGCCGAGGGCGGCGACGGGCCCTTCGGGGCCGGCCGAGCCGCCGCTGGAGATCACGCCGATCGCGGCCAGCGCTTTCACTGCCGGCCCCCTGAGCGGAAGGGCGCCGCCCTGATGATGGAATGCCCGCACCAGCGTTTCCGTGCCGTGTCCGACCGCAGTCGGGCAGAAGAATCGAATGAGCAGGCCGGACAGCAAACCACCGAGCGCCGGCAGGACGAGAAGCGGCCAATGAAAGTCAAGTACGGCGGGCATCCCCGGGTTGACGATGCGTCCGACGATGTGCCTCGACCCGTTGTGCAGGCCGAACTCGACGGCCGCGGTGGCCAGACCGGACACCACGCCGACCAGGACCGCGATCGTGAACAGACGGACCCACTTGACCGCCGGCCGCGGCAGAGCTTGAAGGAGGCGAGGCTGTAAGAATGCCGTTTTCAAGAGCGACATGTCCGCGATGGGATTGGCCCGACCGGTCTTTGCATCAGTTGCAGGCGCCGGCCTACGCCGCCGTCACCTCGCGCCCGCGCGTCCTGTACCACACATAAGTCATGAGCAGCATGCCCATGACGCTGAAAGGCAGCATGAAGTAGAACCAGGCGCCCCAGCCGATTTTCCAGTTGGCAATCGCATAGTCGATCAGCCTGCCCAGGCCGAAACCGGCGAACGACGCGCCGAAGTACTGGAAGGAGTCGATCACGCCCGAGGCGAAGCCGGCCATCTTCTTGCCGCCCAGGTCCATGGCGGCCGCCGTGCCCAGAATGGAGTGCGTCGAATTACAGGTCAATGATATCAGAATCATCACGAGTGCCGCGAGGGGGGCACTGGCGATCGCAGGGTTCGTCAGCAGAATCGCGCCCGAAAGAATCACGGCCGACTCCAGAGCGTAAAGCCCCATTGCCACGGGAGCGCGTTTGCCCTTGAACAGCAGGTCGGAAATGAATCCGCTGCCGATCGAGCCGATGAAGGCGGTGATCGGCAAAAGCGCGGCGATGATGATCAGCAGGGTGGAGACCTTGATGTCGAGGCCCCATTCCCGATCGAAGTACAGCACCCACCAGTCGTACTGCGCCGTCCGCACCGCACCCGTGCAGAAGTAGGCCGCAGCCGTGATCCACACCATCTTCTTGGAGACGATCGTCCGAAAGACGACGCCGAGGGGGATCTTCTCTTCGGCGTCCGCCTGGGCGTGCTCCTCGCCGGCGGCGTGCGGAACGTGGTAGCCCGCGTCCTCCGGGTCGTTGCGCACGATCAGGTACATGAATATAACGACGACGCCGACGAGGATCGGCGGGATCCAGAACAACCACCGCCAGTCATCCGCGGGAATGCGCAGCGTGACGAAAATCAGGCTGATCGAGACGCCGGCGAGCAGCAGCGGCCCCAGCGTGAAGATCGTGATCTGCCCGAGCTGGATCATCAGCCCGAAAATGCCGGCGAAACGGCCGCGCTCCGCCCGGGGAAACCACGCCGTGTTCACCTTGATCATGCCCGGTGCGCCGAACGCCTGGGCGTAGCCGTCGCTTCCGCGGATGATGATGAACAGCATGAGCACGCTGCCGGCGCCGGCGAAGGACGCCATGCCGAAGGCGACGTTGAGGATGATGGTGAGCACGGCGCCGATGGCCATGGCCTGCTTGCCACCCAGCTTGTCGGTGAGCAGGCCGTTGAACAACTGGCCGAAGGCGTAGCACAGGTGCCGCGACGAGTTGATAAGGCCGTACTGCGCGTTGTTGAACCCGAACTGGTTCAGTATCCGCGGCGCCGCGACGGAAATGTTGTATCGGCAGGTGTAGAACGAAGCATATTGCAGCCCGAGCATGAACCAGTTCATGCCCCGCCGGGCACGGAAGCCGGGTGGATAGGCCGGCGGCCCCCCCAGACCGGTCGGTTCAGGTACAGATCGCGGCCTCTCTTCATCCACCGCAGTGCCAACATCGTGCTGGTTGGTCTCAACCTGCATGTCAGTACATTCGTCCGTAATTCGCGATGCCTACCAGACTAATCAAGGATTGGAGCACGATCGCAATGATCGCAATCGGAAGCAGGCCGACGGCGGCCACGATGATCTCTCCAACAATACAGGGGACGTAGAGCGCGACGCCCCACCTGCGCATGTTCCAGAATCCGAGCAGGCAGACCGCGGTCACGACAAAGGGGATCACCCAGGGGACGACATCCTGCGTCCAGTTGTACTCGCTGTCGATCAGCCGCGCGGTGAACGGGTAGTAGCCCGCATAATCGGACAACTGCAAATGATCCGCCGCGCTGGTGACCAGGTAGCGGTGGTCACCACTCGTGATGAGCCAGCCCGGCCCCTCTTCCGCCAGCGAAATCCGCGCGGCGCCCGAGAGAATCAGCCCCTGGTCGGCAAGCGCTATTCGCAGCGGCTCGCCCACCATGCCTGCCTTCAACTGCTCCTTCATGGATGCTTCGAGCTTGAAGCGGGCCTGCGGCTCGGGCGTGCCCGAGATCGCGCCGCTGGACTTGTTGATGCTCACACCGCTCGGCAGTTCGCCGGTCAGCTTCTCCCAGTGGTATGGCGGAACACCGCCAGTGCCGTCGAGCTGGTACTCGTATGGATCGCCGTAGACCGCCGGCGGCAGGCGCACGGTGTCGATCCGTGGCCAGTTCTTGTTGAGCAGTTTCGCCGGGCGAACGACGATCGCAAAGGCGCCATCGGCCGTGGCGCCCGCGGCATCCTGCAACTGGAAGCTCCCGATGGAGTCGTAACGATTGGGCGGCGTGTAGGTCAGCTCTCCGGAAACCGGGTCGAGCGTCATGCCGGCCGGCCAGCTCTTCTTGATCGGCGCCCAGTGATACGGCGGCGTGCCGCCCGTGGCGTGGAGTTGCGCGTGGTAGAGCTGCCCTTGCGTGGCCGGCGGAAGATCCTGCGGTCCGATGGTCAGGGCGCCCGCGGGCAGGTTGGGCTCCGTGGCGGTCAGCACGAACTTGCGGTCCGCGTGCTGGAGGTAGAGGGCATCGAGAATCGACCGGATTGACGGGAGCATGATGACCGCCATCAGCATGCACAAGTATGTCAACCCGGTAACGACCGCGATCGAGCGCGGTCTCTTCGCCGCAGGCGGAGGCTCGACGCCGGTGAGTTCGGGCACCTCTTTGCCGTGGCAGAACAGCGCCGGACGCCACTGCGCCGTGCCATCAACGCGCACGCAGCGCAGCAGAAGTCGATCGCCGGTGTCCGGGTGGGTGAATCGGCATTCGATGCCCTGGAACCAGCCGCGCTCGAAGATCAGCCGCTGGCAGGCCAGCAGTGTCTTATGGCCGATCCATCCGCTGCCGTGCAGGCGGAGAATGACGTCCGGATTCTCTTCTTTCGATAGCGACCAGCAGAATTCGCGCATTGCTGTGTTAAGAGATCGTGAAGCAGCCACCGTCGCAGCACGGGACTGCGACGCGCAGCCTGCGGACTAGGAGCACTTTGGCAAGCTCGCTCCGAAAACGCTCCGGCGGGTGTCGCACACCGCGTGACGCAGTGCACCCGGCAGAATCGCGAAGTATATCGCCCGGCTCCGAATATGCCAAAGCGGCAGCGGCCGGCGGTCCATCTGAAAACCGCGCCGCGGGATTGCAATACCGGCCTCGGGCTTGTACAAAATCGCGGTAGTGTTGCGGGTCAGCGAGCGGCGAGCGCCGGATGGGGTGGCCGCCGCGGAAATCGGCCGTTTCAGGACGGGCACGATGGGCACCTTCGTGGACATGTTCCGCCATTCTCCCCTCCAACCGCTTCACGAGCACATGAAGAAGGTGATGGAGTGCGTGCACCTGGTCCGGCCGATGTTCGAGGCGCTGCGCAACGCGAATCACGACGAGCTCGAGCGCCTGACCAAGGAGGTTTTCCGGACCGAGCACGAGGCGGATATCATCAAGAACGAAATCCGGCAGTCGATCCCCAAGACCTTCTACCTGCCCATCTTCCGCGGCGACCTGCTGGGGCATCTGACCCTGCAGGACGACATGGCCGACGAGGCGGAGGACGTGGCCGTCCTGCTCACGATCAAGCGTAAGCTGGTCCTGCCTTCGGCCCTGACCGAGCAGGCGATGGACTACGTGGACAAGATCCTGCGCGTGTGCGAGTTGGCGGTGGCCGTCTCCGACCAGCTACGGGCCGTGATCGAGAGCGGATTCCCGCCCGAGGCGGTGACGAAGGCGCTGGGTCATGTGGGCGAGGTGGAAAAGGCAGAATGGGAATCCGATAGATGCCAATACAAGCTATCCCAAGCTCTCTTTGCCCTCGAGAGTGAGCTTTCACCCGTTGACATCATGCTTTGGTTCAAGATCTTCGGCGAACTCGGCCAGTTGGCCAATGACGCGGAGGGTCTGGCAGATCGCGTTCGGCGGATGCTGACCTCGCGGTAGAGTTCGGATCGTTATTCATGTTGAGCTGGTTCCGATCCTCATCGGAGACGCCGCCATCAGCAGCGCCTTGGTGATTGCGCAGACCGTCCAAGCCGCCTCCCCGGAGCACGGTTGGTTCCTCAAGGGCGGGATACTCATCTTTGCGCTGGCCATGCTGATCTGGGACTCGGTGGAGGTCGGCCGCAACGACGGCGCCAACCTCGTCAACGCCGTCTACGGCGCCCGGCTGATGACCCGGCAGCGCGCCGTGCGGGTCGCGGGAATCGCGACCATCATAGGCGCGTTGCTCTCGAGCGGTGTCATCGAGACGGCGCGGAAAGGCATTTTCGCGCCTTCGGTCCTCGAGCCGGAAGAAGCCGCTGCGATCTACGTCTCCGTGTACGTTGTGGACACGATTCTGCTCTACGGCTACTCCGCGTTCGGCATGCCCGTGAGCACGACGGCCTCCCTTGTTTTCGCGCTGCTCGGCGGCTCCCAGGCCATCGCGATTATCCGGCGGTACCAGGATCCGGTGGTCCACTGGGGGAAAGCGAGCACGGTCGTCTCGGCCATCATCGTGTCGATCTTCCTCGCCGGGTTCGCCTCGTTCTTCATCCAGCGACTCGTTCGCGGGGCCATAGGCAATCGCGTCGGGGAGCTCCGCAGGATGCGCGTCGAGGGAAGCTGGATCGCCGGCGGCATGGCCACGGGGCTCGTGTACTTCCTTATCCTCAAAGGGGCCAAGGAAGCCTGGGGTGTCCGGCACCTGAGGCTCGTCATCGACCATTTCGATGGGTGGCTGAAAGGGGCCATCTGGGCGGAGCCGACTTCGCTGAGCGGCGTTGCCGGAGATTTCAACTTCGGACTCATCATCGTTCTGTTCACGATGTGGATCGTCTTCGGCATTGCCATCGGCATCCTCGTGCGGATCTACAGAGAGCGGGCTTCCTTGCGAGTTTTTCCGGCGCTTGCGGTGCTGGGGATGATCTGCATGGCGGTGGCGTTCGGGCAGAACGACCTGGCCAACTGCGCCAGTCCGGGCCTGGCGACAATCCCGATCGTGTTCAACTGGAGCAAGGGAACGGCTGCGGCGACGCAGAGACCTATCCCCTGGTGGATGCTGCTGGCCTGCGGCGTGCTCATATTCCTGGGCATGCGCACCAGGAACGCGGCGCGCGTGACCAAGTCGCAGGTCAACATGGGCAGCCAGAGCGATCGCGTCAACCTCTACGCGCCGAGGTGGTGCATCGCCGTCGCTTCACTGATCACGTCGCGACGACCGCCGGATGTTTCTCTGGCGCCGGAGTCGCAGTACAACCCGAGGCACAAGCGGCAGCACTACGACGCCCTGCGAGCGAGCACGATCATGTGCGTGTCGGCGAGCGTGATTGCCCTGGCGTCGAGCTACGGCCTGCCGGTCTCGACGACGTACGTGACCGTGGCCGCCGTCGTTGGCAGCGGCATGGGCGACAAGATCTACGTCCGCGGTGACGCGGCGTTGAAGCTGGCGCGATCGATCTGGGTGGTGTTCAGTTGGTTCGCGGCCGCCGTCATCGCCACCGTGTTCACGGGCTTCGTCTGCGCGGTCGTATACTGGTCGATCGCGCTTGGTCTCGGCATGACCGGGCTTGTGGTGATGGTGGCGCTCAACCTGCTGACCCGGCAGGTGTTGTCGAAGCGGGGGGACGCGCAGGCCAAGCGCAGCCGGCAGGAAATGCTCGAGCGCAGCCACCCCGAACTGTTCGCCGAAATGGAAGAGTAGGCGGCCGCAGATTCTCGGCACATTCTTTTTTGTCCGCAGATTTCGCAGATTAAGAGAGGCATTTGCCGCCTCCACGGCTGCCGATGGTATCGCGGCGCGGCAGAGCACGCGGCAGGGAGGGAATCCGCCTGATATCAAGCGGAACAACTCAGCATCAAGAGAATGTCTGCCTAAGCCGACAGGCCCGCGTACGTTTGTCCACTCTTGAAATCTGCGAAATCTGCGAAATCTGCGGACAACAAACCGATCAGCAGCAAGCGCCGCGAAGGGCGTCAGGCGATTGTCGCGACGTTGATCTGCCAGGGCTTCTTCAGGTTGGAAAGTGAGCGGGCGAGGCTGCTCGCGGCGAGCGGCGTGGTGGACAGGATCGAATCGCGCTGGTTGTGCTGAGATATTTCGACGGTGGCCGCCGAGCGCGAGGCCTCGATGTCCAGTCGGCCGGCAACGTCGAGCGGATAATCGCGCAGCGCCTGATACTTCTTGTACACGAGGCGCTGATCGGTGAGCACCACGCCGGCACAGCCGCGCTCGGCCTTGTCGAAATCGCGGTCGGCGTAGTATCCCAGAAAAGTCTCGCCGCCTTTCGGCTTGTACCACTCGCCCAGGCGGACACGAACGCCGACGGCCAGCGACTTCCACTGGTTGTCGCGCCGCTGCCGCGCGGCGACCAGCAGCTTCTTGTAACCCGGCGTGTTGCGCCCGCCGTTGTTGCGATAGAAGTCCAGCGCGATTGACGGATGGTTGATGATCAACTGGCAGGTCTCCGCGTCGCCGTCCTGAAGGACGCGGCCGCGCACGGCGCCGATCACGCTGCACTGCGGGCACACACAATACGCGATGGGGTGCGAGTAGGGGATGGGCAGCGACTCGATCCGCTCGAGCGAATCGAACCACTTGAGCCCGTGCGTCGCGATGAGCTGATCGAGCGTGCGGTGGCTGCGCGTTTCCGTCTCGCTGATGAGGGCCGCGTCCTTTGCCGGGACCTTCTCCGGCCAGATCACGAAATGCACCTCGAGGTCCTCGCGACCGAGGCACTGCACGCAACGGTGCGGAAACGAGCAGCGCAGTTCCGACTCCTGGAGCAATTCGGGGCTGAACCGGAACGACGCCCCCTGCTCGTCGAGGTTCTCGAACTCGACGCGCGGCTCAGGCGGTGGCGGGGGATGCACCCACCGGTTGCCCGCGGGGACGTGCGTGGATTCGTGAAAGCTGCTGCCGAAAATGCCCGTGCCGCCGAGCACGCTGCTTCCGCCCGGGTCGTCCTCCGTGACCCAGCCGAACACGGTTTCATCGTCGATGGGCGGTTCGTCGAGGATGCGGAACGACTGGCCGCACTTCTTGCAGCGGGCCTTCTGACCGACGTTGTCTCTTCGGACTCGGTACTTCTGCGAGCAGGAAGGACAGATTGCAACGATCGCGTCGGACACGGGACTCGACGCTCCGCTCGACGAGCTGAATGCCGGACGAACTCGCGGCGTCCTTCCCCCCATCGGACGACCTCGACCACCGGCATCTGGTTATATCTGCCGGAAACGCGCGGGTCAACATCGAACTCGCCGCAGGGTCGATGGTTACGGTCGCGGGCGTCCGGTCTTCCTTGCCTGGGCGCTCTATCGATCGCCGCGGCTCGGCGCCGCCGGGCGCTTTCAGATATCACAAGGCGTGCGTGTTTGGCGAAGCCACGCGAGCCCAAGTGCGGCTTGAATGCTCGCTCGCGCCACCTACAATCCGCCTTGGCATGATCATCACCATTGACGGACCAGCCGGCTCGGGCAAGTCGACGGCCGCCAGAAAGCTGGCGGCGCGCCTCGAGATACCGTATCTCGACACCGGGGCGATGTACCGCGCGATCGCCTATCTCGCTCTGAAGGAGAACGTTGATCCTTCCGATGAAGATCGCCTCGTCGAGCTCGCGAGGCACGCCAGGCTCGAACTGGACTGCGGACCGACGTACACCCGCGTGAAAGTGAACGGCCACGACGTGAGCGAGGCGATCCGCACGATGGCGGTGAGCAACGTTACCTCGCCGATCGCCCGCAACCAGCGCGTGCGCGACATTCTCGTCGGCAAGCAGCGCGAGATCGGGCGGACGCTCGGCGCGTTCGTGACCGAGGGGCGCGATCAGGGGAGCGTGGTGTTTCCCGATGCGGACTTCCGTTTCGTCATGGAGGCGGACCTGGACAAGCGCGCCGAGCGCCGCTACCAGGAGTTGGCCGCCGACGGCGAGGACGTCGATCTGAAAACCGTGCGGGCGAACCTCGACTCGCGCGATGCGAACGACGCCCGCCAATGGGCTGCCCTGCTCGAACCCGGCCGGGCCATCCGCATCGACACGACGCACATGAGCATCTCCCAGGTGGTCGACCACCTGCTTTCGCGGATCCGCGAGCGCAGCAACGCCGGTTCCGGGAGCAGTAACCATACCGTATGATACGCGACATGGTAGATCGGCGTTGGGCGATCGCAGTGACCTGTCCCGTCGTCGTGCTGCATTTCGCGGCCCCCTCTCTTGTGCCGACGCCCAACACGCAGTGAATCGACTTGCTTATCTGCAATGGCCGAAGTGGGGAATTCTTTCTCTACACGGCAGGCGCTGTTGACACCACGATCGTCTGCGGCACAAGCGCGGTGGAAAGTCGCCCCGTGCCAGAAGCGCCACCGCGAGCCGCCCCGGAGGGGCGAAGGATTGTTGCCACGGGTGGAGTCCGGACACACGTCCGGACGGAACCCGTGGTTGCGTATCCCGCCACAATCCCACCCTGAAAGGGTGGCGGAACACCACGAACATCGTTTGCTCAGTCGAAAACATACCGCTCGTCGAACTCGATTCCGTGGAGAGTAAGAAGCCTGATCAGCTCCGTCGTGAAATCCTCATCCTTGTGGTGTTCAACCTGCCTTGCAATGTACTCCTTGAGGCGAGGCTCCTGAGACTTGCTCACCGAGAAGGCCGCATACGCTTCTTGCCAAGCGAATGCCCGCAGGCGCGGGAAGCTCCGATGTACCCAGGCTGATGATCGCGACTTGACCATCCGAAGAAGGTCGCAGATTTTCGTGTCCGCTCGCAGGCGCATGTACATGTGCACGTGATCCTCAACGCCTCCGATGTCATAGAGGACGCACTTATTCGACCGGACGAGACCGCCCATATACGCATACAGCCGATCGCGCATGTCCGGCACGATCAAGGCTTTGCGATGCTTCGTCGAGAAAACGGCGTGGGCAAGTAGCTGCGTGTAAGTTCCGGGCATTCGTTCCCTTTCGTGTGAAGCGCACAGTGCGGACGCCCATCGGCGCGGTCCTTTATGGAACTTGAGAATACCCATAAATCTCCCGGAGAGCCAATGCTGTTCGGACTCAGGCAGGTCGACGAAACGACCTTTCCTCCGCCCCTGCCGGGGCGGGATGCTCCGACCCGAACTACCACGGGTTCCGTCCCGACTTCCGTCCGGACTCCACCCGTGGCAACACTCCTTGGCCCCTGCCGGGGCCTTTTTGGCATCTGCCGCGCGGGTTGATTCCGGCGACCGGCAAGGGCTACACTTCGACGAATGAGATTCGGGGCAAGCCAGTTGGACTTGCCGCCACGGGGCGCCGCTGAATGCTGACAATCGGTAACGTGAAAATCGAGCATCCCTTCGTGCAGGCTGCGCTCAGCGGGTATAGCGATCTGCCCATGCGGCGGATCGCCCGGCGACACGGCGCGTCGTACACGATCAACGAGGTCGTGCTCGACCGCTGCGTCGTGCATAAGGGCAAGTGGCAGCGGCGACTGCTCACCGTCGAGCCGGACGATCATCCCGTCGGGGCCCAACTCATGGGCGCCGATCCTGCGGACTTCGGGCCGGCCGCCCGGCTGCTCGCCGACGCCGGCTACGACGTCATCGACATCAACTTCGGCTGTCCGGTCAAAAAAGTGCTCGGCCGCTGCCGCGGTGGGTTTCACCTGTCGCAGCCAGCCGTTGCGCTGGAAATCGTGGCCCGCGCGATCGACGCAGTCGCCGGCGCGCGGCCGGTGACCGTCAAAATGCGCCGCGGTCTCGATGCCTCGCCGGACAGCGAGCGGAACTTCTTCGCCATCCTCGACGGTGCATTTGAATTGGGCGTCGCGGCGATCACCGTGCACGGGCGGACCGTGGAGCAGCGCTACAAGGGCCCCTCGACGTGGCCCTTCCTGGCCAAGGTCAAGCGTCACGCGGGCGACCGCGTGATCCTGGGCAGCGGCGACCTGTTCACCGCGCAGGCCTGCCTCGACATGATGGAGCAGACGGGCGTCGATGGCGTGACCATCGCGCGCGGGGCGATCGGCAACCCGTGGATTTTCCGCGAGAGCCTGGCGCTTGCTGCCGGCCGGCCGCTGCCCGACCCGCCGACCGTGCCGCAGCAGGGGCGGACCATCACCGAGCATTTCGACGAGGCCGTCCGGCATCACGGCGATCGCGTCGCCGGCCGGCTCATGCGCAAATTCGGCATCAAGTACAGCCGTCTGCACCCGCATTCGAAACGCGTGCGCGACGCGTTCGTGAACGTCACGACCGTTTCCGAGTTTCACGCGGTGCTGGACGAATGGTACGACCCGTCGCGCGACTGGCCGGCGGTCGTGCGCCATGACCCATCGATCGACATGATTGCCCCGGGCGCTTGCTGACGGCGATGTTGATCACGCGGAGCGGACGGGCTGACGTTTGTGCGTGGCGTGCTGCTCGTCCACGTTGATGTGCAGAACGCGGCACACGGCGCGGGCGACGAGGTTCGACTGGTCGACCATCGGACGCGTCGGATTGCCATAGAGCGCCGCGACGGCCGGCTGGAGCACGACGCCCAGCGTCACCGCGGCCAGCACCTCGGGATGTGTGGCGTCGTCCGTCGGCAGATTCGCCGCGAACCGCTGCATCAGGTTGAACCAGAACGTCACCGGGCTCCGCTCGACCGTGTCCATCCGCGACCACAGGTTGTGCTGGTGAAGCAGCACGAAGCGGAAAAGCTGGTAGTTTTCGTCGAAAAGCTGGTAGAAACAGCGGACGGCCGTCTCGATCGCCTCGAGTGGCGGCCCGTCCGGTGGGACCTTGGCCTCGAGATCGTCGTGCAGGGCGGTGAGGCCGGAACGAAAGACCTCCCACGCCAGGTCGAGCTTGCCCTTCCAGTGGCGGTAGAGCGCCGCTTCGCTGACACCGGCCGCCTCGGCGATCTGGCGAATGCTCGTGCCGTCGAGCCCCTGCTCGCCGAACAGGCGGCTGGCCGCCTCGTAGATGGCCTGCCTGAACTTGACCGGTCGACCCATGAGTCCGCCTCCAGTGTAGCCGGCATGGACCGGCCATCTGCCCCAACAAGCGCCGTGTCCGC
>JBECKQ010000004.1:0-3112 GCA_040235375.1 Phycisphaerae bacterium | reverse complement strand
CGATGATGATCGCCGCGGCTCGCGAGTGGATTCGTATAGAAGAACCGCTTGCCGTCCAGCGAAATGCCGGCCAGCACCCCGTTGTAGAGCCCCTGCTCGAGAACGTCCGCATACCGCGCGTCGGCGTGCAGCAGGTTCAGGCGGTGATTCCACATCAGCAACCCGATCGACGCGCACGTTTCCGCGTAGGCCGATTCGTTGGGAAGGTCGTACGCCTTCGTAAAGCCCTCATTGTGCGAGGAGGGGCCGATGCCGCCCGTTACGTACATCTTGCGCCCGACGATGTCTCCCCACAGTTGCCGCAGCGCTTCGTCGTACCTGTTGTCGCCGGTCCGGGCGGCTACGTCCGTCATGGCGGAATACATGTAGGTGGCCCGGACCGCGTGACCGACTGCCTGCCGTTGCTCGGCGATGGGCAGGTGATCCTGGCAGTATTCGCCGTAGAGCTCACGGCCGTTCGCCCGGCCCCGCTGGTCGAGAAAGAACCGCGCCAGCTCGAAGTAGCGATCATCCCCCGTCGCGTTCGCGAGCTTGATGAGGGCGAGCTCGATCTCCTGATGGCCGGGGACATCGGCACGCTTGCCCTCGCCGAAGAGACTGTCGATCAGGTCGGCAAACCGGACCGCGGCATCGAACAGCTTCCTTTTGCCGGTTGCCTGGCGATAGGCGATGCCGGCTTCAATCAGATGACCGGCGCAGTAGAGTTCGTGCCGCTGCCGGAGGTCGCTCCACGGCTTTTCCTCGGGTGTGAGCGTGAAGTACGTGTTCAGGTAGCCGTCTGCCTGCTGGGCCGCGACGACGCGGTCGATTACCCCGTCGGCGAGTGCCTCCAGCTTTGCGTCGCGGGCGCCCATGAGCGCGTAGGCGGCGGCCTCGATCGCTTTGTATACGTCACTGTCGTTGAAGAAATACCCCTCATGTTCGCCCACGGCCTTCCGGGCGGCCTTGTCGAAATTCGACAACCTGCCCGTCTCCTCGCAGCGGGCGAATATGTGGGGAAGCGACTGCTCCCGCACGACTGCCTGCCGCGGCGCCCAGAAATCGTCGTCGATCCGTACATCGGCAACGGGCACCGCTTGCAGAGGGCCGCGCCCCGAATCTCCCGGAGCCGCCGAACTCATCAGGGCAGCCAGAAGACAATACGTCGCAAACATGAGGTGACAGCCCCTCTCGTGTGAAAGCCCGATCGGGATGCCGGCGCCGACCGGTTCGATCAGTCTCGCGGTCCGCCGACGCGCCACTCGAGAATGCCGGCAGAGCTGGCCGGTCGAAACTCGGCCACGATCTTCAACTCGCTGGTGCTTACCGGATCGAAGGTTACCCGATTGAAACGGTCGCGCTCGGTTCCGTACCCGGAAGCGGAAGCGACTTCGCGCCACGCCTCGCCATCCCGGTACAGCAGCTTCCACGATTGTGGAACGCGGCAGTAGCCGATGCCGGCGTCCTCGAACCAGTAAACATCGCTCCACGATATGACGCGCGGCTTTTCAAAACGGTACGTGACCCACTCCGTCGTGCCCCGCTTCGGCACCCAGGTGAAGCGCGGCGTCGCGTAATCGCTCGAGCTCGTGGGGATCTCGCCATCGCTCAGCGCGTAAATGACATCCCAGCATTCCGATGCCTCGTGTCGCGGCGGCGGCGGAGTCACCCATTCACGCGCATCCGGTCCTTCGCCAATCGTCGGAAACATGCTGACCCGCAGCCGGGCGCACCCCATGGGAATCAGCTTGACCGTCTCCAGCGGCTCACCGGACCGCACCGGACTGCCTTGGAGCTCGTGAATCAGGCCCTTGGAATCCAGCGTCCAGTTTGGAATGCGCCTCGCCTGGGCAGTGAGCGTGATCGGCGCTGCATCCGGGGTGAACGGCTGATCGGCCGGCGGTCCGTCTTCGGTTTCGACTCGCAGAGAGCCTCCCGGATCCCGATCGTCGAGAACCAGACCGTAATTCCAGGCACTGTCGGGGAACACCTCGTAACCGGGCCACTCGTCCGTGCCTCCGGAGCGGAGCCAGCTTTCACCGATCTTCAGCGAGTACCAGAGCGGGCCGCGGGCGATCGATATCGCATCGTGGTTCGTGCGCCAGCGCACCACCTTCAGGTCCATCGGCAACTGGAGCTCGACGCGGTCCCCCTCGTGCCACTCCCGCTCCAGTCGCACGTAGCTGTGCGGGCGTGTCGGCGCGGGCATCGCCTGCCCGTTGACCTTGACCGCCGCCCGCGCACACCAGCCGGGCACGCGCAGATAAAGCGGAAATCGCACCGGCGAAGGCGTGGAAATCGTCAGCCCCACCAGTTCATCAAAGGGGTAATCCGTCGTTTCGGCGATCTTTACTTCCACGCCGCCGGCCACCTTCGCCTCGACCCGGCTGGCCGCATACAGGACGGCTGCCAGCCCGTTGTCCCGCGTGGCCATCCAGAGATGCTCGGCGAAGTCCGGCCACCCCATGCCCACGTTGTGCTGGCAGCACCGGTAGAGATGTGGATCGAAGGCCAGCATGCAGCCGCCGTTCTGCAATCCCGGCGATTTGTCGGCACGGTCCAGCTGCACCATGTTCGGAGCGGTCAGGTAGTGGAGCCCGCGCAGATCCGGCGGCATCGACGCCGGCAGATCGTTGAATGCCACCTCCTCGCACCGGTCCGCCTGCAACGGATCGCCGGTGATGCCCAGCAGCATCTCAAAGCTGCGCATGAACTCCACCATCGAGCACGTCTCGGCGCCCTGCCGTGAGCCGTAATAGCCCTCCCGGCAGTTCTCGTCCGCGCCGAACATGCCGCCCGGCGCCTGGCCGTACAACGTCATCACCTGCTGGTAGTCGCGCTCCGACGCGTCGAGGTCCGAACGATCCTGGGAGACCACGTAATAGATCGCCGGCTCGCGATACCCCTGACAGATGTTCACGCCGTGCCAGCTCGCCACTTTAAGATCCCAGCGAACCGTACGCTCGTGAATCAGGCGCGCGAGATCCAGAAGAAACTCGTCCCCGGTGCGGTTGTAGAGCCACAAAACGCTTTCGAGGTTGTCTCCGGCCCGGATCTTCTGCCAGCTTCCGGGAAACAGGCGAACCGGTTCAAGCGATGCCTGCCAGCGGAAATAGCGGGTCATGAAGTCCAG
>JBECKQ010000475.1:0-20733 GCA_040235375.1 Phycisphaerae bacterium | reverse complement strand
CAGGCTGATGATCTCCAAGAGTCCATATCGACGAGATCGTTTGGCACCTCGATGTCGACTCATCACATCCTGGGGCTGGAGCAGGTCCCAAGGGTTCGGCTGTTCGCCGATTAAAGTGGTACGTGAGCTGGGTTCAGACCGACGTGAGTCAGGTCGGTCCCTATCTGCCGTGGGCGTACGAAGCTTGAGAGGTCATCTCCTTAGTACGAGAGGATTAGGAGGTACGAGCCTCTGGTGTACCAGTTGTCCCGTTCGGGGCACCGCTGGGTAGCTATGCTCGGAAAGGATAACCGCTGAATGCATCTAAGCGGGAAGCCCCCCTCGAGATTAGGCTTCGGTTCCTGCTTCGGCGGGATGAAGGCCCCTGGAAGACTACCAGGTCGATAGGCGGGAGGTGTAAGCACGGAGACGTGTTGAGCTGACCCGTACTAATGGCCAAGGGCTTGACCACATTCATGAGACGCTGGCGGCCGCGCTGTTGCGGCCCGTGCGGCTCGAGATCCCCAACCGGAATCCAGCATCCGCTTATTCCATTGCCAAAGAGCGAGAAGGGCGGCTGCGGACCACGCGATGGACGTAGCCGCCTTTTGTACGCGCCGCGACCAAGGCGGTATAGGATCAAGAAGGATGAATAGCAGCGATCGGAAACGAAAGCTCGGGCGAATGCGCAACCGGATCCGGGAGCTCGGGACGGTGGCCGTCGCTTTCTCGGCGGGCACGGACTCCGCGTTCGTGCTGAAGGTGGCGATCGACGCGCTGGGCGCCGCGAATGTCGTCGCGGTGACCGGGCGAAGCGACAGCCTAGCAACAGCCGAGTACGAAGACGCCGTGCAATTGGCCAAGGAGCTCGGCGCCGAGCACGTCGTGGTGGATACAGAGGAATTCGAGGACGAACGCTACACGTCGAATCCGGTCAATCGCTGCTATTACTGCAAGTCCACGTTGTACGCACGCATGGCGGACGTGGCCAGGTCGCGCGGGCTGCGGGCGATGCTCAGCGGCGCGAATGCCGACGACCTCGACGACTGGCGGCCGGGGCTGCAGGCGGCCACGGAGCACGAGGTGATCGCGCCGGCCGCGGAGGCGGGCCTGACGAAGGAGGACATTCGCGCGCTGTCGCGGGAGATGGGCTTGCGAACGTACGACAAGCCGGCGAGCCCGTGCCTGTCGAGCCGCATTCCTTACGGCCACGAAGTCACGCCGGAGAAGCTGCGGATGGTCGAGCGTGCGGAGGCGTTTCTAAAGGCGCAGTTCGGCGTTCGCGAGTGCCGCGTACGGCACTACGGTGACCTCGCCCGTATCGAGGTTCCCGCGGAGTTCGTCGCGAGAGTATCGCTCCGCGAGAACATCGCGCAGATCACGGACGAGTTTCGCGCGTTGGGATTCGCGTCGGTGGAAGTCGATCCGCGCGGCTTTCGAAGCGGATCGTTGAATGACGTGATCCTGATGGGCCGCCGACAGGAAGGCAGTTGAAACCGAACACGGACACGTGAGCGGCGCGCGGACTGAATGCGCGCCGCTCACTGTCCGGCCCCTTACCCCGCCGGAAAACACGACCGGCTGAGTACGATCTGCTGTCCCCTGTTGCCCGGCTGGATTTCCCCCACAAGGCCGGATGCGCGCGGCTTTACCTCGTATCGTCTGGCTGGATGGCCGCCGCAGCTTCTTTCCTTCGCGGAGCCGGATGGGGAGTCAGCGTGAATACGATGGAGCAGTGTTGGAGAGTGATGCCGAAACGCGCCGACTCCGCTGGTAACCCCCGGAAAGCAATCCTGTCTCAAACCACGTCGCGCCTGAAGCGTTGGACATCAGGCTGAGATGCTTCTGTATTCTCGAGTCGCGTACTACGTAATGGGCGAATACGTATCCTGACAGACTTCGCCCTGCGCACTTGACCACCGCATAGGATTATTCCGGCGAGAAGTACGAAGGCAAGCAGTGAGCAAGAAAGCGGCGAACAAATTCAACCCGGTGCCGGAGATGTTCACCGCGCGGCGGCATGCGATTGTTTTCAGAGGGTCTAGCGTACGCTACCTGCCAGCCGCGGCGCGCTAATGCGATTGGTCTTGCGATTCCAGTCGAAGCGCGGACCGCGGAGTGTGCTGTATCCGGTCCGCTGATCGAAGAGCTGGGCGGGCTCGTCTTCCGTGCCGAGAATCTGGAGAAGATTCTCTTCGCGGTTGTAGGTAACCTGGAGAGCAATTGCGGATATTCCGGAGTCTTCGAAGTGCACCCCGCCAGTTGCGGAGAATGCGTCCACGTCGTATCCGCTCATGCGCCCGGAACGTGAATCATCCCCCTCGGCGCGAACAAAGCTGACAACGAGGGCGTCGCAGCTCAAGGACGCCTCCCTTCCGGGCGCAGCGGCTGCGGACGCTGAGGCTCCAACGATGTCGCTGGCGTGGATCATCTTTGATCCGCCGAGGTGCTTCAGCGTGACATCGCCCGAGAAGCGGGCGACGTTCAGATCGTAGCGATAGTCCATTCCGCGCTGCCACTGCACGAACGTCTGCGAAGGTTCGTTGCCGGCGAGGCGACCGAACGGTGTCAGGCGGTCAGACTTGCGTTTGGCCGGCTGCGCGGCCTGCGGATGGACCGCGGCCCGATAGTCTTCGATGAGCAGGGTACCGGCGCCTTCGATCTGGAGCTTCTTGGTTTGAAGATCGACGGCCATGGTCTGCCCGCTCATGCGGGCCCGGCTCTCTAGCTTTTCCGTCTTCGGCGCCAGCATGGCGGTCACGGCGACCACGCTGCCCGTGGCATAGATGAACGTTGGTTCCTTGCCGATGGTGGGGGCGGCGAGGGTCAGTGAGTTGCTTTGCGTCGTTTGCTCATCGCCTTCCGCGAGCGGCGTGAAGATCCACCACTGAGAGTCGGTCGTGTCGTCGGGGGGTGTCGGCGGCGGCTCGGGGGGCTTGGGCAGGTCCTTGAAATCAACGCGGAGCGATGCGCAGTCGTACGTGCTGTGGCCGGACTGCACGTGGACGTTGCCAGTGAAGAGCGCCTGGTTCTTGGCCCCGGCGAACGCCATTCGTTTCTTCCAGTCGATGCTGATGAGCGTCGGATCTTTCAGATCCTTACCGTCGAGGTCTTTGTGCGTGAGGAACGTCATCCGGCCGGAGCCCTCGACGTCGGCTTGCTGCCGGACAAGGTCGAAGGGGATGGATGAGTCAGCGGCGATCGAGAAGTCGCCCAAGGCGACGTAGGCCCGCTGGCCGTCGCGTGGCGTAACGATGCCGGACTGGAGCCGGCGGCCGTCGGCGAAGGTACAGTCCAGCGAGGAGGCGTTGATATCGACGCCCTGGCCCGGGTCGCGCACTTCGACATTGCCGGAGGCCTGGATGCGGTCGAGACCGGGGCGGTACTCCTTCTTGGCCTCGTATTCGTGTCGAATCTTCTCCCAGTTGATGGTGCTGGGGTCCTGCCCGCGTCGTGCCGCCTCCAGTCTGGCCTTGGCGAGGTCGAACGGTGGCCGATTGACCTCGAACGTGCCGAAATCGACGGTGACATTATCCCGAGCGGAGACATAGCGGCCGGCCTGGGAGACGAAGACGTCGCCGCGCGCATCCGCTCGTGTCGGTTGAAGCCTGCCGTCGGCGCTTGTTTCGAAATCGACGGTCAGCGATTCGCACTGGATGCGATTGTCGCCGTTGGTCATAGCGACCTGCCCGCTGAAGACGGCCTGCCGCAAAGTGCGATCGGACTGTAAGGCCTCATCGCGCTGCGGGTTGGGCGAGTCGCCCGCCGGCTTGGTTTCGAAGACCGCCACGGCCTTGTCCTGAAAACGGATGTCGAGCGGCTGCTCCGCCGGCTGTCGTGACGGCGAGAGGGTCTGCTGTAAGGACCACCCGGTTGATTTCGATACGGAGGCGACATCCGGCGCCCGGCTGGCGATCAAGTGACCGTTCGGCCCGTATGCGACCGCATGGCTGCTGCCGGGCTCGAGCTCGACGCGTGTCGCTTCCAGGCGGCCAAGGCGACCGTCGCTGACCACAGCCGGCCGGTCCGCCCCGAAGAGGCGGACGGTTCCCGTCTCGTCCTGGTATACGAGCCGGTCGCACTCGACGCGGCGGTCGGGCTCGGTGGCCACGACGGGGGCGCCGGTGGCCGTCACGTGGATCCGCCGGTGCGTGTCAGCGCCGGGCAACTGATCAGTGGGGCGCTCGGACTGAACGGTGAGCGGGCCGGTCCAGGTGAGGCGCATGCGCTCGTCGACGACCGGCTGCTGCTGCGAGGTCGGCTGTTGTGCCGATTCGGCCTCGTCGTCCTGGGGCGTCGACCGCTTTGCGCCGGGAATTGTCTTCGCCGCCATCGTCCGTTGCTTCTGGCCGAAGTCGAAGAGGACGGAGAGCTCATCGGCGTCCAACTGCCGTGCCGCCTCGCCATTGATGAACTGGGCGAAGTGGACGTTGCCGGTGATGACGGCCGTGTAGACGTCGACCGGCCGCGGTTTGCGAGCATTCTTCTCTTCGAGTGCGACGACGGGGACGTCGGTGTCCGCGTCGGGAGTCGGCGTGGGGCTGGGCGTTGCTTTCGGCGCGATCGGTGGGGCCTTCGCGTGGTTGGCCGGCGCCGGCGGCGTGGCGCCGGGCATGCCGATCCGGAGCTGGCTGGGGCCGCGGACCTCGACCATGCCGCCCTGGCGAACGACGAGCTTTTCGATGCGGCTATCGAGCTCGTTGTAGCGTACGAGCAACCCCTGGCCGTCGATCGTGGCCTCCGCAGCATCGATGCGAAACCGGCCATCCGTTTCGATGCGTGCGAATTCGAGGTCGAACGCCAGTGTATCCATCGTGAGGTTGATGTAATGGTCGGGGTCGGGCGACTGCTGCTCTTCGGGTGTCAGCTCTTCTCGCTCCTGGTCGGTGAGCCGATCGACGGCAACGTGAACCGTGCCTTCGAGCTTGCCACTCTTGACGTTGACGCCGCTGCTGCCGCCTGATCCGGCGGCGACGATGGTGCCCCCGTCGGCGGTGATTTCGACGAGGCGGCCGTCCTTCGTACGGATGCGAATGATCGGCTGCGTCACGTGGTACGTATTGCTGCGCGCGTCAATGGGCGCCCAGTCCTTGAAACGGAACTGGAGCTTCGGCCGCCCCTGCGGGTCGTAGTCGATGAAGTTCGCTGCGTCGCCGCCCCGCACGTCGGCATCGGTGGGGCCGAAGCTGATGGTCGCCTTCGGGGTCGGCGTAGAGGTGGACATCGGAGGCGATGGAGGCGGAAGGGCGCCTGCCGACGAGGTCGACGCGGCAGATTCCTTCGCCAGGGTGCCAGCGGCGCTGCGATCTCCCTGGCCGCGTTGATACGCGACAAACAATACGCCGACGACGGCCAGCGACACGGCAGCCAGGGCGATTGAGCGTAGCAGTCTGCGGACTTGCATGAGCCGAGTTTGCTCTCTGTGAAATGTAACGCACGACCTCGCGGGCGCTGTTTCAGCGGCGGCTGTCCCTTGCCCGGCCCGACAATTGCCCCGGCGGAAGATCGGCCGGATGCGCCCCTGTCAAGAATCTGCCCGCCGTCAGCGACATTGCAGCACCCGCGCCACCGCAGGCTGATTCTAGCGGCCCGGTGGAGGGCTGGAAAGCGACGCCCCGCTGGGGCCTCGGTCAATGGCGGCGGAGACGGCCTGTTTCTACAATGCGAAGATGTCGGAACTTATCTATCTCGACAACAACGCGACCACACGGCCGCTGGAGGAGGTTCTTGACGCACAGGGGGCGGCCGCGGAGCTGTACGCCAATCCTTCGAGCGTCCACCAGTTCGGGCAGCGAGCCCGCCACCTGGTGGAATGTGCGCGGGCTCAGGTGGGGCGTCTGATCAATGCGGACGCCAAGGAAATCATCTTCACGAGCGGGGGGACGGAGAGCATCAATCTGGCGATCCGCGGACTGGTCTCGTATCGGACGGATCGGCGGCAGGTCGTCACGTCGGCCGTCGAGCACAGCGCCGTTCGCCGGCTGTGCCAGCAGCTTGTTCGCGAGGGATATCGCGTGGACGAGATCGGCGTGGATGGCGATGGCCGGCTGAACATCGACGAGCTGGCGTCGAAGGTGACGGACGATACCGCGCTGGTGTCCGTCATGCTGGTGAACAATGAGACCGGCGTCGTCTTTAATACCGAGTCGGTGTTTCGCGTTGCGTCGGATCATGACGTGCCCGTACACGTGGACGCGGTGCAGGGCGTCGGGCGAATACCGATCGACGTCGGCTCCGGGTCTGCGGCGGAATCGCTGCACTTGCTGAGCATGTCGGCGCACAAGTTCCACGGGTCGAAGGGGGTCGGAGCACTGTACGTTCGCAAGCGTACCAAGCTACGCCCGCTGGTGTTTGGCGGGCAGCAGGAGTCCGGCCTGCGGGCGGGGACGGAGAACGTACCCGCGATCGTGGGCATGGGCGTCGCGGCGGAGGCGCTGCTCGGCCGGGCGGCTGATGAACAGGAGCGCATCCGGCGGATGCGGGATCAGTTCGAGCGGGATTTGTGTGCGGCGATTCCGATTGCCCGCGTGAACGGTGCGGCCGCGCCGCGCGTCGCCAATACGACGAACATCGGGTTTCGCGGATTGCAGGCGGAGGCTATCCTGCTGATGCTGAGCGAGGCGGGAATCTGCGCGTCCGCCGGTTCGGCGTGCAGCAGCGGTTCGCTGGAGCCCTCACACGTCTTGCAGGCGATGAGCGTGGACCCCGAGTTCGCCCACGGCTCGATTCGCTTCAGCTTGTCGCGATTCACGACCGAGGATGAGCTGAGGCGGACGGTGGCGACCATGTCGCGGATCGTCTCGCGGCTGGCGGCCTTGATGACGGCTTGAAACCCGAACAAGGAGGATCGGCGTGGGAAAGCCCCTGATCGGCGTGGTCGGCGGCACCGGTCTTGGCGAGCATCTAGCCCAGCAGCACGACGCGGTGCGGATCTCCATGGAGACGCCCTTCGGCCGGCCAAGCGGCCCGCTGCTCCGCGTTAACTGGCACGGCGTCGACGTCATCTTCCTCAACCGCCACGGCGAAGGGCATCATCTCAATCCCACCGCGGTTCCCTATCGAGCGAATATCTTTGCGCTCAAGCAGCTCGGTGTGACGCGCGTGATCGCGAGCGGCGCCGTCGGCAGTCTGCGGGGGGATTTCGAGCCGGGAGAGCTGGTGATCTGCGACCAGGTGATCGACAAGACTTCTCGCCGGGTGAGCACATTCTTCGACGAGGGCGTTGTCGCCCACGTCGAGATGGCCGAGCCCTTCTGCGGCGCTCTGCGACAACTGCTCATCTCCAGCGGGGAAGAGGTGGAGACCGCGGTCCACGGCAAGGGCACGTACGTGGTGATGGAAGGGCCGCAATTCTCCTCCCGCGCGGAGTCGCACATGCACCGGCAGTGGGGCGGCGACCTGATCGGTATGACCTGCATGCCCGAGGCGAAGCTGGCCCGCGAGGCGGAGATGTGTTACGCACTTATTGCGCTGGTCACCGATTACGACTGCTGGCGTGAACCGGAGCCGGAAGGCGACAAGAACGCCCTCTTGCAGCAGATCATGAAGAACCTGAACCGAGCGACGGTCGAGGCCGCCAAGCTGATCGAGGCGGCGATTCACAGGCTGGCTGGCGAAGAGCTGCCGCCTTGCCCGTGCGGGCGAGCGCTTGAACTGGCCATCTGGTCGGATAAGAAGAAGGTGGACGGTGATGTCGTCCACCGGCTCGAACCATTGATCGGCCGGTACTTCTCCGCCCCTCTCCGCTGACGCCGTCGCCGCGGCAAGACAGCCGGCTCGACGGCAGATTCGCGGCCCGCGCCGGGACCCTGCTGTGATGCGAACGAGGCAATCCAGTCATCTGCTTGTCGGCGCGGTGGTTGCGGTATGGATGGCGGCTCCTGCTTTGGCCCAGCAGGATGGAGATGCGGTCCGTGCCGAAGAGCCGGGGGTCGCGACCGCCCGCAACCCCGCCAACGTTCATCTGGATACCAGCTTCGAAGCCGCGCAGAAACTAGCCAAGGCGCAGCGTCTGGTGGAGGCCGGCCGGTGGCTCGACGCGGCGGGTCTGCTTGATGAGGCGTGCGCCGCCGACGGCGACAAGCTGGTTGAGGTTTCGCCGGGGTACTTCGAGACGGTCACGGAAACCGTCCGCAAGATGGTCAGTGCGTGGCCGGCCAACGGTGTCGTCTCATACCGCCGCGTCGTCGATCCGCTTGGCGCCGACGTGCTTGCCAAGGGTGTGCAGGACCATTCGATCGGCACTCTGCTCGAAGGATTCAACAGGTTCTTCGCCAGCTCGCACGGCTACGAACTGGGCGATTCGGTCGGCCAACTGGCCATCGAGGACGGCGAGTTCGAGTTGGCGCGGCGCGTGTATCAACTGCTGCTCGACGAGCATCCGGACAAGGAGCGGCTCGCGGATGAGCTGCGCGCGAAGCTGGCGTTGGTCTGTACGCTCGCAGGCGATCGCGCGAAGGCGGACGCCTACCTTGCCGCCGGCCGCGCGAGCGAAGTGGAGCTGCAGTGGCTCGGCGAACGCCGGCCGGCGCGCGAGATCGTCGAGCAGTTGCGTTCGACGTTCGCCCCGGTGGAAGCCGGCGGCGTCGATGACTGGCCTACGTTCGCCGGAGGCCGTCAGCGCGATGGCGTTGCGGACGTCAGTCTCGGCGAGTTAGCGGCGCTGTGGCGGTTCAACGAGTTCGGCCCTGAGTCGCCGACGCCGATCGTGCATAAGGCCGACCTGTTCGGCCGCGACAAGGGGCCGGGCCAGGTTCTGGGCCTATTTCCGGCGTACGGCGAGGGGCGGGTGTTCGTGCAGGACAGCGTGCAGGCCTGGGCGATCGATGCCGAGACTGGGGCGCTGCTGTGGCGCTATGAATGTCCGACAGTTGCTCGCCTGGCGACTCACGCAAGCGACATGAGCGTGGCCCCGTGGTACGGGCCGACGTATGAATCCGGCCGGCTGTACGCGTGCTTCGGCGGCGGTCTGATGCCCAATGACAGCATGGCGGCCGAACAGAGCATCTCGGCGATCGTCTGCCTCGACGCTGTGACCGGTCGCGAGATATGGCGACGAGAAGGCGACGAGGCCGGTGTTCGATTCGCGCGCGTCGAGTTTGACGGGGCGCCTCTTGTGGTGGGCGGCACGGTTCTGGCGGTGGAGCGGCGTCATCGGGCGTTCGGTTTCGAGGGTTGCTTCCTTGATCGGTTGGATGCGTCAACGGGGAGGCTGCTTTCGCGCACGCACCTGGGCAGCGCTTCCACCGGTGGGTTCGGATTCCGGCAAGCGACGATGTGCATTCCCGCGAGCCGCGGCGGGATCGCTTACCTCTGCACAAACCTGGGCACCATCGCCGCAATCGAGTCACACACCGGCGCCGTGTGTTGGCTGCGAACGTACGCGCAGGACGCGGACCATACCCGGATCAGCATGCAGGAGGGCGGGAGCGCCTGGCGCTACAACGCGACGATTGTCGCCGGCGACCGGCTGGTCTGCCTGCCGACCGACGTCGATCGGCTGATCGTTCTCAACAGGCATACCGGCGGCACCGAGCGAGAGATTGACTGCGAGGAACTCGGCAACGCGGAATCGATCATCGGCGTGGTCGATGATCGCGTATATGGCGTCGGCGAACGAGTGTTCGCCTTCGACCTGCGCGACATGAAGGTCGCGTGGTTCAGCGATCTGCCAACGGGTGACGAACTGTACGGTCGAGGGCTACTGACGAAGGATGCGGTGCTGATTCCGACGGTCGCTTGCCTTTGCACGTTCGATCGTTCAACGGGCTCGCGCCGCGACGAGCCGTGGCCGGGACCAAAGGCGGGCGGCAACCTCTGTCCCGCCGGGACTCGACTCGTCGCCGTCGGTGCGGATCACGTCACCGCGTATGAAGATCGCGACGAATTGTGGCGGCGGCTGCGGGAACAACTGAAGGCAAACTCCTGGGATCCCCGCCCAGCGTTCGATCTTGCGGAAGTAGCCTACCGCAGCGGCGAACCGGATACGGCCGTCGAGGCGCTGAAGGAAGCCGTTGAGCGGTCGACGAGTATCGGCGCGGCGGGCGATCCTGCGCTGCGCTCGCGCGTGTTTTCCGATGCCCTCCGGTTCGCCGGAGGATTGAACGAACATGGGCAGCAGATCGAGCTTTACGAGCTGGCCGGCCGCTGGGCGTCGAGGCCGGCGGACCAGCCGGCATATCGTTTGCCGCTTGCCGCGCTCTACGAGAGCGCCGGTCGCGCATCCGACGCCGTGGATCTGTACCAGGGGCTTCTCTCCGATGCCGCGGTACGCACGCTGCCGGCGGAGGCAGGTGACGTTCAGCCGAACGCGACGGTTGGTGATGTGGCGGCCGCGCGCATCGCCGAACTGATCGCCGCGCGCGGCCGCGACGTCTATCGCCGGCAGGACGAAGCAGCCACGGCCCGGGTGAAGGAGGCGCAGGCGAGGGGTGATGTCCCAATTCTGCGAGACTTGTGTGCCATGTTTCCAAACTCCACTGCTGCGGGCCAGGGGCGCGTGGCGATCGGCGATCTGCTGCGCAGGCGGCGCCGGTTCATCGAGGCGGCTCGCACGTACCAGCGCGCATACGTCGAACAGAAGAGTTCGGGAACGGGTCTGTCGCCCGGCGATCTGCTCGCACGAATCGTCGAGTGCTACTCGGCGGCGGGCAGGTCAGATACTGCGGCTCAGTGGGTGGCCCTCGCCGATGCCCGGCTGAATGAATCGCAGGCCCGGCTGGTGAAGAGCGCGGCGTCATCGCCGGCGAGTTTGTGCACGGAACTGCCTGCCTTCTCACTACCGCTGTCGAAGCGTTACGAGCGTCCGCTCGCGCAAGGCGACCTGCTGCTTGGATTGCCGGCCACGACCGCGCCGACCTCGAATCGGTCTCTCTATTTCATCTATGGCGCCGACGGATTGACGGCGTTTCACGCCGCAACCAATGAGCCCGCGTGGAAGCAGCCCGCGAGGTGCCGCACGAAGCCGGAAATCCTGTCGGTTGATACGCAGCGCGTTGTCGTGGCGACGCTGTACGAAATCTGCGCCCTCGACGTGCGGTCCGGCGATCGCATGTGGACCGTCGGCACGTATCCCGAGGCAGCGGACTCTCCCAACGCGGATCACGAGGACTTTGCCCACTGGCGGTATCACGTGGTGGATTGCAGAAACGTCGTCGGCTTCCGCGACAGCGGCGAGGTCGTCTCCATCGACATCGCGACTGGCGAGCAAGCGTGGTCGCGGAAGCTGGCGACCGCTCCCAGCGGCCCGCCGGCGATCGGCGACGGCTACGTAGCGTTTCCTGCGCCGGCGGACGAGGGGGGCCGGTGCGTTGTCCTCGACCGGCAGTCCGGCGAATCACTCGGCGCGTTCCAACTCGACGTACCGATCGAGCGGGTCTTCGTGCGTACCGACGACATCGTGATGGCCGTGACCTCGCGAGGGTTGTACGCGTACTCGCCACCGGAGCGGCGAATGGTGTGGACGCACGTCGAGTCTCAGCCGGTGCAGACCTACAGCGTGATCGTGGGTCTTGACGGCATTTACGTGTCGCCGGACGGCCGGCGCGTGGCGAAGCTACGGCTTTTCGACGGGCGTCCGATATGGATCTCCGAACCGACCGCCGACCGATCGGTCGGCGCGATGCGGCTCGAGCTGGCCGACGACGAATTACTCGCCGTCCGTCCGGACGGCTGCACGGTGTTGAACGCGACAACCGGCGAATTCGTGCAGCAGAAGGAACTGCACGAGACGCCGTATTTCGATGAGTGGTTCGTCGCTCGTCATCGCACGGTCGGTCTTCGCGGGCAGAACCGTGACCTCCAGATGCCGCGGAGGCTCTACGTGTACGGCCGTGGTCCATCGGGCGACGGCGACGCCGAAACCAGAGATCTTGGCTTCTTCGATCACCTCGAACAGGCCGTTCTCTGCGACGGCGCGTTCGTTCTCCAGGAAGGTCGGACAATTGTCAGCTGGCCTGCCGGGCAATAGTCCCTCCGAATGCCTCAAAGAAACAGACGATCAGTCGAACGGTGCAGGTTGGCATGAAGGGCAGAAGTGGGTGGATCTGCCGGCGGTGACGATGCGTTCGATCGGCGTCCGGCATCGCGTGCAAGGTTCGGTCGCGCGGCCGTACACCACGAGTCGACGTTGGAACGTCCCCGGTCCGTCGGGATGCTGGTAGTTGATGATCGTCGTGCCGCCGGCGCGGATGGCAGCGCGGAGGATGGATTTGATCGACCGGCAGAGCCTGGCGACTCGTGCCGGCTCGATGTCGGCCGCGATGCACCGCGGGTGAATGCCGGCGCGGTGCAGAGACTCATCGCAGTAGATATTGCCCAGTCCGGCGATGGCGCGCTGATCCATCAGCAGGGCTTTGATCTGGCGTCGCCGGCGAAGGATATCGCGAAACTGCCGCAGCGTCATCTTCAGCGGCTCGATGCCAACGTCGGTGAAAGCCGTGGGAGACGTACCACCGTTCGAGCCGTTGAAGAAGCGGATACGGCCGAAGCGTCGATAGTCGGTGAAGCGCAATTCGCCGCGACTGTCGGAGAGTGTGATGCGCAGGTGCGTGTGCGGTGGAAGTGCATCAGTGGCCGGCCGCACGTCGAGGCGGCCGGTCATACCGAGAGAGATCATCATGCTCCGGCCGCCGGTCAGGCGGATCACGACGCGCTTGCCGCTCCGCTCGACGCCTTGCACCACGGCGCCCGCCAGCCAGCGCGGTATGGATCTTCCGTCGCGCAGTATGTCGCGGCGCAGGTGCGTGACACGCGCGAAAGATGCCCCGTCCAGCAGCGACGCGAGTCGCCGAGCCATGTTCTCCGCTTCGGGAAGCTCAGGCATGGCGGGATCATATCGCGCCGTGCGGCGAATGTTGAGTGGCCATGCCTGCGCCCTCGACTGGCGTTGGGGATCTGGTGCCGCCGAAGATCCCGGCGGCGAGGCCTATGCGTGATTGATGTTTTATCCGCTCTTTTACTGTCGCGCCTCGGACTCGGCGTTTGTCGGCGGTGGTTCGGCCGAGGGGCGTTTGACGAGCTCCTCGACGGATCGCAGGATGGACCTCTCGGTGACGCGGTCGCGGCGTTCGACCTGCCAGAGGGCGTTTTGCTCTGGGGTCGTGGCGCCGCCCCGATCGGCAGCCGTCTCGTTGGGCACGTCGGTGCCGCGCCGGTCCTGGTCGAAGAGGTAGCGGTCTTCCGTTTCGTACCGCTCGATGACGACGCGGCACCAGACCTCGGCGCCGCTGGCGGCGCTCATGACTTGCGCCGTGGCCGCACGGCGCTGGGTGGGAGCGAGCCCCACGACGTCGCGCAGCCGGTGGCTCTGCTCCGTGGGAAGCGGGTCGGAAACAGCGGTGATGATCCCGGCCACCGAGTCCTCGCGGGCGATGCGGAACCGTTCGCTCATGGCCTGTTCGGCGGCCGCGAACGCCTGGGCTCTCGACGTGTCAGGCAGGCGAAGATAGCTGTAGCTCGTGCGGTTCGGGCCAGCGGCGTTGCAGCCGGCAAAGACGAGCATCGCGAGGGAAGCAAAGGTCAGCAGGCTTTTCATCGGGTCCACCTCCGGGCAAGATGGTAACAGCGGAGTTGGTCAAACCGCAAGAAGAGGTGCGTGTGTCGCGAAGACGTCAGCGGTGGGCGATCGTGCTGAACGTGGTCATTCCCGGCGCGGGACTGGTGATCGTCCGTCGCGAGTGGCTGGGGCTGGCGTTGGCACTCCTGTTCGGCGTGTTCGCCCAGATTGCCATCTTCGGTTGGTGGATCGTGCCCGAGGACATTCCCCGACTTCTCCAGGTGGTGGCGGCTGCCGGCGTAGGGGGAACGTGGCTCGGGGCGCAGGCATTGCTCGTGCAGCGACTGCGGCTCGTGACTTCTCCGCAGATCGCCGAGGAGATGCAGACGCTCGTGGAGCGGGCGCGCTGGGCCATCGATAATGGCGACTGGCATGAGGCGCGACAGAGCCTGCTGGTGTCGAGAAGCCTGAATGACGAGCACGTCGAGGCGGCGATGCTGTGGGCGGAGCTGATGGCGAAGACAGGCCGGCGTCGCGAAGCGCGCCGCTGGCAGAGGCGGATCGCCCGGCTGGACGCCGGTACAGGCCAGGGGCAGGCCGCTGAGAGCCGCGAGGCACTGCGATAAGCGCGTGAACGTCCGAAAAAAGGGCGGCTGATCAAGCGTTGCGGTTGCACGGTCAATCGCCGAACATATCGTCCGATTTCACGATTAAGTTACCGCTGAACACGTCCGATACGGGGGGAAAGCCGGGCAACGCGAGTTGTCGAGCCGGAGCGGAGCGCGCCGGCCGTGCCGGCTTGGGACCGCTTTTTGAGCCAGAGGAGTTGAGCGTCATGTTCGCACCGAACCACCTGCGTCGGGCCTTCACGCTTGTAGAGGTCCTCATCGTCGTGATCGTGCTGGGCATTCTCGCGGCGATCGTCGTCCCGCAGTTCTCGTCGGCCTCGGATGACGCAAACACCAGCGCCTTGAAGACCAACTTGCAGAGCATCCGCGCACAACTGGAGCTCTATAAGCTTCAGCACAACAGCAGCTACCCGACACTGGCGAGCTTTACCGCTCAGATGACGGCGGGGACGGACGCCGACGGCGCCGCGGGCACGGACTTCGGCCCGTACCTGATGACCGTACCGACCAACCCGTTCACGAACGTTAACACCGTCACCGACGAGGCGGCGGGTGCAGGGAAGGGCTGGTACTACAACGAAGACACGGGCGAATTCCGCGCGAACGACAGCGCCACTCACCGGGCACTCTAGAGGTTTGGCGCCGGCGGCGCCGAACGGGCAGACGAACAGCCGCTTTCGAACGTGCGCTGCTGTCTCAGCGGACGACGTCTGAAAGCGGCTGGTTTGCGCTTGCCGGCCGGCCGGATGAGGCGGTCCCCACAAACGGCTGCGTCGCTCGCCGGCGGTGCCGACATTGTCGAATCTCGCCAACCTTGGCTTTCACGGAGGAACGGCCATGCCCAGACCCGGAGATCTGCTTGGCAAAGCCCTGCGCGTTCTCATCGGCTGCTTGATCGTGGCGACATGTGTCCGCGTCTGGGTCGGGCCGTCAGCGGAAACACCGCGGGCCTACGGCCAGATACCGGACGCCGGCGCCCAGCGTCTGAAGCTGCTCGACGAGACGCACCGAACGAACGAACTGCTCGAGCAGATGATCAAAATCCTGCAAACCCACACTTTTAAGGTCGAAATCGACGGTACCGATAAGACGAAGTGTGTGGAGCGGGTGCACCGCGTCAATCCCGACTGAACGTGGGTCGCGGTGACGCACCTTACTGGTGGAGAAGTCGCCGGTGCGCTGGAAGACAGATCAGGTCGGGCCCATTGCCATCGACTTTGGTGCGCGCGCTCTGCGCGTATTACAGGTCCGGCGATGCGGCCGCGGGGGATCCTTTCAAGTGACCGCCGCCCGTAGCCGACCTGTGGAGCCCGGCTCGGGGACGGACGCCGCGGTGCTCGGCTCCAAGCTGGCCTCGATGCTGGCCGGCAAGGATTTCTCGGGTCGCGCGGCGGTCACCTGCCTGGCCTCGGCCGACCTGGACGTCAAGAACATGCGTCTTCCCACGATGCCGGAGGCGGAGTTGGCCGCCGCGGTCGAATTCGAGGTGGGCGAGCGCTTCGGCTCGACGGGCGGTGAGACCGTGACGCGATTCCTCCCCGCGGGACGGGTCGGCGGCGAGGGGGGGAGTCAGCAGGAAGTAATCCTGCTCGCCGCCAGCACGTCCTCAATCGACGCACGCCTGCGGCTGCTTACCGACGCGGGGTTGAAGGTGACGGCCATCGAGCCGCCGGCGAACGCGTTTTTCCGGCCATATGAACGGTTCCTTCGCCGGGCAAGCGACGCACAACAGACCAACGCCTTCGTCGATCTGGGGGCGCGCGGATCGCGCGTGATCATCACTCGCGGAAGCGAGATCGTGTTTTTCAAGACGTGTCCCGTCGGTGGCGACGCGCTGGACGAGGCCGTGGCGACGAAGCTGTCGATCGAGTTGAACAACGCTGCGACGCTGCGGCGCCGATGCCTGGCCGGCGAATCGAGCTCCGCAGTCGAGGCCCACCGGTTCGACGTAGTGGAGGCGATCAGGCCGCCGTTGCAGCAGCTCGGCAAGGAGATCGGGCTGTGCCTGCGCTACTACGCCGTCACGTTCCGTGGCGCGCGGCCCGAGCAGGTTGCGTGCGGCGGAAGTGAGGCCGGATGGAGTGACGTTCGCGAGTGGCTGTCGGATACCGTGCAACTGCCCATGGTCGTCGGCGGGGCGTTTCGCGGGGTGGAAGTGGGGCCGCTGGGCAAGCTCGCCGCAGGTGGCGAGCTCTGTGAGTGGAACACCGCGATTGGCCTGGCGTTGAGAGATGTGGTGGAGGGGCAAGGCGAGGCCAAGGTGGCTTGATGAAAGCGATTGATTTCAGGCCCGCCTGGTATGTTTCTTCGCTTGCAGAGCGGAGGTCAGCCCGGCTGCGTACGCTCGGAATTACCGTCATCTGCATACTGCTGCTCGGCTCGGCGTTCGAGTGGACGGGGCGGACCAGTGCGGCGTCGTCGGCGGTGGAGAGCTTGCAGGTCAGTCTTGACGCCCAAGCCGCTGTAGACGCCCGCATTCAAACGCTGGAGGAGCAGGAGGCGGCACTGAAGCGTCAGGCGGATTTGCTCGCAGAGGCCGATGGCGGCGTCAAGGTGAATCACGTGCTTGCCGAACTGTCTCACCTTATGCCGCGGACGCTGAGTCTGCGCACGCTCGCCCTGCGCCGGACATTGCGAATCCAACGCGCGGAGGCGAAAGACAAGAGAGAAGAAAAGCAGGCCGATCCGCAGGCGACGAAAGGGGTCAATCAACTGGACATGGTCGGCTGGGCATCGAGCGGCGCGGAGATTGCCACGTTTGTTCGCCGGCTGGCCGACTCCGAGCTCTTTGACAACGTGACGCTGCGGTTCCAGCGCCCGGAAACGTACCTGGACCAGCCGATCGTCGAGTTTCAAGTGCTCTGCACGATGCCGGAGTTCGAGTGAGAACCGGATGAGAGCAGCGGTAAGACAACACCTGGTGACGTTGGCGACGATCGCGGTCGCGGTCGTCTTCACGCTGGGTGTGTATCTGCCGCAATCCCGGCAGACGAAACGGCTGCGGGATGAAACGCTGCAATTGAAGTCGGAGCTCGCCAGCCAGCAGACCAAGCTGGCCGGCGCGGCGCAGCTATACGACGCCGTTCAGCGATCGGCTGCGCGGCAGGCGGGATTCGACAGGGCGATTCCGCCGCAGGACGAGCTCGGTGACTTCCTCGAAAACATCGACCAGATCGCCCGGCAGTCGGGCCTCGGAGAGATGAACGTCGTTCCGTCCGACGTCGTGGAGGGCGCAAACCTGAACTGCCATCCGATCGAGATGAACTTTCGAGGTGACCTCGCCGGGATATACGGCTTTCTTCGGCAGATTGAGTCCCTGCCGCGCATCGTGAGAGTGCAGCGGCTCGAACTCGGTTCAATGGAGGGGGCCGGAGCGGAGCTGGCGGCGTCATTGACCGTACACGTGTACTACCGGCGTTCATAGGAGCAGCACGTTGGCTGCCGGCGAACA
The DNA here is from genome assembly GCA_040235375.1 of Phycisphaerae bacterium. Lineage (GTDB taxonomy): Bacteria > Planctomycetota > Phycisphaerae > UBA1845 > UBA1845 > JBECKQ01. Next base: position 3,179 of record JBECKQ010000475.1, on the reverse strand, counting down.
CCGCATGCGAGCGGCGTTGATTGCGAATCTCCGGGTATCCCCGGTGGAGTCGGCGATTCTGCTGCTCGGGTTGGCGGTGCTGATTTTCCTGGTCGTGCGGCTTTTGTCGGGGGGCGCCGCCAGCGCGGATGCCGCGACCACGCCGCCCATCGCGGTCGTACCGACCGACGCAGCGCCGGCGGCCACCGCCCTGTCGCGACGCGCGCCGCGGCCCATGACCGCGCAAACGCTTCTTCGCGATCCGTTCAAGCTTGAGTGGTTGCGACCGGGCGCCGCGCCGTCAGCAGACGACGACGGTAAGAAGTTGCCGCAGGAGCAGCTTGTCCTGCAATTCACGTTGACGGGCGACGACGGACAGTCCGACGTCGCCGTGATCTCCGGCGTGGTGGTCGAGCGGGGTTCCGTCCTCGGCGGCTACGTGGTCGAGGAGATTGGCAGGCGATACGCCGTGCTGCGTGGCCCGCGTGACACGATCCAGCTCAACATGGAGTGATCGTCGATCGCCGGCGGAGAGGAGTGGGCGACGGAGCGAACGTGCGGCTCGGGGCCGCAGTAAGGAGACGAACCGATGGTCGATCAACGTCGGTGGCTTGCAATCGCGTGTGCCGCAATGGCCGCCGCCTGGTCCGCGCCGGCCCGCGCCCAGGATGGCGCGGCAAGCATGGGCGAGCTGCTCAAAAATGTGATCAGCGGCGCTACCGCCGCGCCCGCCTCGCCGGTCGCGCCCGCGGCGACACAACCCGCCGAACCGGAGGACGCAGGCGAGCCCGTTCCCATCGAAAAGGCCGAGGTCGAGGTGACGCCTTCCGGCACCGTGACCTTGAACGTTGTGGACCTGCCGCTGAGCACGGTGCTGCGGGTTCTGTCAATGGAAACGAATCGCAACATCATCGCGACGCCGGCCGTCTCCGGCACGGTCACCGCGAGCCTCCACAACGTCACGTTCGAGGAGGCGCTCGATGCCATCCTGGTCGCGAACGACGCGGCGTACCGGGCGGTCGGCAAGTTCATCTACGTCTACACGCAGGAGGAACTGGCCCAGATCGTCGCCTCGGAAAACCCGCCGACGACCCGTGTCTTCCAGCTCAACCACGTGCCCGCGAAGGAGGTGTCGGAGGCGATCACGCCCCTGCTGTCGCAGATTGGCAAGGTCACCGTATCGCCCGAGTCGAAGTCGGGACTGGCAAGCACGACCGAGGAAGGCGGCGGGTTCAACCTGTCCACCAATGATTACGTGGTCGTGTTCGACCGGCCGGACCGGCTCGATGCGGTCGCGGAGCTCATTCGCAAGCTGGACGTTCGGCCGCGGCAGGTTCTTGTCGAGGCGACGATTCTCAGCGCTCAGCTCGACGACGACAACGCCCTCGGCGTGGACTTCACGGTGCTCGGCGGCGTGGACCTGGAGATGCTCGGGGCCTCGTCGCGGGCGATTCAGGAAGTGACCCTCGGCCAACTGCCGCAGGCCCGCTTCGAGAAGTTCAACAGCAACGTGTCCACCGACTTTGCGGGCAACGTTCCCGACGGCGGCGTGCAGGTCGGCATCATCAAGGACCACGTGGCCGTGTTTGTCCGGGCCCTCGAGCAGGTGACGGACACGATCGTGCTGGCGAATCCGAAGGTGTTGGCGCTGAACAAGCAGAAGGGGCAGGTCATCGTCGGGCGGCGCGACGGGTACATCACGACCACCGTGACGGAAACGCAGGCCATTCAGACGGTCGAATTCCTCGAAACGGGTACGCAGCTCATCTTCCGGCCGTACATCGGCGATGACGGCTACGTACGGATGGAGCTCCATCCGGAGGACAGCATCGGCGGCCTGAACGCCGCGAACCTGCCGTTCGAGCAGACCACCGAGGTCACGACGAATGTCGTGGTCAAGGACGGCCAGACGATCCTGATCGGCGGCCTGTTCCGCGAGGTGGATGGTGACACGCGTTCGCAGATACCGTTGCTCGGCGACGTGCCGGTACTCGGCAACCTCTTCCGTTCCCGCAACGACGCTCTGCAACGGCAGGAGGTGATCATTCTTCTGACCGTGCACGTGGTGAAGGACTTCGACGCGTACGCGAAGCAGAGCTGGGAAGAGCTGCAGGACATGGAGCGCCTGCGCGTGGGCATTCGCAAGGGGATGATGTGGTTCAGCCGCGAGCGGCTCGCGCAGTCGCTGTATCACTCGGCGCTGGACGACTACGCCGCCGGCGACTATGGCGACGCGCTGTGGCATGTCCGCCTGTCGCTACACAACAATCCGCGTCTGCTTCCGGCCATCCAGTTGCAGGAGAAGCTGCGCGAGCAGCGTGAATGGTCCGACGACGGGACCGTGACGCGCGACTTCATCTACCAGGCAATCATGCGCGAGCGGGGTCTCGTTGAGCCGATGTACGGCCGGCCGGCACCGCCCTTCATCTCACCCGACATGCTCGAAGAAGGAAATCTCGACGAGTCCATCCCGCCTGAGGAGGACAGCGATGTTCACGGATGACATGACCGGCCGCACGTCCGACCTCCGGCTCGCGGCACTGACGATGCTCACCGCGGTCGCCTGCGCCGGCGCCGGCTGCATGACGACGCACAGCCAGCGTCGCGCCCAGGCCGAGGAGCACTGGAGCAGCGTACGCGGTCAGGTGAAGCTGCAGCTTGCCCGGCAGCAGTATGAGAAGGGCCTGGTCGAGGAGACCGTCACCACGCTGGAAGAGGCCCTTGCCTGGGACAAGAAGAACCCGGACACGTATGCGCTTCTCGCCCGCTGCCGGCTCGAGCAGGGCAAGATCGCCGCGGCGCGACGGGCGATCGAAAAAGCGGCCCAACTGGATTCCGAAGAGCCCGAGGTCATGTTCGTTCGCGGCATGGTGGAGGAGCGCCTCGGCGATGAGGAGAAGGCCCTGGCGTACTACCACCAGGCGAGGAAGCTCGATGACTCCGTGCTCGGCTACCTGCTGGCGGAGGCGGAGTGCCTGGTGATGCTGTCGCGCGACGACGAGGCGATGACGCTGCTCGACAAGGGCCTCGTCGATTTCGACAACGACCCGGCGCTGCACGCGCTCATCGGAGAGATCGCGCTGCGTGAAGGCGACGAGGGGCTGGCGCTCAGCTCATTCCGCACCGTGCTCGCGGACGGCGAGTACGACCCGGTCATCGCGGAAGAGTACATCGTGCTCGCCTCGCGCGTCGGCCAGTTA
>JBECKQ010000408.1:0-18615 GCA_040235375.1 Phycisphaerae bacterium | reverse complement strand
GACGTCGAGATCGGCCCCTACGTCGTCATCGATGGCCCCGTGCGCATCGGCAACCGCGTGACGCTTATGCCGCACGTGCACATCCGCGGGCATACCGAGATCGGCGACGATTGCGTGATTCACCCCTTCGCGGCCATCGGCGGCGCGCCGCAGGACTATTCGTTCACCGGCGAGCGCAGCTTCTGCCGGATCGGACCGCGGACGGTCATCCGCGAGGGGGCGACGATTCACCGCGGCACGGCGCCGGAATCCTCCACACAGGTCGGCGCCGACTGCCTGCTGATGGCCTACGCCCACGTCGCCCACAATTGCAGCGTGGGCGATCACGTGACCATGATCAACTCCGCGGGCCTGGCCGGTCACGTGCACGTGGGTGACTACGCCGTGCTCGGCGGGCGCGTGCTGGTGCACCAGTTTGTGCGGATCGGCGAGCACACGCTGATCGGCGGAGCCGCCGGACTGGCCCAGGATGCCGTTCCGTTCATGATGTACGTCAAGCGGAATCAGTGCTTCGGCGTGAACCGCGACGGACTTCGCAAGCGTGGCTTCCGCGACGAGGAGATCGTCGAATTGAAGATGCTGCACCGCCAGCTCCTGCGCCGGGCGGCGGACATTCGCCGGGAGGCGGCGGAGCTGGCCGGCAAAGTGCGTACGCAGCCCGGCCGGCGGCTCATCGATTTCATCCTGGCCGGCAGCAAGCGCGGTATCTGCATGGGACGGAGGCATGAAGACCGCACGGAAGAAATGCAGGGACCTTAGAACCTCTGCGCACGGCCCGGCGCGGAAGAGCCAAGACCGGCCGGACGACCATCGCGCAGCCCGCGGGGAACTTCACGGAGCGCTGCACCCATGACGGTTATTCACCCGACGGCCATCATCGATAAGCGCGCCGAAATCGGCGAAGACGTGACCATTGGTCCCTACGTGGTTATCGAAGGCCCCGTGCGCCTGTGCGACCGCGTCTGGATCGGCGCCCAAGCGTACGTCACGGGGCACACGCTGGTCGGCGAGGATTGCGCGATACACCCATTCGCGGCAATCGGCGGCACGCCGCAGGACTATGCCTACCACGGCGAGCGGAGCTACTGCCGGATCGGACCGCGGACGGTCATGCGCGAGGGGGCGACGGTGCACCGGGGCACCACCCCGGAGTCGACCACGACGGTCGGCGCCGACGGCCTGCTGATGGCATATTCGCACGTGGCCCACAACTGCGACGTGGCGGATCACGTGACCTTGACGAACGCCACCGCCCTGGCCGGCCATGTCAGCGTCGGCCCGTACGCCGTCTTCGGCGGTTCGGCGGTCGTGCATCAGTTCGTTCGCGTCGGTGAGCACGTCATGGTGGGCGGGGCGACCGTGCTCACCCAGGACGCCCTGCCGTTCATGATGTATGTCAAACGCAACTCCTGCGCCGGGCTCAATCGCGTCGGCCTTCGGCGTCACGGCTTCACCGCGGACGAGATCAACGAGCTCAAGATGCTTCATCGCAAGCTGATCCGCGAAGGCACGAACATTCGGCAAATCGCCGCGGCAACCGCTTCAGAGGTCAAGACCGATCCCGGACGACGCTTCGTCGATTTCATCCTCGCGCCGAGCAGGCGGGGGCTCGCCCATCAGCAGTAGGGCTGCCTCGCCAGACTACCGCTGTTCCCTCCGGGTCGAACGCGTCATCTTGTGTATTCGCAAGAAACAAAGGCCAGTTTCGTTCGCAACCTTACGCAGTCTTCGCAGCTTCACATATCTTGGGTATTCCTTGGCCGCTCGGCCCGGTTGCAGCCGTTGGTAGCGTCATCTTTATGTCACTCGCGAAAAAGTGACAAAACGAGGCACCCTTTCAAGTGCCACAGGATGTCCTTGCGATTTCTTACATCCGGCTCCCCATTTGAGGAAAAAGTCCCATTGCAGTCGGCGCGCGAGTTGCTAAGCTGGAGGCACGTTGGCGGTGTTTGGATTGCCTTTCGAACAGCCGGCGACCGATAAAAACAGCAAGCTAGAAGAAGCTGACGACGCTTCTTTCCCCTCCGGAAAGCACCTGAGGCCTCACGGTCTCAGGTGCTTTCTTCCCATTCTGGCCTGCCCCCGGGAAAGCAGGAGGCACTCGGCTGCCGAAGTCAGCCGGCGCCGGCCTACGTGATTCGCAGTACGCGTTCCTCCTGTTCCACAATCCCGGCCGCCTCGGACCGCAACGCCTCGATCTGCTGTATGTCTTCCGGACTGCGGAGGTAACGTCCGGCCAGCTTGTCGAGCAGTCCCGACGCCAGAACCACGACCATCGCGGCGGCATTCTCGGGCGATACGTCGTCGCCGGCCTTCAGCCGCTCGACGAGCCTCGACATCCACTTGCGGCCGGGTTCCTTTTTCGCGAACTGCTCGGTCATCGCGGTGCGGACGAAGCCGGGACTGATCGCAAAAACCTTCACCGGGGCCTCGACCTGCTCGAGCTCGGCCGCCAGCGTTTCCGTGAAGCGTACGATGGCCGCCTTGCTGCTTCCGTAGGCCGAGGCGAACTCGAAGGGCTTGCCTGCCCCGCCTCCCGCGAAGTTGATGACGCGTCCGCTGCCGCGCTCGATCATGCCAGGAATGGCCGCGCGGCAGAAGTGGTAGACCCCGAGCAGATTCACCGTCACGTCCTGCCACCAGTTTCCAGGCTCGGTTTCCCACGTGGGACCGATCGCGGCAAGGCGCCCCGCGTCGTTGACCAGCGTGTGGATCGCCCCCAGCTCGGATTCGGTTCGGGCCACGACGGCGCGAACCTGACCATAGTCGGTCACGTCGCCGGGTAAGACCAGCGCCCGGCTGCCCGCATCGCGAACATGAGCGGCCGTCTCCTCCAGCTTGTCCTGCGACCGGGCGGTCAGGGCAACGCTGGCGCCCGCGGCGGCGCAGCGGACGGCAATCGCCCGGCCTATCCCCCGGCTCGCCCCGGTGACGAGGACGACCTGACCGTCCAGTCGGCGGCGGTTATCTCCTGGGGATTCGTTTTCCATGTTGAATCCGTACATCGGCCGGTTAAGCGAGGCCTTAATTCGGGCTGAGGCGTACGAAAGGGCGCTGCAGGCCACGGCATTACACGTATTTCATGTTGAATTAAGGTCGGCCTCACCTGCCAATCCCATTATTCCAGCAGTACGTAGCGCCGCAGTCAGCGGCTTTGGCTTTGAGGGAAATGCCCAGGCAGGGAGGTAAAAATGGCTCAAAGAGTCGACGCGAGAACCGCTCACGAGGACTTCGAATCGCACGACGCCCTCCTCGTGTGCGCCTACGATGATGAAAAAAAGTGCCGCGACACCGGAGTCGACGAGGCACTGACGATGAGGCAGTTCGTGTCCCGGCTGGACTCGATCCCGAAGAGCCGGGAAATCGTCTTCTACTGTAACTGACCGCACGAAAAGACATCCGCCGGTCGGGCGGACGAGTACGAGGCCAAGGGATACGAGAACGTTAAGGCTCTGAAGGGCGGGGTAAAAGCTTGGAAGGGCGAGGTCTGACGCAGACCGCCGGCACGAGATTCAGTTCATCGTGAGAAACCACGCCGCGAGGCAGCAGGCGGAATCCATGTCTATCGACGATACGCGCGTCCACGTGCAGAGAGACTCAGCCGAGGTCGCCGAATGGCTTGACTCCCTCGACTACGTGCTGGAGGCCGAAGGCTCGCCGGCTGCGGAGGGGTTGATCCGTCGGCTTCAGGAACATCTGCGTGATCGCGGCGTGAGCTTCGACTTGCCTGTCGGTACGCCATACGTCAACACGATTCCCGAGACGCGCGAACCTCCGTATCCGGGCGATATCGAGCTCGAGCGGCGCATCAAAAGCATTGTGCGCTGGAACGCGATGGCGATGGTCGTTCGCGCAAACCGCGAGTCGCATGGCATCGGCGGGCATTTGTCCACGTACGCCTCCGCGGCGACGCTCTTCGAAGTGGGCTTCAACCACTTCTTCCACGCGAGAAACGAGCATCAGCTCGGCGACCAGGTCTACCTGCAAGGCCACGCTTCGCCCGGCGTGTATGCCCGTGCATTCGTCGAGGGTCGGCTCAGCGCCAGAGACCTCGAGCACTTCCGGCGGGAGTTGCAGGACGGGCGCGGCCTGCCCTCCTATCCACACCCGTGGCTCATGCCCGATTTCTGGCAGTTTCCTACCGTCTCCATGGGACTTTCCCCTATCCTGGCGATCTACCAGGCGCGGTTCAATCGGTACCTTCAGGACAGGGGGATTCTCGATACCAGCGGCTCGCACGTCTGGTGCCTCCTGGGCGACGGCGAGTGCGACGAGCCCGAGGCGCTCGGTTCGCTGGCCATCGCCGCGCGCGAGGGGCTCGACAACCTGACGTTCGTGGTCAACTGCAATCTCCAGCGGCTCGACGGACCGGTTCGGGGCAACGGCAAGCTGATCCAGGAGCTCGAAGCCGTCTTCCGCGGCGCGGGCTGGCACGTCATCAAGGTCATCTGGGGCAGCGACTGGGACCCGCTGCTCGTAGCGGACGCCGAAGGGTGGCTGAGACGCCGGATGGAGGAATGCGTGGACGGCGATTACCAGAAGTACGCCGTCGAATCGGGGGCGTACATCCGCGATCATTTCTTCGGCAAGTACCCGGCGCTGCAGGAAATGGCGAAGGACCTTACCGACGAGGAGCTCTCGCGGATGCGGCGAGGCGGCCACGACCCGGTCAAGGTTTACGCTGCGTACCGGGCAGCCATCCAGCACAAGGGCACACCGACGGTCATCCTGGCGAAGACGATCAAGGGCTACGGCCTGGGCGAAGCCGGCGAGGGTCGCAACGTCACCCACCAGCAGAAGGAGCTCAACGAGAAGGAGCTGAAAGAGTTCCGCAGCCGGTTCGGCATTCCCATCTCCGACGCGGACGTGGCGGAAGCACCGTTCTACCGGCCGGCCGACGACAGCGACGAGATTCGTTACGTGCGCAAGCGGCGGGAGGCACTGGGCGGATACGTGCCGCAGCGAGTGGTGGACTACCCGCCGTTGGACACGCCGGACCTCGAGTCGTTCGGCGACTTTTTGAAGGGGACCGGCGACCGCGACGCCGCGACCATGATGATGTTCGCCCGCATCCTCTCGCACCTGCTGAAGGACGAGAAGGTCGGCGAGCGGATCGTGCCGATCATCCCGGACGAGGCGCGGACGTTCGGGCTCGACGCACTCTTTCGCGAGGCGGGCATCTATTCGCACATCGGCCAGAAGTACGAGCCCGTCGATCGCGAGACGCTGTTCTACTATCGCGAGGCGACCGACGGGCGGATTCTCGAGGAGGGGATCACCGAAGCCGGCTGCATGGCGTCGTTCATCGCGGCCGGTACTGCCTACGCCACTCTCGGCGTCCCCATGATTCCGTTCTTCATCTACTACTCGATGTTCGGCTTTCAGCGGGTCGGCGACCTGATGTGGGCGGCGTCGGAGATGCGCTGCCGCGGCTTCATGATGGGCGGCACCGCCGGACGCACCACGCTCACCGGCGAGGGCCTGCAACATCAGGACGGCCACAGCCAGCTCGTGATCCCCGTCATCCCGACGGTGCGGGCGTACGACCCCGCTTTCGCGTACGAGCTCGCCATCATCATCCAGGATGGCATGCGCCGCATGTACGCGGACGGCGAGGACGCGATCTACTACCTGACGATCTACAACGAGATGCGCCCCCAGCCGGCCATGCCGGGCGACGGCGTGCGCGAGGGCATTCTCCGCGGCCTGTACTGCTATCGCAGGAGCGACGTGGATAACCCGGCCGGCAGGGTGAACCTGTTCGGCAGCGGGATGATTCTGCGCGAGGCCCTGCGGGCGGCGGAGATCCTCGAGGGCGAGCACCACGTCGCCGCCGACGTCTGGAGCGTCACCAGCTACAGCGAGCTGTACCGTGATTGCCAGCAGGCCGAGCGGTGGAACATGCTTCATCCGGAACAGGAGCCGCGGATTCCGTATCTGGCCCAGGTGCTGGCAGACAACGACCGTCCCGTCGTGGCGGCGACGGATTACGTGAAGGCCGTGCCGGAGCTGGTGTCCCGCTGGATTCCCGGCGAGATGGTGACGCTGGGCACGGACGGTTTCGGCCGCAGCGACGACCGGCCGTCGTTGAGGCGGTTTTTCGAGGTCAGCGCGGAACACGTCGCTGCCGGCGCGATCTACGCCCTGTCGCGCACCGGCGCAATCGAGTCGAAGCAGGTCAGGAAGGCGATCGACAAGCTCGGCATCGACACCGAGGCGCCTGATCCCCTTCATGCATGACAGCCTTTAGGTTCCCTTCGGGAAGGAGCGGCGATGGCACAGCAATTCAAGCTTCCAAATCTGGGAGAAGAAGTCGACGAAGGCGACGTGCTGTCCGTGCTGGTCTCGGTCGGCGACACCGTGTCCGCGGACCAGAACGTGATCGAGCTGGAGACGGACAAGGCCACGCTCGACGTACCATGCAGCCTGGCGGGCAAGGTGACCGAGGTGCTCGTGAGCGAGGGCGATCGCATCAAGGTGGGGGACCCCATCCTGTCGGTCGACACCGACGGGCAAGTGGAGGCCACGGAGCAGAAGGCGCAGGAGCCGGAACATCCCAAGCCGAAACGCGAGCCGGAAGAGCAAGAGCGCCGGGAGCCGGAGAAACGGAAATCAGAAGAGCCCGTGCAGCGCAAGCGCGCTCCGCAGAAAGTCGAGCAAGAGGAAGAGGAGGAAGTCGCCGAGGAGCAGGAGGAATTCGAAGAGCAGCGCGAAGCGCCGCCCCCGAAGCGCGAACCGCAACGCGAGGCGGAGGAGGAGCCGCTGCCCGCGGGCCCGGCGACGCGCCGGCTGGCGCGCGAGCTCGGCGTGGATCTTGACGAGGTTGCCCGGGCCAACCCGGACGAGCGATTGACGCCCGATCACGTCAAGCGCTTCGTTCACGACAGGCTTGCGGCGCAGGCGACGGCGCATCCCGGCGCCGTTCGCGTGCCGCCGCTGCCCGATTTCTCCCGATGGGGGCTGATTGATCGCGTGCCACGATCAGCAACGGCAAAACGCACCGCCGAACGCATGAGCGTCGCCTGGCGCGTGGCGCCGCAGGTGACGCATTGCGACCGGGCTGACATTACGCTTCTCGAATCGATACGCGAGAGATACGCCGACCGATCGGATGACCATCCGAAGCTCACACTGACGGCCTTCATTATCAAGGCGTGCGTCACCGCCCTGAAGGAGCATCCGAAGTTCAACGCCTCGCTGGACGAGGCCGCTGACGAGCTGATCCTCAAGCACTACTATCACATCGGCGCGGCAGTCGATACGGACCGGGGGCTGCTCGTGCCGGTGATTCGCGACTGCGACAGCAAGACAGTGCTTCAAATCGCCGCGGACTTGCAGGAGATGGCTGAGCGGGCTCGGGGGCGGAAGATCAAGCTCGAGGACATGCAGGGGGGCACGTTCACCGTCACGAACGTCGGTGGCATCGGCGGAACGATGTTCACGCCGATCATCAACTATCCCGAGGTCGCGATCCTGGGGGTCACCGCCGCGACAGAGCAACCGGATGATGACACTCGGCGCCTGATGCTGCCTCTCTGCCTGACCTTCGATCATCGCGTGATCAACGGCGCCGACGCGGCCCGTTTCGCGCGCACGCTGATCGAAGCCCTGGAAGATCCGGAGGCCCTGCTGCTCGGCGGCTGATCGCGGGCGGCGAAGTGCAACGATGGCAAAAACCACGAAGAAGAAGCAGCAGTCCCGTTCCGACGAATCAGCTCCGTCGTTCAAGCAGGGTTATGCCAGGGCGGTCGAGCTCCTTCACGCCTGCGCCACGCAGGACGGATTCCTCGCGTCGCCGACGGATCGATCGAACTACCGGCGAGTCTGGGCGAGAGACGGCGTCATCCTCGGCCTCGCCGCGCTGCTGACCGAAGACGCCGAACTGGTCGAGACTACCAGGCGGACACTGGAAACCCTGGCCGACCACCAGGGTCCGCATGGCGAAATCCCCAGCAACGTGGACTCGAGAACGTCGCGAGTCAGCTACGGCGGCACGACGGGCCGCGTCGACGCCGACCTGTGGTTCATCATCGGCTGTGGCGAGTACTGGATGGCCACGGACGACGATGCATTCATCAAGCGAATGCTGCCCGTCCTCGAGAAGGTACGCTTTCTGCTCGGCGCCTGGGAATTCAACAACCGCGGCCTGATCTATGTGCCCCAAACCGGCGACTGGGCGGATGAATACGTGCACAACGGCTACGTGCTTCACGACCAGTTGCTCTACCTGCAGGCCCACCGGACGATTTGCGCCATCCACCGGCGACGTCATGCGTCGCAGGACCACCGGCTCATTCAGAAAGCCAGCCGGCTGAAGCACCTGATTCGTGCCAGCTACTGGTTTCAGACGGGCGATCAGAAACCGGACGACCTCTATCACGAAGTCTTGTACGAGAAAGGGAGAAAAGTGGCGGGCCACAGCAACGCTCGCTACTGGCTGCCCTTTTTCGCCCCCCACGGCTACGGTTACCGCTTCGACGCCCTGGCCAATGTGCTCGCGTCGCTGCTGGACGTGGCCGACGATAATCAACGTGCCGAGGTGGACGACTACATCGAGTCCGAGGTCGTCGACCACCGCTTGCGGCTCTTGCCCGCTTTTCATCCGATTATCACGCCGAAAGACGTGGACTGGTCCGAGCTTCAAACCGCGTTCTCCTATACGTTCCGCAACAATCCCTACGAGTATCAGAACGGCGGCCTGTGGCCGATGATCACCGGGTTCTACGTCGCCGACCTGGCGAGACGCGGCAGGAAGAAGCAGGCCCGGGCGTACCTGCGCGACCTGCACCGTGCGAACGCCATGGAAATGAATGGCCGGCCGTGGGGCTTCCCGGAATGCCTCAATGGCAAGGAGCACAAAGCCGGCGGTACGTACAAACAGGGGTGGAGCGCGGCCGGCGCCGTAATCGGCCACCACGTCCTCGAAGGCAAGGAACTGCTCCGCATTCGTCACATGCGGTGATCGCCGCCGGTCAATCGTCGTTGGAAGCCGGCCAGTCCGCGCGCGACGGCAGATCGCGCGCATGCCGGGCGATATCCTGCCACGGATCGCCCGTCTGCCCCAGTCTGCGGAAGACGTTCTTGATCGTGTAGTCATGGGCCGACTGCACGGACGATAGCTCGTCCCAGTTCAGCGGGACCGCGACCGGCGCACCCGGCCGGCCACGGACGGCATAGGGAGCGACCGCTGTCTGGGCGAAGCCGTTCCGGTTTGCGTCAATGAACACGCGATTGCCCCGCTTGCTCTTGTGCTGCTGTGTCGTCAGCTCGTCCGGATGCCGGGAAACGAGCAGTTCGGCGACGCGCCGGGCAAACGCGCGAACGGTGTCGAAGTCCGCGCCGCGCCGCAGCGGCGCCAGAACGTGTGCGCCGCGCGACCCTGTGGTCATCAGGTGCGGCGCCAGGCCGAGATCCTCCAGTATTTCCCGCGTGTTTTTCGCAGCGCTGCGCACCGCTGCAAAGTCGTCCCCGGGCGGATCGAAGTCGATGATGAGGCGGTCCGGATGCTCGACGTTATCCACGCGACTGAGCCACACGTGCGGCGTAATGCACGCCTGGTTCGCGAGATACACGAGGTCGGCCGCCTTCGTACAGACGACGTAATCGACGCTGCCGCCTTCCTTCTTGGGGATCGTGATCCGCCTGATCCAGCTCGGAAAATAGTCAGGAGCGTCCTTGTGGAAGAAATCCTCGCCGTTGATGCCGTCGGGATAGCGATGCATGACGACCGGCCGGTCGACGGCATGGCGGAGTATGTGCTCGGCGGCCTGCTGGTAGTACTCCGCCAGGTCTCGTTTGGTGTAGCCCTCGCCGGGAAAAAGCACCTTGTCCTCGTGCGAGAGCTCGATCGTCTGGTTGCCGACGTCCATCGTGCTCACGGAATCACCTACGCTTCCTTCGTCACTTTGCGGGCCGCCTTGTCCCGCCGAAGTCCCAGGAACCTCGGATGCCGAAGCCGGTCGTCGTCGGTCCACTCGGTGAACGCGAACTCGCCGACCAGATCAGGCTTCACCCAGTGCACGCCCTTGGTTGACGGCTCACCTTCGTCAAACGGGCAGGTCTTGCGCTCCCGCGAGTGAAGGTGCTTACCGAGCCGCCGCAGGGTATCTTCGTCGAACCCGGTGCCTACTTTGCCGGCGTAGCGCAAATCGCCGCCGTCATAGAATCCCACGAGCAGCGCGCCGAAATGCTTGCGCGACCCTTGCGGATCGGTGAAACCTCCGATCACGAACTCCTGCTGGTTGCTGCACTTGAATTTCAGCCAGTTGCCGGAGCGACCGTGCTCGTAGGTGCTGTCCGCGCGTTTGGCGATCAATCCCTCCCAATGCTTCTTGCATGCTTGCTTGAAATACTCCTGGCCGGAGCCGTTGCGGTGGCGTGTGAACCGCAGTGGATCGCGAAAGGTGATCACTTTTCTAAGCAATGATTTGCGTTCACGAAGCGGCAGATGTGTCGTATCGTGACCGGCGCAATACAGCAGGTCGAACACGTAGTACCACACGGCCACGCCCGTTCGCCTGGCCTCGTCCGGATCCTCGAGTTGCATCCGGTGCTGAAGGCGGGCGAAGCTGGTGACATTGCCCTCGAAGGCGACGATCTCGCCGTCCACGATGAAGTCCTCGGTTTTCTGCTTTTCCAACGCCTCGACGATTTCGGGGTACGCACTGTTGATCCGATTCCGGTTGCGCGACAGGAGTCGAACGGCGCCGCCGTGGCGAAAGGCCAGTGCTCGTTCACCGTCGAGCTTGCGCTCGAAAATCCACGCGTCGTCGGAGAACGTCTCGTGCGTCAGCCGGGCGAGCATGGGCGACTGCCACTGCGGCTGGCTGCGCCCGCGCAGCTTCTCACGGGTCTCCTCCGACAAGCTGGCGAAAGGATCGGTCATCGGGTTTCAGCGGTCGTCCCGACCTTCCTCTTTGGAGATCTGTTTCATCGTCCGGCCGGTAGCGGCGGACTTGGGCTGCGAGCTGACCGGGTTGCGGCGGGCGTCAGCCTCGTCGTCCTTCATCTTCACGAGCAGCCAGCGCCGCGACTTGCCCTTGCCGGTGCGAATCAGGGCGTAGCCGCCCTTCAACTTGCTTCCCTTCAAGTAGACTTCCACCTGGCCGGCATCGTAGCTCTTGTCCATCGGTACCGCTCTACCGTCGTCGTCCTTCTTCAGATTGCGATACGTGCCCTGGTCCCAGATCATCACCGTGCCACCGCCGTACTCGTCCTCGGGTATCACGCCTTCGAAACCGGCGTACGCGAGCGGGTGGTCTTCGGTCGGCATCGCCAGACGCTTGTCGCGCGGGTCGGTTGACGGGCCCTTGGGCACCGCCCACGACTTCAACACGCCGTCGATCTCGATACGCAGGTCGTAGTGCAGAGTGCGGGCGTCGTGCTTCTGGATCACGAACCGGGGTCTTCTGCTCTTGCGCTTCGAGCCGCCCGACGGCTCGCTCGTCCGGCGAAAGTCGCGCTTCTCGCGATACGTCTTGAGGTTCTTCGATGCGCTCATTGCTCTTTCCTGGCAGGATCACATCGGGGCGCCGCCGCCTAATCCACCGCCGCCACCAGCAGGTAGCGCAGCAGCACTGCGGTGACCAGCAGCAGCATGAACACCCAGAACAGCCATCCGATGGCAATCGTTCGCTCCAGCGCCGCAACCTTTGCGTCCTCAGTGTCTCGCGATTCCTGCGACTTGCGCGGCGCAGACTCTTGACGCCGTGGCGTAACCGCGGCCAGCAGCAACGCGAAGAGAATCCCCATCAGGATGAACGGCAGCCAGTAAGCGCCCGCAATGATCGGGCCGAACGGGCGAATCCACACCCCGCCTGCCCAAGTCGCCAGAAAAAGCGCGACGAAAAACCAGAATTCGCTCTCCCAGGGGCCGTGCCGTCTAAACATCCGCGCGAAAACAACCGTCAGCACGAACGCAACGACGAACGCCACCACCAGATCGCTGATGAACATACTTCTCCGTCCGTTCAGCCGCCCGGTACGCATACGGCGCCGGGGCTATATTAGCCTACGCCCTGCTTCTGAAAACGACCTTAACGCGGCATTAAGCTCTCTTTAATCCGATTTCAGGCCGCCTTTAGGCACTGGCCTTACATTTCCGTTAACGGGCGGCGCGATTCTGAGTTCGCCCCCTGCTGCTCCCGCTCGGCGGGCGGCGAGAGTTGGTTCGGAGCGCTTTGACCGCGCGAGGTGGCAACATGAAACGCAGCGCGATAACCGGTTTGCTTCTCCTTACGGGATTGATTCTGCCGGCGTGTGAACGAGAGGACCAGCAGAGCAAGACTGACGGCAAGGTCACCGGCGGCGAAGTGGCGCGCAAGACGAAGGAAGCCGCCAACGCGGCGGGCCAGTATGTCGCCGAGAAGAAAGACGAGTACGTGGCTCGAATGCAGAACGAGCTTCAATCGCTCGACGCACGAATCGATCAGCTCAAGGCTCAGGCCAGCAAAACCGGCGAGAAAGTGTCCGCGAACGTTCAGCAGAAAATCGACGAACTCGAGGCCAAGTCACGCGAACTCGGCCGCAAGCTCGACCGCATCAAGGAATCGAGCGCCAGCGCATGGGAGCAGATGAAGAGCGGCTTTGATGAAGCAATGGGCGATCTGCGGTCATCGTACGACCGGGCGGCGAATCAGTTTAAATCTGTGACGGGACAGGAGGAGGAAGTGCCGGCTGGCACGGCGCCGTAAATCCGCACCAGCGCCCGCGTGCGACCTCGCGTGGCATCGTCTGGAGTTGAATTACATTGCTTCGCAGCCTCAATTCGATCGTCAACTACACGATGCACGCCACCGATGGCGATCTGGGGCGGGCCCGCGACTTTCTTTTCGACGACGTCGGGTGGGTCGTACGTTACGTCGTGGTCGATACGGGAAAGTGGCTTCCCGGCCGGCAACTGCTTGTTTCGCCCGCGTCGGTCGTTCGCGCGGACTGGCTTTCGTCGCGGCTGTTCGTGGCCCTCACCAAGGAGCAAATCAACGCCAGCCCACCGATCGAAAGCAATCAACCAGTTTCCCGGCAGGAGGAAAGCCAACTGGCGGAGTATTACGCCTGGCCCGTCTATTGGGGGCCTGCCGGTGCAGGGACGCTCCGCGGTGCAGGTGCCGTGGCGGCTTACGCCGAGAGCGATCCCCAAAAACGCGGCGATCCCGATCTGCGCAGCGTCAATGAAGTGACCGGCTACCATGTCCGTGCGACGGATGGGCGCATCGGCCACATCGAGGAAGTGATCGCCGACGATTCCACCTGGGCCATCCGCTACGTCGTGGTTAATACGCGAAACTGGCTGCCGGGCAGGAAGGTCGCCATCGATCCCCACTGGTTCACGGCCGTCCGCTGGACGGCGGAGGAAGTGGACATCGGCCTTGACCGGGAGGTGGTTAAGAACGGCCCGGAGTACGATCCGTCGGTACCGATCAACCGCGAGTTCGAGACGCGACTCTACGATTACTACGGCCGTCCGTACTACTGGTAGGCGTGCTTCCGCCGGCGAGGTTTTGAGCGAAGCCGCCCAAGCGATCGACACGATGGGAACCACGACATATGGCCGGCACAGGAAAGCTGAACGGGCCGGCCTGACCCCGAGCGAAGGCAAGAGTTGTCTCGATGCTGCGATCATCGAACACGTCGATGCCACGGTGCAATGCCCACGGCGCTCGTTCACGACCCCGCCGGGGGGCCGCCGATGCCGCCGCAGAGGTGCCTTCGCCGTCTCGATCGACCGCGGGCGTTGCATTAGACGCTCTTCATTTGCTTTTTAGTCCTTCCTTAGCGAGGCCGGACACGTTGAAGGAAAGTGGCGAATCACACCGCGATGGCTTGCGGCGGCGCATGCGTGGGCGAGGCTGGTGTGCGCGTCCCCGATTCGAAGATCCGCAATCAGCATCCGCGGGGCCGGCGCGATACCGGGGCCAGGGAGATGCTGGGCAAGTACGCGAGGAGCGAAGTATTCGCGGGTTCGTGGGGGTCGGCACGGTCCCGCGATTCGTCTACCTGCCGTGCAAGCGGCAATGAGTCGTGCGGCAGGGCCGGGCGCGGCCGCGAAAGCGACTGCCCCGTGTTTCAACTGAACGGCACGAGTTGGAAAAACTGTGATGCGCCTTCTGACAGTTGAGGACAACCCGCGTGTTGCCGACCTGCTGGCCGAAGGGCTGGTCGAGCAAGGCTACCAAGTGGACATTGCCCGGACGGGGCACGACGCCGAGGATTTCGTCAACGCCCACGCGTACGACCTGATCATCCTCGACCTCATGCTCCCCGACCTCGACGGCGTGCAGTTGTGTCGCAATTTCCGCAGACTGGGTATCACCACGCCCATACTGATGCTGACGGCTCTGGCGGCGGTCGCAGACAAGGTTGCCGGCCTGGAGGCCGGCGCCGACGATTATCTCACCAAGCCGTTCGACCTCGACGAACTGGTTGCCCGGGTCCGCGCGCTGCTGCGCCGGTCGACCGCCGTAGAGGGGGCTGTCCTGCAGTACGATGACGTCGTCATGGATTTGACGAAAAGGCGAGTCAGCCGGGCGGGTTCACCGGTCAACCTCACCAGCAGGGAGTTCTCCCTGCTCGAGCATTTCCTGCGCAATCCGAACCGCGTCCTGACGCGAATGAACCTTGCGGAGCGCGTCTGGGACATGAACTTCGAGGAGGACAGCAACGTCATTGAGGTCTACGTCTCTCGGCTGCGGAGCAAGATCGACAAGGACTTTGACAGGCAGCTCATTCACACCATCATCGGGACCGGTTATGTTCTCGCGGCCGAGAAACCACCTGCGTGAGGAGGCTCCGGCTCGAAGCGACGACTGAAGAATGACCAGCCCTTTCCGGTCGTTACGGTTCAAGCTCACCGTTCTGTTCGTGGCCACGTTCGGCGTCCTGCAGAGCGCTCTGTGGGTGACAGTCGACCTGATGCGCACGAACTACATGCGCTCGGGCTTCAATCAAGACCTGATCGGGCACGCCCGCGAGGTTATGCAGGCGGTTGATGCGGCGATCGCGGACGGGCCGCCCTCCGGAGAATGGAAGCGCGTTCAGGAAGCCGTACACACGTTCAGCTCCGCCGAGTTCAGCGTGGCCGTTCGCTCGCCCAAGGGTGAGACACTGGCAGCGTCCGAAACACTTGCCGGTTTGACATTGCCGTTCGACGTGCCCTCCGCGAGCGTTTCTCGCGGCAGCGCTCCCGGTATCGATACGGTCACGGGGCCCCTGGCCGACACGGTCGCCGGGGTGGGCGAGCGACTGCGAATCGTCACGCTGCGCGGCCAGCCGGACGATTCCGGCAGCTTCTACGTGCAGGTGGCCGCGAGTCTCGCGCCGGCGGACCACTTGATCGGTGAGATGCGCGAGCTGCTTTTCGTGTTCATCTTCGTCAGCCTCGTCGTGGCCGGCGTGACGTCCTGGTACATTTCCGGCCGCTCGCTCGCCTCGATCGGCGCCATCGCCGATGAGGCGCGCAAACTCACGGCCGACCGCCTCGGCAAGCACATACCCGTTCCCACCTCGCGCGACGAAGTGGCGGAGATGGTGACGGTCATCAACGAAATGCTCGACCGCCTCAAGCGGGAGTTCGAGAACCAGGAGCGGTTTATTGCCGATGTGTCGCACCAGCTTAAGACGCCCCTCACCGTCTTGCTCGGCGAATCCCAGGCCCTGCTGCGCCGCGGCGAAGAGCAGCGCGACTACGAGCGCTTCCTGGACATCGTCCACGAGGAGGCGCGGCGGATGTCGCGCACCGTCGAGAGCTTCCTTATTCTGAGTCGCATTCGCCGGGGCATACGACCCTCGCTAGTGGCCGACGTCGCCATCGAGGACGTCGTGCTCTCCTCGGTCAAACGCTGCCGGACCGCGGCCCAGGCGCGCAACGTGCGCATCGTGCCGCGGCTCGATACCGATAACCGCGACTACCGCGAACCGCTTGTCGCCGGCGGCTTCGACCTCCTGTGCGACATGCTGGAGAACCTCCTGCAGAATGCCATCCGCTATTCCCCCCCCGGCGAAACGGTCGAGCTCACAATGCGCTGCGACACGCAGCATGCGGTCATCTCCGTTCGCGACCACGGCCCCGGCATTCCCGGCGGCGAGATCGATCAGATATTCGACTTATTCTGCCAGTTGGATTCCGCCAGCAAGGAGTCCGGCGCCGCCGGCGTCGGGCTGACGATCGCCAAGGGCGTCGCCGAGATTCACCATGGCTCGATTGCGGTCCGCAACCATCCCGAAGGCGGCGCCGAATTCACCGTAAAACTCCCCCTCAATGAGCGCAAGGACTAGGCCGCACTCACTCATCGCGCGGATTGGCCACGGCCACGCTTGGCGCCTGCCGAGTCCGGGGAATCGGCGGTGGACTCTTACACTTTATTAATTTGATCTTCAGGCGCTTTTAAGTCGAGAAGCCTAGTATCTGACAGGAGAATGGGGGCAGGTCTGGATGACGGGCCAAGGCTCAACACCGCGGTCTGCAATCAGTGCGAGCAATTGACCGTGCACCGTACGTCTTTTGACAACGATCATTGGCAGCGTCGTCGGCACAGCGGGGAGCCGTCGCGCGCTTCCGCCGGTCGGATGCAGCCGCCCGCACCGCTTGCTGATGGAGAGACGCGACGAAAGCACGCGGCATGTCGGATCAGGAGCGCTCTTGCCGGCGTCATGATCGTGGCAGGTCTGGCCGGAGCCGCCCTCTGCGGAACGCTTTGGCTTGCTGACGATCGCCTCGCAATACGTCAGCGCGAGGCCGGTACGTTCGGCATCTTCGCCTTGATCGGTGTGGTCGTGCTATGTGCCGGCCTGTTGTTGGCAGTGGCCAACTCCAACCGTCGGGAACGCGCGCTGCGCAACCTGCCGGATGACTACGTGTTCAGGGCCGGGCACCTCATGAGAGAGCGGAACATTTCCCCCGATGCTGCAGTTGCCGATCGCAGGCCGCCAGGGCAGTCCGCGCAGGACCGTGATCAGTCACGCGAGCGTTGACATCGATCCGTGCGCTTCGTGAACACGCCCTGCGAGCATCTCGCCGGACTTTCCACGGGAGACGCGTCGGCTGTCGCGCCGCGTGAACAACAGGCCCAACGGGGTAGCTACACATCCGGTTCGATTGTCACCGTGAGGCGAAACGAGCGCAACTGCTCTTCATACAGCTCCGCCCGCTCCTTGTGTGTCACGATGAGAAGTGAGAGGCCGGTGCGGTGTGCCTCGAACATCTTCATCTCCGCCTCTTCGAGCGAGAGGGGAGTCACCTTGAGTAAAGAAAGAACGACGTGCTCCATGTTGTTCACGTCGTCATTATGCAACAGCACTTTGTAGGGCGGCAGCATCCGTGGCCGGTTTGTCTCGGGCGATTTCTTCGGCGTTTCGACTGCCGCCGTGCCGCCGCCGTCTTCCGCAGATGCCTGTTTCTTCTCTGCTTCTTGCGCCATAAGCCCCTGCCTCCTGACAGTTCCTCCCTGAACCCGCAGGCATTTTACCGCGCAGGCGGGCATAGGGTCAAAGTCCGTGCCGGCGCGTCAAACGCCGGTGCTGCGCGGAACCAGCGCGTTTTCCGGATTGATCCAGTTGATTTTCACGCTTTTTGAAGCGGAAAAAGACCGGCCGGTCAGCCAGTCGAGGAACGTCACCTGCACCAGCACCTCGCGCGTGTCGAGCGGCTCCGCCTGCGGCCGGAACGGGCATTTGAACGTGTAGTGATTGGTGAGCAGCCCACTGTACCAGCATTCCGCCAGCGTTTTCGGGTTGTCGAAGACGTAGACGCCGAGTTCTCGCGGCTTACCGGGTTTCGAGAGATCGAGTAGCTGCACCGTCACCTGGCCCGCGGCCTTGATCACGTCACCGTCCTGGTCAAGCGGCCGCAAATAGACCGTGACACCGTCGTCGCCCGGCTGATTGTTGTAGTTCGCGCCACCGGTGAGGCTGGCCAGCTCG
Organism: Phycisphaerae bacterium; assembly: GCA_040235375.1. Lineage (GTDB taxonomy): Bacteria > Planctomycetota > Phycisphaerae > UBA1845 > UBA1845 > JBECKQ01. Next base: position 699 of record JBECKQ010000408.1, on the reverse strand, counting down.
ATGTGATGGACGGTGAAGAGGTCCTTGAGATCGATGCCGGCGAACGCCGATTCCTGGTGTATGCGCCGCTCGAGCACCGCGATCTGCGCGTCGCGATCGCCCACCTGCTCCATACAGCGATCGAGGTCGACCTTCAGCGCGTCGGCGCGATCGTAAAGCTGCTGTATCGTCTTCGCCTCGTTGTTGCACCCGCACGCGCCTGCGACGATCAGAAACCCGAGTGCCTTGCAGAGCTGACGCGCTCGCCGTCGCCAGTCCGTCATGCCGCCACCTCCTCGGTTGCGCCGCGCATGGAAAACTCCGCGTGTACCGTGGCCCCGCCGGTCTCAGCGGGGGCCCGCGCGTCGGCTACTCCGTTACGTGCGCCGAGTTGAGATACTCGCGTACGCTCGACGCCCACTTCGCTACCGTGGCCTCGGGGCCGGTCACTTTCACAAAGTGCGGACCTCGCGGATGCTGGATCTCCGCGGCGATCATTCGCCAGTTGGACCGATCCCCGCTGATCAACGTGCCGCTTATGTCCACCATCGTCACCTTGACGCCGTCCGGCTCGAACGTCTCCGTTTTGGCCACCTCGGACGCGGCCTTGCCACTCGCCTCGCTGAACTGGCTGCACCAGCGCTTAATGTTCGCCTCGACCGGTACGCTCTGCATCGCGGGGAAATGGGTGATTCGCACCACCGCATCCTCCGAGTCACC
>JBECKQ010000095.1:0-6485 GCA_040235375.1 Phycisphaerae bacterium | reverse complement strand
CGACCACCGCCCACTCAACCACGTCATCTACAAGAGTGGCTTTCGCGGGCCCGCCGACCGTACGCCTTTGTCCGACAGCCGTATCGATGCCGCGATCTACAAGTGCCCCTGCGACACGGGCTTCGCCGGCTACCATTACAGGCAGTGGCGCGACACCAGGCTGTCCTCCTACGATCACTTCGGCACATCGTACGCCGCCAACGCCACCTGGATTGCGGGCGATGCCGAAGATTCCTGCCGCATGTACAGCAACTCTCCCTACCTCCGCCCGTTGTCGAAGGTGCTGCGCCCCGAGAGCACGATCCTCTACATCGAGAACGCCGGCCGCTATTGCTGGACGGAGGGCTCTTCTCCCGCCCTCACCGCCAGCGCCGAAAAACCGTCTTCCAGAAAAAGTAACGGCCCCGGATGGCACTCTGTTGGCTGGTACTTCAACGTGGCGTTCGCCGACGGGCACGTCGTCTATCTGAAGTTCAAGGGTCGCGAGCCGGCGCCCGCGCTCCCGGCAAGCCTGCCCGCCTGTTGCGCGACCACGGATTGCGCCTCCGCCATGATCCGCGGACGCGGTTGGCAATTCGACACGCTCCCTACTCCCCCAATCGCGACGGAACATCCCTGCCGCTCCCCGGATCGTCTCTTCCAGGATGCCATCGATCTCGTCGCCCGGGCAAAGTAGCTGACGAAATCGGTCCCTGGAATGAGCATCAACGCCAGTCTCTGCCCTCGCCACCCGGGACACGGGTGTCCGCTTTGCGACTTTCGACCTCGAGCGCCCGGAATTCCCGCATCCGTGGTGCCACGGAATGTCAGCCTGAGCCCCGGGGCATGTGTGGATTCACACCGAGATCTTTGCCGCTATAATCCCGCCAAGTTCATCGCGTCGGGTCCTGCCTCTCACGTTTCTGCGGAAGTGCCGCACCTCGGCATTCCGCCTGCTCGGAACGGGCCCCGGTTCGCTCAAAACCACTTATGGAGGTGTTTTCCCATGAACAAACGGCGTCAGCTAGTGTCGCTGCCGATTATGGTCGCCGTCGCGCTGGCGGTGTCTCTGACGCCCTCCGCCGCTCGGGCGCAGGATGCAAAGGCGCCCCAGGCGGTCACGACCGGCGACCCGACCATTCCGGTTGACGAGCTCGAACTGCTGCTGAAGCCGCTGACCAAGGACGAGCTGATCGTCGAGGCGGATGCCTGGCGCGATCTGGTCAAGGCCAAGGTGGCCGAAATCAGCGCCGCCGAGCTGGCCGTCAAGAAGAGCAATCGAGCCGTCAGCGAAGCGGAGCAGATCGCCGCCGAGGCGGAGGAGGCGGCGGAGTCCAAGACAGAATCGGCCGCCCCGAAAACCGGCGAGGAATCAAAGCCGAATGAGCAGGCCGAGGCCGCCCAGCAAGCAGCGGAGGCGCAGAAGGCGGCCAAGGCCGAAACGCTCACCAAGCTCAACACACTCCGTGAACAGCGCACCGCGCTGGTCGATCGCATGGACGCCGTGCTCGACGAGCTGGAGCGCAAGGGCGGCGATCCGGCGCCATATCGAACCTATCTGAACGCGATTGCGGGGCTCAACGTGGACGTGACCGATACGGCCGCAGCATGGACCGCCTTCGTCGGCTGGCTTCAGTCGTCACAGGGCGGGGTTCGCTGGGGCCTTAATATCGTCAAGTTCATCGTCACGCTCATCGTATTCTGGATACTGGCGGCCATCCTCGGAAAGGGCACGCGCAAGGCGTTGCAGGTGCATCGAAAAGCGTCGATGCTTCTTCAGGAATTCCTGGTCCACATCGTGCGCCGCGCGACGTTGCTGGTCGGCCTGATGGTCGCCATCACCATGCTGGAGATCAGCATCGGGCCGGTGGTGGCCGTCATCGGCGCGGCCGGCTTCGTCGTCGCCTTCGCCCTGCAGGGCACGCTCAGCAACTTCGCGAGCGGAATCATGATCCTCGCCTATCGCCCGTTCGACGTGGGTGACGCGGTAAGCGTGGCGGGAGGAATCTCCGGCAGCGTAGACGCCATGAACCTCGTCTCCACGCAGATCAAGAGTTGGGACAACCAACGGATCATCGTGCCCAACAACGCGATCTGGGGGAACGTGATCACCAACATCACCGGCCTGCCCATCCGCCGCGTCGACCTGACGTTCGGCATCGGCTACTCGGACGACGCGGACAAGGCCCAGGCCATTCTGGAAGACATCCTCAAGAACCACGAACTGGTTCTCGACGACCCTGCGCCGGTGATCAAGCTGCACGAGCTTGGCGATTCCTCGGTGAACTTCATCTGCCGGCCGTGGACCAAGACGAGCGACTACTGGACGGTCTACTGGGATGTGACCCGCACCGCCAAGGAGCGCTTCGACGCGGAAGGTATCTCCATTCCGTTCCCGCAGCGGGATGTGCATATTCACCAAGCGGCCGCAGTCGTGTAACGGGCACTGCTTCAATCGTCTGGCGGCGCTTCCGGGCGGGCGACCACCGGGCGATGGTCGGAGCCTTCGCGCCCGCCGATTCCGCAGGATTGCACGCTCTGTGCCGCCTGCGCCTTAACGTCATCGACGGTCGGAGACCTGTCGGCCAACGCAACCCCCTCCCTGCCGTCCACCTGCCATGGGGGAGGGAGTCCGGTCCGCGGCAGCGGACCGAATCCAGGCTCGGTGGCCTCGGGAGACCAGATAGCTGCGTCGGATTGCAGCGGGGGCTGAGGCACCCTAACATCCGTCCGCCGGGCCGATCGACGCTGCGAGGGCAACTCGCACGCACCGACCAATCACCAGAACGGATGGCATCAATCCATGGCGATGATGCACAGCAACGCTTCGATGAGCGATTCATCCACCACAGACCGACCTTTGCCGGAAGCTTCTCGCGGCCGGGAAGTGCTGCACTCCCTCGGTCTTCTGGCGCTTCGCCTCGGTTTCGGCCTGAACCTTGCTCTTCTGCATGGGTTCAGCAAGCTGACGCACTTCTCGGAGATATCCGCGAAGTTCTTCGATCCGTTCCATATCGGCGCGTCGGCCAGTCTCGGCCTCGTTGTGTTCGCCGAGTTCTTCTGCGCCCTGCTGATCGTGGCCGGCTTCCTCACGCGGCTGGCGGCCATCCCGCTGATCATCAACATGTTCGTCGCCGGCGTCATCTTCCATCACGCAGACCCCTGGGCGACGAAGGAACTCGCTCTTCTCTATCTCACCGTGTTCGTGACGCTGCTGCTGGCGGGCGGCGGAAAGTTCTCGGTGGATGGGCTGATTCGCAGCGCGCGGTCGAAGCGCCGACTTGGCGCCGGCTTGTCGCCCTAGATGAAGACGTGCACCTGGGCCAAGCAAGAGTATCGAACACGTCCGCTCCCCCCCGACCGGCCGGACCGTACCATCCACGTTTCGGCCGGTTCGACCCGATCAACATGGCGACTCGACCCTTGCGGTACGCCCCAGCGCTTGTTAACGTCTCCCGCGAAAGGACGATGAGCCATGAGCGATCCGGACGGCCCGTGTCGCTGCGACATGCTGAATCAAATCTGACGCGCTGGCGACTTCGGCCGAGGCCCCGTCGCCAGGCGGGAGACGTCGGCCATGCCTCTCCAAGCCCCAGCCGAATTCGATGCCCAGTCCCTTCGTGAAGCCTGGCCCGCGCTGATTGACGAGGAACGCGCCGAAGCGTTTCTGCTGCTCAAGGAGGACGACGCCCAGGTCCTCTTCTCGTCACTGTCGCCAGCCGACCAGGCGGGGCTTCTCGAGAATCTTCAAAACGGCACCGCATCCGTCTGGATGCGCTTCCTCGCGCCCGACGACGCCGCCGACGTGCTTCAGGCATCAGAACCCGAACAGCGCCGCCGCTTGCGAGCCATGCTCGACGGCGTCACGCTGCGCGAGGTCGACGCCCTGCTCGCCTATGCGGAAGACGAGGCCGGCGGCCTGATGAGCCCGCGCTTCGTGCGCGTCCGCCCGGATGTGACCGTGGACGTGGCGATCCGCTACCTGCGCCGGCAGACGAAGAACAATCCCGAAACGCTCTACTACGTTTACGTCCTCGACGCCGAGCAGCGCCTGCAAGGTGTGCTGTCCCTGCGCGAGCTGTTTGCCGCCCCCGCCGACGCGACCATCACCGACATCATGCACTGCGACCCGCTTACGGTCACCGAATCCACTCACCAGGAGGAAGTCGCACGGGTGATCGAGCGGAACGACCTGCTGGCGGTACCCGTGGTCGATGAGGAGCGGCGCATGCAGGGAATCGTCACGGTGGACGACATCGTCGACGTTCTTCGCGAGGAGGCGACAGAGGACATTCAGAAGCTCGGCGGTTCCGAGGCGCTGGGCGCTCCCTACCTGGACGTGGGGTTCTTCAGCCTGATCAAGAAGCGCGGCGGCTGGCTCTCGGCGCTGTTTCTGGGCGAGATGCTCACCGCCGCGGCGATGAGCTACTTCGAAGGCGAGATCGCCAAGGCGGTCGTGCTCGCCATGTTCGTGCCGCTCATCATCAGCAGCGGCGGCAATTCCGGTTCACAGGCGGCCACGTTGATCGTCCGTTCCCTCGCGCTGAACGAAGTGCGGCTTCGCGACTGGTTCCGGGTGCTCTTTCGCGAGGTACAGGCAGGTGCGACCCTGGGCGCGGGTCTGGGCCTGATCGGCTTCCTGCGCGTCGTGATCTGGCAGTTCCTGGGCCTGTACGACTACGGCGAATACTACCTGCTGGTGGCCGCCACAGTCTGGCTGAGCCTGATCGGCGTGGTGACAATCGGCACGCTGGCCGGCAGCATGCTGCCGTTCATCCTGCGGCGCCTCGGCTTCGATCCGGCCACCAGTTCCGCGCCTTTCGTGGCCACCCTGGTCGACGTCACCGGCCTGGTCATCTACTTCACGCTCGCCGCATTCATCCTCCGTGGAAGTCTTCTGTAAGCGCCGTGCTGCGCCGGACAGCGCTGCCGGCGAACTCGATCCGCGGTTGTTGAGCAACACTGACCTTACATCGATGTTATAGGACACTCGCTCGCAGACCCCGCCAACTACCCAGATTGACGCCATCCGGCCGCTATTGCTCGACGGCGCTGAAAGAACACGCCCGCTGGACGCCAACATCTGGTGGAGCAGCACGCGGGAACAGTGGCTGGCCGTTTCAACGTCCGCACTTGGGCGGTTTTCAGCTATACTGGTGGTGCGCATCCTTGATGGCCTTTGGCTGGTCTGCCGCCAGTCACCATCTCACCGGCTGATCGAGAGGATGGGAGGACGGAAGTCATGTCACGTTCGAACTCTGCCGTGCCTGTCGCAATCGCGTTGCTGATCGTTACGGCGGTTCTCACCTGTGCAATCACACCGACCCGGGGGCAGTCACCGCCGGTCGAAGGCATTGATCATGCGGCCGCCTCTGGCAGTGTCTCTACAACGGACGACGGATTGCGGCCGCTTTCGAAGTATGTGGACATCGACGGACCACAGTTCTGGCCGCCCGAACATCGCGAAGTGATCTATGTCGATGACGACGCCCCGCTCGGTGGCAACGGTCTTTCCTGGACTACCGCGCACCGCTACCTCCAGGATGGATTGCAGCACGCCCGACTTCTGACCCACCCTGGGGAAATCCGGGTCGGCGCCGGCGTTTACCGGCCGGACATTGATGAGGCCGGACTTGTCACGCCGGGTAACCGCGCCGCGACATTCAGCCTGCCCAGTGGCACCATCGTGCGCGGCGGATACGCCGGCCGCGGCGCGCCCGATCCGGACAAGCTCGCCACGCCGCCCAACGTCACCGTGCTGTCGGGCGATCTCGCCGGCGACGATGGGCCGGATTTCGCCAACAACGAGGAGAACGCTTACTCCGTCGTCCGCGCAACCAATCTCAGCACGGAGACGAGGCTGTCGAACTGCACGATCACCGGTGGGAACGCGAAGGGCCACGCGAGCGGTTATTACGGCGGCGGCATGCGGGTCACCAATGCGTATGTCGAGGTAAGCAATTGCACCTTTACGCTTAACTATGCCGATTACGGCGGCGGCGTCTACGTCACCGGCAACTATTGGCCGGCGTTGTTCCAGAGCTGCCGATTCGTGCGAAATGCTTCCTGGTCGGCCTCTGCGATTTACGCCTCCGGCCCCGTTCTGACCGTCGTGAACTCCATCTTCACCGGTCACCATGACAGCCGCGTCCTGTATGCGAACGGCGGCGCGCTGATCAACTGCACGTTTGTCGCCAACACCAGCAGCAGCTCCACGATCGCCGCGAATAGTTATGGCGGCACGATCGTCAACATCATCAACTGCGTCCTCTGGAACGCCGGGCGAGAGGTCTACCCGGTATATGCCAGCTCGTCCGTCCGGCACTCCGTGGTCAAGGGCGGCTACCCCGGAGTGGGCAACATCGATCAAAAGCCGCGATTCGTCGACGAACTCGGCGCCGACGGCATCGCCGGCACGCTCGACGACGATCTGCACTTGCGGGCCGGCTCGCCCGGAATCGACGCCGGGACCAACGGCATCGACACCAGTCAGTTGCCGCCCGGAG
>JBECKQ010000393.1:0-8158 GCA_040235375.1 Phycisphaerae bacterium | reverse complement strand
ACACCTACGCCCGTCTCCGTCCAATGGAGCGGAATCCCGGCCGGCTCGTCGGGATCGGTGAGATCAACCTGGCCCAGCAGGGCGGCGGTCGGGCCGAATGGGACGACAATTGCGCCGTCGGGCGGTGTGGAGTTGCAGTCCACCGCCTTAATAGGAATCAGGTACTCTTCCGTATCCTCGTCCGCCAACACGCACACTACCTGCGATTCTTCTTCATTCAACGATAAGCTCCGTGGCGCTCCGGTAGCGGCGCCGAGACCGGGCTCTGTATTGAGCACGAGGTCGTCGGGGTCAGTGGCCGGCGTCGCGCCGCTGGGGTCGGTGGGACTTTCTCCATCCAGGGACGCGTCCACCACGAAGCGCATCACTTGACCGGTGGTATCGGGATCCGCCGCCTCGGAACCCTCTTCGGGAATATCCCCGCCGAACGGCTCGTCCGGGCCGATGTTCCTCAGATAGACCTCGGTGCCGTCGGCCAAGCCGCGGAAGTCCACAATCACGTCGGCGCGCTCGGCGAGGGCAATGAGCAACTGGCCGGTGCCGTCACCGCTCTGGTCGAGGTCGAGGGCGTTCATCAAGACCGGCTCGGCCAGGAAGCCCTGCTCGGCGCCGATCTGGTACACCTCGACGGTGGGATCGTCGAACTTGAGCCACAGGAAGCGGGAGTTGCAGCCGTCCAGAAAACGAAAGCGGTACAGCGCGGGGGCCACTTTGAGCTCCGGCCAGCTCACGCCGTTGACCACCATTACGTCGAAGAACGCCTCAGGATTCCAGATCGGGGCCACGTCGGAATCGGGCGCAAACGGCATCTTAAGGTCCTTTGGCGTGAGCCCCTCGAAGAAGGCCCGCGTCTTGGGGTAAAAGAGGTTGCCGTTCTTCTTGAAAGAACGATCTTGTACGACGATCGGAATTTCGCGGTACTTCTCACGCTCGCCGCCCAGCGCGCTCGGGAAGTTGACTTGGATGACGCTCTCGCCCGCTACCGGCGCCGGGCCGGGTAGCACGGCGGGCTCGCCGCTGCCCTCGACCGTGGCTCCGTCATACTCGCCGCCCCGGATGAGCCAGAACCCTGCCGGCCCGGCATAGACGTTGTTACGAGTCATCCCCAACGCGTGATCGTGATACCAAAGCGTGGCCGCTGGCTGGTCCTGGCGGTAGTAGTAATCGGCGTAGCCGAGGTTGCCCGGGTTCGTGCCGGTGCTGTCGTCGAAGAGCCGTCCATGGGTGGCGTAGCCGACGGGGATGTTGTTCGCCGCGGGAAGCCACCAGGCTTCCGGGTAGCCGTCGCTGTGGGGATCCACGTGCGCACCGTGCACGTGCGTCACGATCGGAACGGGGCCTTTGTAGGGTTTGGGGTCAGTGCCGTGCGAATCCGTATTACCCGGACCGGCCGGCGGGTTCGCCCAGTGGAGCGTTTGATCGACCGGTATCAAGTGCGGCAGGAAATCACCGTTCACGTCAACCAGGTCGTTGATCCACTTCACTTCGACAGGCGTATGGGAGATCGTCTCGATCGTGTAGGACGGGTAGTTGAACTGGGAGTTTGCGGCCGGCGCGCTCATCATGGGAGGTGGATCAGCCGCGGGACCGTAGCCCCAGACCGTCGTCGCGGGGAAGTCGTCATCGCGGCCATTGAGCGTGTTCCATATCCCGCCCGGCAGGATCTGCTGCTTGAACTGTCGGACGGCGATGTCGTAGTGGTTGGCCGTGCCGTTGGTGTTCATGACGGGCGGGATGACCAGCGGGATCACGTACTTCGGAATCGTTGTCGGATCCAGCGGTTCAGTGCCCGGCTGGGCGAGCAGTTGTACGGCTGGCACCAGGACCAAGACTGCCGACGCCAGTAACGTCGGCCACACCAACATTCTTGTCTGCTTCATCGTGCACCTCCTTCTTGGAAAGGTTCGTGCCCATCTATCGGTCAACATTCACAACAACGAGCGATGGCTCCACGTCGCCACTCGTCGGACTCGGCTTGCCACAATGACTTCGTCAACGTGCCGTTTGGGTACGACAGTCAATCGAAACGCCCATCAGCACCACGTCTCGCCTTCCGGGTGTGGATTTGTGCGGGTCATCTGCCCCATCACGGGCATCGCCTGGGACTCAGACTCGCATCTCTGGCACACCCTGCGCAAAAGACCACCGCACGATTCGTACCTGACCGATAAGACGCATGGAATGTACTCGTAATCCGCTGCAAGAAGGTGGGTTACGAGAAACGGCGTGAATCGCGATAGAGGTGCCGAGGAAGGGACCGCCTCCAATATGTTGGATGATCTACCGTATGTTGGAGACGGGGCGAGGCCGTTGAATGCCCAGCTTGGCCATTCTCGCGTCGAGTGTGGTGGGTTTGAGCCCGAGGATCTCTGCCGCGCCGCCGGTGCCCCGAACGCGCCAGCCGGTGATGCGCAGGACGCTCTCGATGTGCTCGCGCTCCACGCTCTCGAGGGTCCTGTTTGTGCGACCGATCGGCCTCGCCGGGACAGGAACGGGGATACGCAAGGTCGGCCCGTTACAGAGGATCATTGCCCGCTCGATCATGTTTTTCAGTTCTCGCACATTCCCCGGCCAAGTGTAACGTTGAAGCGCATCCATCGACGACTGCGAGATGACCTCAATACTCTTGCCCATGGATTTGGAGAACAGGTCGACAAACACCCACGCCAACTGCGGGACGTCCTCCAGCCGCTCGCGAAGCGGGGGAACCGAGATCTGAAAGACATTTAGGCGATAGTACAAATCCTCGCGGAAGGACCCCTGCCGCACTTCCTGGCCCAGATCGCGATTCGTGGCGGCAATCACGCGGACATCCACGGCTGTCGTTCTGGAACTGCCCAGATGTTCGAACTGGCCATGTTCCAGCACCCTGAGCAGCGTGCCCTGGACTTCCAAGGGGAGTTCAGCGATTTCGTCCAGAAAGATCGTTGACTTGTCTGCTGACTCAAAGCGCCCCATCTGTTTGCTGAGTGCCCCTGTATAGGCCCCCTTCTCGCGGCCGAAGAGTTCGCTCTCAATGAGCGCGCCCGGTAGCGCAGCACAATTCACGTGAATCATGGCCCGCTGCTTCCGCGCGCTCAAGGCATGGACGGCGCGTGCGACCAATTCCTTGCCGGTGCCAGTCTCGCCTTGGATCAGGACCGTGGACTCCGTGGGTCCAACTTGCTCGATCTGACTCAGGACGGCCTTGATGCCCGGGCTGGCGCCGACAATCTGGTCACGGCCTTGCTGCAGGCGGACCTTCTGCCACAGGTAGGCGTTCGCGAGCTGGAGGCGGTCCTTCAGCTGGGTGATCTCCGCGAGCGCCGTCTTGAGTTTCGTCTCTGCCGCCTTCCGCTCAGTGATATCGCGGCATGACTCGACGATCTGAGCCACCTCTCCGGCATTGTCGAAGATCGGCGCGGCTAACACTTCGACAACGAGCTCGTTGCCTGCGCAATCCCGATGGGTGTGCGTGACCGTGACCGGCGCTTTGGTCGCGATGACCTCCTGGAGTGGAGAGGGAGACTCGGCCCCGGTACATGGCGTATCACGTCCATGTGCGAGCTCGTAGCAACGGGTCTTGCCTGCAGGCGACTCTTCCAGCCCGTCTCTTTCCCGGGTGACCCGGTTGGCAAGAACGACGCGGCAGTCCCGGTCTATAACACGCACTGCCTCTGGAATCCCATCGATGATCGCCTGAAGGAAAGCCCTCGATTCCTGCACCGCCTCTTCCGTGTGCCCTCGCCGGGCACGCCGCCAAACAACGGCTTCGAGATGGGCCTCATCCAGGCGATGTGGGTTTGCGACCAACGTCCGCTCGGTGACGTCGCGGATACGGTAGACGACAAGCAGACCCTTTTCCGTTTGCAGCGGGCCGAGACTCAACTCAACGGGAATATGGCGACCATCCTTCGCCAGTACGTGGAGTTTCAGGCCGTTTGCCCTCGGGTAAACGTGCGGCCGTTGGCGGCATTGGTTTCTCTGCGCGATGTGTTCCCTGCGGAATCGTTCGGGCAGAAGGAGCTCGATCGGTTCGCTCAGAAGATCGTCCGGCAACCAGCCGAGCAGGGGCTCTACGTGGGTGCTGACGTAAATAACCCGCCCATGCTCGTTGGCGATGAGCAGGGCGTCTGGAACGGCATCCAGCAGGTCGAAGGCTGCCGGCCCAAGGTCGATCGTGGCGCAGTTCATCCCTTTCTCACCGATCTCATGACGTGTACAACCCACCGCGCCGACCCTCGCGGGGGAACTGGACGTGTCACGTATGTCAGTATAGTGCCAGAGGCGATCAATCGGAAGCGCCGGCAACGGCCGCTCGCGCAACACGAGCTTCGCGGATTGTCGGAGTCAGTCTATTGGCGGATTCCTCAACCGTCTGAAGGTCCGCTGGTTCTCTCACCGGCCTTGTCGATCGCGCGTAGGTCAATTCGGGTTTGAGTTTTCTTCGGTTCGGACGGCGGAGTAGCGACGTACTAGACACCCAGACGGCCGTCTTTCGCGGCGAATCCTGGCGCGGCGTTAAATGGAGGCGTGCACGCGGCATACAAAAAAACCGGCAGCGGCAATCCATCGACGCGAAGCGGAGACATGGGCAAAAGCCCAGCGAGCAAGTGCAAGTTCCATGGCAGCGCCGCAGAGTGTGCCAGGCTGGAAACGCGAGGCGTAGAGCGAGACGTTACTCGGGACTGGCGTAATGGTTCGGGCGATCACAGAGGTCGTCAGCGTCCCTCGGACGTAGTTGTTTTTCCATCGCGCGATCTCAGACGCCACCGGCATGTTTGGTAAATGTTTGGTAGTAATGGTGCTCGCCGTGCAGGTTTGCGGAAGTGGTTTGCGCTTCGGCTTGGTCCTCCTACGACCCACGCGTGCCAACAACACAGAGAAAATGGGTAGCAATACAGTATGCAGGTGAGCTGCGAAATCTGCGGTCTGGACCGCCTCCGCGCGTTGCAGGTGCCATCGAGTTGTTCCGTCCGCCACGATCCTTCGTAACGGGACAGAGGCCGTTGTCTAATCTGCCAAGCCGATTCTTGTCAGACAACTCCGGTCGCACGAAGACGTTGCTTCGTTTAGGTCCCCGCGGCGAATGAAGATCTGGCCACTGGCCGAGACTGTGCGGTGGTCTCGACGTGCGGCCTGCCCCGCTGCACATCGGATCGTGGCTCGTTTGTCCATTTCGTCCACTGGGGACTGGCCGTCCACTATTCGGGCGGGCGGCATCTCGCTCGATCTGGCGGCAGGAAAGGAGTCCGTTCCACGTGAAACGGAAGAGCGCGGCCAGCCAGTCCGCGGCCTGTTCGTATTTAATGACCGTAAGACCGATCTGATGAAGAGCCGAAGAGTACAATCGCCGCAAACTGGCGTCTGGACGAGCTAACGCGGTTGACGGTAACAAGATCGCCACTTGTGACCAGCAAACGCACACGTACGGATGTTCCACGTGGAACGGGTCCGCGCATTGGCGTGTCTCGCGTTGCACTGGAAGCCTGCGTATCAGGAACGCGACGACTCTCGCCCAATTCAAGATCGTGAATCGGAAGCGCCGGCGGAGCGACCCGCCCTACACGCGGACCTTGCACCGGCGTTCGCAACGACCGGCAACGCCAACACAGCAGCGGCCGCAAGTAGGTCGTCGAAGCACAGCGACCGCCAATTGAACGACCCGCCAAGATAACGGTTTACAACGGCTGGCCAGCTTGCTAGCCTGATACGGCCAAATGGGCAACGGGCGAACGGTCGCTCCCCTGCCCGCCAACGTCCTCGTGCCAGGGAGGGCATACCCATGTCCAAGCCAACCAAACGCCTCGGTAGGGGGCTGAGTTCGCTGATCAGCTCGACACTCCCCGTCGACGCGCCTGAATCGTCCGCAAATCAAACAGTGCCGATTCGGACGGACGGCCAGAACGAACCAGCCTTACGCCAAACGCACGCGAACACCGACTCGCAAGATGGTGATCCGAACTTTTACCGTACACGTGGGCGCTCCGGATCAGAGCACCGAGCGGCAACTGAAACATCGGTTCCCGTGGCGACGATTGTGCGTACCACCGCCCTGATGCCGAATCGCAAACAGCCGCGTAAGTCTTTTGATGCCCAATCCATCGCCGGCCTGGCCCAATCGATCGCTCAGCGCGGCGTCGTCCAGCCGTTACTTGTGCGCCCCCTGCCGTCACCCGACGACGGTCACCCTGCCGGCTACGAGATAATCGCCGGCGAGAGACGCTGGCGGGCCGCCAAGGCCGCGGGTCTGGCTGAGCTCCCCGTCGTCGTCCGCGACGTGGCCGATCAGGAGTCGCTCGAGCTCGCCCTCATCGAGAACATCCAGCGTGAGGATCTCAACGCCATCGATCGCGCCGAAGGTTACGCCACGTATTGTCGCGAGTTTGGCCTCAGCGCCGACGAAATGGCCAGGCGAACGGGTGAGGACCGCTCGACTGTCGCCAACTACCTGCGTCTCCTCGAGTTGCCTGACGAGGTCAAGGACATAGTCGCCGACGGCCGGCTCGGCATGGGCCACGCCCGGGCGATTCTCGGTGCTGCCAGTGCTGCTGACCGCATTCGCCTGGCTCGCATGGTTGTCGATCGGGGCATGTCCGTTCGGGCGATCGAAGCCACAGTCCGACTCCAGCGATCGGCCAGGAGGACCGACGACGTCGGACAGCGTGACACGCCGCGTCAGGACAAGTCAGCGCACATTCGCTCGCTGGAGAGCCGCTTGCAGCATTCTGTGGGAACGAAGGTTACGATTCAAGAGAGCCGTCGCAAAGGTCGCGGCCGCGTGATTATCGAGTACTACTCACTTGACGACTTTGACCGCATCGCGCGCATGCTCGGCTTGTCCGACAACGACTGACGGTCAATGCGTCACTCGACGCGCGTGGTCAGAAACCCCGTTACTTTTCGGCTTCCGCACGTGTCAGGCGACGCCGCGGAGGGTGTCAACTGTCAGTCTCGGTGTCAGGCCATTAAGCTTATTTGAGTAAAGCGGTTACGATCGGGCAACCGACACGATCCAGCCACGTTGTCAGTCAGCAGTTACGCGAACGACGACCATGGACAATCATGGCATGAGAATCGCTCACCGCATTCTGGTCGTCATGCTCATACTCCTGGCGGGGGTAGCAACACTTGCGGTGGCCGCCAGCTTCATCTGGCCTGGTGCGGACACCGGCATTAGCATAAACTCGTCAACCACTGGCCGGACGTTGTGGTATCGCTTGAACGATGGGTCGCTCACGTTGCGAACCGGGCGCGACGTGCCAGCGCGCCGCCCGCCGGCGCCGGCGATCCGCAGCGCCCTCGGCCTGAGGCACGAGGTCGCCGAATTCGGCGGGGGACGCAGGAATTACCGCGTGCATACGGTGGGCATCCCGCTTTGGATGCCGCTCGTCCTGTTCGCGGCATACCCGGTAGCAATATTGTGGCGCGGGCCAATCCGCCGGCGCCTGAGAGGGCAGCAAGGTCAGTGCCCCGTGTGCGGGTACGACCTGAGAGGCAACAAATCCGGTGTCTGTCCGGAGTGCGGTCACACGAGAAGCGTTATCACGAGCAACTGAAAAGGGGATACGTCTGATGAAGAGCACGCGAGCATGGCGTCGTGGGATCCTTGCAGCGTCGATCATGGCCACAGGGGTAATCTGCTGGCCGGCGGCGAGCCGGGCGGCCGACGCACCATCGCCGGATCCACAGCGCTTCGAAAAGGCCATTCAGACGTTCGAAGCCTGGGATCGCAAGAACGCGACGCCGCGCGATGCGATCCTGTTCGTCGGCAGCTCGAGCATCCGCATGTGGCAGACGGCGGTGTCGTTCCCCAACTGGCCGGTGATCAACCGGGGGTTCGGCGGCTCGCACATCTCGGATTGCGTGTATTACATGGATCGGATCGTCATTCCGTACCGGCCGCGAGTGATCGTCTTCTATGCCGGCGACAATGACATCGCCGCGGGCAAATCGCCGGAGCGGGTGCTCGAAGACTACAAGACGTTCGTGAAGCGCACGCTGGAAGCGCTACCGGATACACATATCGCATTTCTGTCGATCAAGCCGAGTGTGCTGCGATGGGAGTTTTGGCCAGCGATGGACAAAGCGAACGAGTTGATCCGGAAGTTCACGGAAGGCGACGATCGCCTGACGTTCATCGACATCGGGCCGACGCTGCTCGGCGACGACGGCAAGC
>JBECKQ010000385.1:0-2559 GCA_040235375.1 Phycisphaerae bacterium | reverse complement strand
TTCCGCAGCCGTTCCCGCCCGTCCGGCATTCCCCAGCAATCAGAGAGTGCAATCGTCTACACGGCGAGGAGTAAAGACCTGATGTATTCAAAGGGACCGTCAAGGACCGCCGGCCGGCTGAAGAGCGCGTTCACGCTCGTAGAGCTGTTGGTCGTCGTGTCGATTATCGCGCTGCTGATCGCGATTCTGTTGCCGTCGCTGAAGAAAGCGCGGGACAACGCGAAGCGGGTGAAGTGCGCGGCGAACCTGCGTGCGATCGCGCTGGCCAGTCACACGTATGCGGCGGACGATCCGCAGGAAAACGCTGTGCCGACAAACGTGATTGACAGTTCCGGGCCGTATCTCAGCTACTCCTACTTCGCATACGGTGGCAAGAGCGGCAAGGGAAGTCCTTCGTATCCGCCGAACATCTGGGACGGCAGCAACTTGATGGGGTCGCCGCATCGGCCGCTGAACTTTGTCATCTACAAGGAAGGGTTCGGCCTGACGCACACAACCTCCACTGGGCGGGGACCAAGCGAAAACTGGACGCCGGACACGAAAGCGGACCTGGAGATCTATCACTGCCCGGGCGACCGCGGTTTTCCGGGAATGCACCACGCGGAGTGGAGCAAGACGCCGGATATGTCGTCATACGACCACTACGGTACAAGCTATAACGCGAATCCGTTCTACGTCTACGACCCGATGGATCCGAAGACGTATTTCACGAATTCAATATACAACCGGCCTCTCTCCCGCGTCCCGAACCCGGCCAATACCATTATGTACATGGAGAACGCGGGCCGGTTCGGGTGGAACGCCGATTACCCGGAGGTCGGCGAGCAGTCTCCCAGGAGCTGCCGCAGGTTTTATGATGCGACTTACGTCGCTAAGGGATTCCACTCGCAGCCGTGGTTCTTCAACGTGGCGTTCGGCGACGCTCACGTCTCCAACGTCAAGATTCGCAGTTACCCGGTCGCGACGGGTAACCAAGTTGCATTGGGATGTGGAACCGCGAGTCGGTGCATCTGCGTGATCATCCGCGGTCGCGGCTGGCAACTGGACACCATGCCGGCGAACTTCGTCAAGACGAACAAGCCCGCCGGGGCGGGGCCGCCAGTCCGGAACAACGACGATGAACCGCGATTCTCCGTGGTGCAGTAGACGCCAGGCTCAAACTGCAGGAACGGAAGGCCGGAGCGATCTTACGACGCTCCGGCCCTTTTTGTTTGCTCAGCATGTGGCGGACTGTCACGACGCGTCGTTGATCGAGCTTCCCGCCAAGCGCGCTGCCACTGCGGGGACGATGTACATCCGGCCGCCGAGGCGGTCGGCGGGGACGGGCTCACCGGTGTCGGTGCGGTAGATGGAGTAGCCGGCGGCGTCGAGGCTTGCCTTCATGCGGCTCGTGCCGCCGGGGGTGATGTGTTCGACCCAGGGGTGATACTCGAGGAAGAGGACCGGCCGGTCCTCGCGCAGAATGCGCTGCATGCCGGCGATGGCGGCGGCTTCGCCGCCTTCGATGTCCATCTTCACGACGTCGACGCGAACGCCGACGGCCACGTCATCCAGCGCGACGGTCTGCACTTCGAACGCGTCGCCCTCGACGGCCGCGGCGGTCGAGGAGCAACCGCGTGGCTTTACCATGCGGAGCCGGCCGGCCGATTCCGCCGCCGCGGCAGGCACGACCGTGACGCGCTCGTCCGCGGCAAACAGTTCGGCAAGCAGCGCCGATCGGACAGGGTCCGCCTCGACGGCGATGACGCGCCCACCGACGGGCATGTGCCTGGCGGCCAGGTAGCTGTAGAAGCCGCGCTCGGCGCCCACGTCCAGAACGCACCGGCCCCTGGCGATCTCGCGCAGGAACAGTTCGGTGAACGGTTCCCACAGCGTAGAGTCGCGGTACCGGCCGGCGTCCACGCAGCGGACCATCGCCTGCACCTCGTCGCGGCATTGCGTAGCGTACCGCCGGTCGGCGAGGGCGGGCTCATCCGGAAACATGGCGAAGACGCGTTCGTAATGCGGGATCTTCAACGCTGCGGGCATGGCGCATCCCTCAATTGCTGCTGCGGGTTCTCGAACGGCTCGTCGTAAAGCACCTCGCGGCACATCGCGTCCATGCACGCGTCGCGACCGGGGGCCAGGTCGGCGAGGCTGTTGATGTGAATCTCCGCGATGTCGATGTCGTAGCGGCGGAAATGGTTCAGCGGGATATCCGCGCGGAAGAACAGCGAGTACGCGTACCGGCGGCCGAGCTCGCCGGGCGACAATGGCATCCACCGGCCGGCACAGATGTCGTCGAGCATTTTGAAGTAGGCTTCCGGCGTGGCCACGTCGACGGTGACATCGTGGCCGGCGTGCCGGCCGCCGCCGGTCAACAGCACGGGCTTGCCAAGCCCGACGGCCTCCGCCGCCACGGTGGAGGTGTAGGCGAGCACGACGTCCGCCACCTTCACCACGCTGTGCGCGGTCACGTCGGTGATCGGCGGGATGACGTGGACATTGGCCGGCAGGTCGGGAAAGTGCTTGGCGAGCAGGTCGATCGTCGGGTCGCGTGCCTCTCTGTGGCACTCGCCG
>JBECKQ010000383.1:0-8754 GCA_040235375.1 Phycisphaerae bacterium | reverse complement strand
CAGCGGACTCGTGCACGTTCGCGTGAAAGCGTTCGTGGACACGTTGCGGCAAAGCGATCGCGTCGAAGCCTTCGGCTGGCTTCGGCGCCTGAAGCCGCCACAAAACCCCGGTCAGTACGATTGGGCCCAGGCCGGCGCCCGCCGCGGCGTTCTCGTCTCGCTCGACTGCAACCAGGCCGCAAGCCTCCAGCTTCTCGACCAATCCGATCCCCGTCCCGGCATCATCCAACGTCTCCGCGATCACGTCCGCGCCGCCCTGCTCGACGATCAACTCCTCGATAACTCGGATGCGGCGTCGCTGCTCGACGCGCTGATCCTCGGCCGGCGGGAAGGCATTGAACGCGACATGGAAGAAGTGTTCGTCCGCACCGGCTGTGCCCACTACCTGGCGGTGAGCGGGTTTCACGTCGGCATCGTCGCCTGCTTTGTGTGGTTTGCGACGCGCGTGACTGGTTTCGGCCGGCGGCTTCAGGCGATCGTGGTCATGCTGGTGGTCGTCCTGTATGCCGTCATAGCTGATCCTCGACCGCCGATTCTCCGCGCGACGATCATGGCCGTGGCCATCCTGCTGTCACTGATGGGCAGGCGCCGGCCATCGCTGCTCGGCTCGCTGAGCCTGGCGGCGTTCATCATCCTTCTCGTCAATCCAACCGCCCTGTTCGACGTGGGATTTCAGTTGTCGTTCACGGCCGTCGCGGCGGTTGTATACCTGCGACCGGCAGTTGCGGCTCTGGTGCCTTTTTCGGGCGGTCGCCGCGCCAGGCCGGACACGATCGACGCCGTTGCGGAGGCCGTCGGCGATCAAAAGAGCCTCGGCCGTCGGGTGGCGAACTGGTTTGCCGTGCTTGTCTCCGTTTCGCTGGGAGCCTGGCTCGCGTCGCTGCCGATCGTGGCTGGCACGTTCGGGCGCGTGGCGCCGTGGGGCTGGATCGATTCGGTGATCGCGTTCTTTGCAGTCATCCCGGTGATGTTCTTCGGGTTCATCAAGCTCCTGCTCGGACTGGTTCTCCCACCGCTCGCCCCGGTTGCGAATGTCCCGCTCGCCGCGTTCGCATCCTGTCTGCTGTGGGTGATGGACTTGCTCGGCCGCGTGCCCGGTACGATCGTGCAGGTACCCGCGCCGCCAATCTGGCTGGCGGTCATTTACTATGCCGCGCTTGTCGCGATCGTGGCCTGGCGATTCGGTCGCCTGCGTGGCCGCGTTGTTCACGTATACGTCGGCGCGCTGGCCGTCGGGACTGCGTTGTGGCTTTTGCTGCCGGCGTATCCACCCGGCGTGCGCGTCACGCAACTGGCCGTTGGCCGCGGCACGTCGACCGTCATCGAGATGCCGGACGGCCGCGTCTGGATCTACGACGCCGGCACGTCGGGCTCGATCGATCCCGGCGCGAAAATCGTCGTCCCGTATCTGCGCCACCGCGGAATCCGGCGCGTCGACGGCATCATCCTGTCGCACGCCAATCTCGATCATTTCGGCGGCGCGCTATCGATTGTCGATGCCGTCCGTTGCGGGCCGGTGTACCTGTCACCGTACTTCGCATCGCACAGCGATTTCAGCGGCCCGGCCGGCGTGCTGCTCGCGGAACTGATGCGGCGTGGTCATCCCGTCGAGACCATCCACGCGGGCAGCGCTCTCGACATGGGACCAAGCACCGACGCGGAAATTCTCTGGCCCGCGGCGGAGTCTCACGCCGGCCTGTCGGTCAATGACTCGTCGCTCGTGATCCGCCTGACCACGGACCACGGCGCCATCCTGCTCACGGGCGACATCGGCGACATCCCGCAGCAATGGCTGATCGCCAACGAGGAAGTTTCCGCCGACGTGCTCGTTCTGCCGCATCATGGAGCCGTCACGTCGAGTACAGCCTCGTTTGTCAACGCGGTTCGGCCGGATCGCCTTGTGCGCTCGAGCTTCGTGCGGACTGCCGAAAGTCCGGAACTCGCCCGGCTGGCCGGCGACTTGCCGATATTCAACACGGTCGATAGCGGCGCCGTCGAGATTATGCTCGGTCCCGGCCCCATCCAAATCCGCGGGTACGCGGACTGAAAACCACGCTTTAAACGCCCGCAGCCGGCGCTAACCGCCGGCCCTTGAAAGATCGGCCGCGGGATCGTAAATAGGCGGTATGCGACGCCCGATGCGCACAGCAACTTGGAACTCGCAGCCGATGCCCCAGGATCATCTCTATCGCGGCGCGCAGATGTCCTAGCCTGCACCGCCCGCCGATCATTCATCGTTCATCGAAGGCGTCCCGCGCCGGCGGGCCCGGAAATCCATTCCTCGCAAGGAGTTCGTCAAAATGTCCGCTGATTCACGTGTGAACATGATCATCATGGGAGCCGCCGGACGCGACTTCCACGATTTCAACGTCTACTGGAAGCACAGACGAGACCTTCGCGTGGTGGCCTTCACAGCCACCCAAATCCCGGACATCGACGGGCGTATCTACCCGCCGGCGCTGAGCGGCGAGGCATACCCCGAAGGTATACCCATTCATGACGAGGCGCAGCTCGAGTCGCTGATCCGCGATCACAAGGCCCGGATCGTGACGCTCGCTTATTCCGACTTACCCTACAACTACGTGATGTCGCAGGCGTCGCGCGTCAACGCCGCAGGCGCTCAGTTCGTTCTGCTGCCGCCGCGCGACACGATGATCGAGAGCACCAAGCCCGTGATTGCGGTTTGCGCAGTCCGCACCGGGTGCGGCAAATCTCAGACCTCGCGCCGCGTCAGCGCCATCCTCAAGGACATGGGCAAGAAGGTCGCTGTCGTGCGTCACCCCATGCCCTACGGCAACCTGACCAGGCAGGTCTGCCAGCGCTTCGCCACGCTCGAGGACATGGACAAGCACGAATGCACAATCGAAGAGCGCGAAGAGTACGAACCGCATATCCGCGTGGGCAACATTGTTTTTGCCGGCGTGGACTACGAGCGCATCCTGCGCGAGGCGGAAAAGGAGGCCGACGTGGTGCTCTGGGACGGCGGCAACAACGACACGCCGTTCTTCAAGCCGAACCTCTTCATCACCGTCACCGATCCGCACCGCGCCGGCCACGAACTGAGCTACTACCCCGGCGAGACGAACCTGCGCATGGCGGATCTCGTGGTGGTCAACAAGGTCGACACGGCGGAGAAGGAGGCCATCCAGAAGGTTCTGGACAACGTCGCCCGGATCAACCCCGGCGCCGTCGTGGTCGAGGCCGACAGCCCGGTGAAAGCCGCCGAACCCGAAGCGATCAAAGGCAAACGTGTCCTGGTCATCGAGGACGGCCCCACCGTGACCCACGGCGACATGCGATACGGCGCCGGTCACGTCGCCGCCCAGCAACTTGGCGCCGCCGAAATCGTGGACCCGCGGCCGTACGCCCAGGGCTCGATCAAGCAGACCTTCGAGAAGTACAATCATCTGACGGACATCCTCCCCGCGATGGGCTACGGTAAAACGCAGATGGCCGAGCTCGAGGCCACGATCGCCAAGGTCCCCTGCGACGTGGTTCTCGTCGGAACGCCGATCGACCTGACGCGACTGCTGAAGATTCCGCAGAAAGCGGTGAGGGTCACCTACGATCTGGACGAGCACGACAAGAAACTGCTGCCCGCGGCCGTCGCCCGCGTGGTCTAATCGACAAGGAGTCCGGTTATGACCCAAGTGCACGAGCATGACCTTAATGCCGGCCTGAGCAGCCAGGAGCACCTGGCGCTCGTTGACAAGTACAGCGCCCGCAACTACGCCCCGCTGCCCGTGGTCATCGCCCGCGGCGAGGGACCGTGGGTGTGGGACGCCGACGGGCAGAAATACCTGGACTGCCTCAGCGCGTACTCAGCGCTGAACTTCGGCCACTCGCACCCGCGGATTCTCGACACGCTGATTCAGCAGGCGCGAAAGCTCACCCTGACATCGCGCGCATTCCAGAACGACCAGTTCGGGCCGTTCTGCCAGGAGCTCGCCGCGTTCTGCGACATGGACATGGTGTTGCCGATGAACACTGGCGCCGAGGCCGTCGAAACCGCCATCAAGACCGCCCGCAAATGGGGCTACAAGGTCAAGGGCGTGGCCGACAACAAGGCCCAGATCATCTGCTGTACGGGCAACTTCCACGGCCGGACCGTCACCATCATCAGCTTCAGCGACGAGCCGCCGACCAGGGCGGACTTCGGTCCGTACACGCCTGGTTTCCCCGTGGTCGAGTACGGTTCGATCGACGCGCTCGAAGCGGCCATCACCGAGAACACGGTGGCCTTCCTCTTCGAGCCGATCCAGGGCGAGGGCGGCGTGCGCGTGCCACCGGAGGGCTACCTGCGGCAGGTCCGCGAGGTGTGCAGCCGGCACAGAATCCTGATGATGGCGGATGAGGTGCAGACCGGTCTGGGGCGCACGGGCCGGCGATTCGCCTGCGATCACGAGGACGTGGTCCCCGATCTCTACATCCTCGGCAAGGCGCTCGGCGGCGGCGTGCTGCCCGTCTCTGCGGTCGTCGGCCGCGAAGATACGCTCGGCGTGTTCCAGCCCGGCGAGCACGGCAGCACTTTCGGCGGCAATCCGCTGGCGTGCGCCGTGGCCCGGACCGCGCTGCGCGTGCTGACGGAAGAGAACCTGGCCGAACGGGCGGATCGCCTGGGCGAGGAGTTCCGCAGTAATCTCCGTTCGCGCAACTGCTCGAAGATCAAGGAAGTCCGCGGCAAGGGGCTGCTGATCGGCATCGAGATGACGCCCGAAGCCGGTCCGGCCAAGCCCTACTGCAAGCAGCTCATGCACGAGGGTATTCTTTGCAAGGACACCGTGTCGTCGGTGATGCGGATTGCTCCGCCGCTGAACATCGACGAGGCCGATCTGAACATGGCGCTGGAGAAAGTGGCCGCCGTGCTGGCCTGACCCGCAGCGACAACTTTCCTGCAGAGGAGTCACGCAACATGGCGGTCAGCTTGAAAGGTCGCGATCTACTTTCGGTGAAGGACCTGTCGACGGAGGAAATCCTGGAAGTCATCCGCACGGCCGAGACGCTCAAGCTCGAGCGTCTGCGCGGCCGGGAGCTCCCGCTTCTCGCGGGCAAAACGCTGGCGATGATTTTCCAGAAACCGTCGCTGCGCACCCGCGTGTCGTTTGAGGCCGGCATGACGCAACTCGGCGGCCACGCCATCTGCCTTGCGCCATCCGACATCTCGCTGGGCAAGCGTGAGACGACCGAGGACATCGCCCTCGTGCTCGCCCGCTACTGCGATCTGATCATGGCCCGCGTCTTCGGCCACGACATCGTGTGCGACCTGGCGAAACACGCCCCCGTCCCGGTCATCAACGGCCTGTCCGACACCGAGCACCCCTGCCAGATCCTCGCCGACCTGCAAACGGTCCACGAGAAGAAAGGCCGGCTCGACGGGCTCAAGCTCGTCTACGTCGGCGATGGCAACAACGTGTGCCATTCGCTGATGTATGGCTGCGCCCGCGTCGGCATGAACATGACCGCCGTTACGCCGCCCGGTTTCGAGCCCGCGGCAGGCGTTCTCGAAGAGTCGGCGGATATCGGTCGTCGCAACGACTGCACGATCGAATCGACGCACGACATCGCGTCCGGCGTCGCCGGAGCGGACGTGGTCTACACGGATGTCTGGGCCAGCATGGGACAGGAGTCGGAAGCCGCGGAGCGGGCGAAGATCTTCCGTCCATACCAGGTGAACATGCGCCTGATGTCGCACGCCGACTCGAAGGCGATTGTCCTGCACTGCCTGCCGGCCCATTACGGCGACGAAATCGATTACGAGGTCGCGCGCTCCGAACACAGCGCGATCTTCGACCAGGCGGAAAACCGCCTGCACGCGCAAAAGGCGCTCATGGTGCTGCTGGCCGGCTGAAATTCGGCATCCCCTCAGATCTTCGGGCGTCCTGCCCAAAGCGCGCTTGAAAGGACACCCGGTTTAACCGATATGAGCCTGGAGGGCGGACGCACGCGTACCCGTCGTATCGGCGCGTGAACTACGAGGGTCTGGCGAAACCCCAATCGATCCGCCACCAGAACAAGGAGCGATAAAATGAACACCCGCACGCTGTTAGCATTGGTGATTTGCGTCTTATGTGTGGTCTTCTTGCTGGCCGGCTGCGGCGCGTCGACGCCGCCGCCAATCGATGAACAACCGCCGGACATTCCGCCGGCGTCGACCTTCGTCATGGACTTCTCGGACTTTCAGGTTGAAAGTGCAGACGGCATGCGTGTGAGCTCGACGACTGCGGGGGGCTTCGTCGGGGACACCTGGCTCTACGCCGCCGGCAACGTGGCCGTGTGGAACTCGGTTGTCGTCGTCACGATGGCCGTGCCCGTCGCCGCTTTCCTCGAGTCGTTCAATCACGTTCCGGTGCGTCAGCCCGACGGTTCGTGGGAATGGTCGTACAGCTTCGGTGCTCCCGGCGGCACCTACACGGCGCGCCTGCGCGGCGACATCATCCACGGCGACGTCGAATGGAGCATGTACATCTCCAGGCAGGGCGCATTCAGCGACGTGCTCTGGTACACCGGCGTCTCCGATCTTCCCGCCAGCGAAGGCTCGTGGACGCTCAACTACGATCCCGACGACCCGGCGCCGTTCATCCAGATCGACTGGACTCGCAGTCTCGATACCGACGCCCGCTCGACCCAGTACACGAACATCGACTCCGAATCTCCGTCGTATGGCGGCTACATTCTGGCGACCATCACCGACAACGAGCCCTTCGACGCCAGCTACCAGATCTACAACCAGAACGCCGACAATCTGACGGAGATCGAATGGTCGCGCGGGACGTACGACGGCCGCGTGAAGG
This sequence comes from Phycisphaerae bacterium, assembly GCA_040235375.1. GTDB lineage: Bacteria > Planctomycetota > Phycisphaerae > UBA1845 > UBA1845 > JBECKQ01. Next base: position 1,963 of record JBECKQ010000383.1, on the reverse strand, counting down.
ATCCGGCGCACTTCGAAGGCAGCGACTGGCACTGCTGGGACGAAACGGCGCAGAACATCGATTGCCCCGAGTGAGGGCGAGCGGCGCGGGTGGTTCCCTGAGACGGTCGCACGCGCACGTCAAATCGCGGGCGAGCAGGCGGGCACTCGCGCCGACGGACATTCGGCCAGCATTTCGCCGACGATGCGCGACGCGCCGGCGTCGTCGAGCAGATTCTGTGTGCTGCGGTGCATGCGCAGCAGCAACTCGCGATCTTGATCGAACCGGCTCAAAGCATCGCGTATGGCGGGCAGCGCTGCGGCGACCGGGGCGCCTGCATAGATGCACGCCCCCGCTTCGACCAGTTCGGAAATGAGCGGTTTCTTGCGGTCATCGTCCAGAGTGACGATGGATGGCACTCCGGCGTAGGCGGCTTCGTACGTCGTGATCCCCCCGGCCAGCACCGCTACGCAACAGCTTCCCATGATCCGCCACATCGACTCGGTCGTGCGGGCGAGGATGATCTCGTGCCGGCGGTCGGAGCTGACGCAATCGACGAGCCGCCGATACGAATGGGCGTATTCCTCGCCGAGCAGAACCCAGATGAGCAGGCCGGCCGGCACCTCGCGGATGGCCTCCAGAATCGCCAGGGTCCGGTTCGGCGCGTCGGCCCCGCCCATCGATACGGCAACGCTCAGCGGGTTCATCGCCAGGCTGCTGGTGTACGACGCGGTGGGTATTTTCCGGGAATGATCCGCGATAACCGCGTACCGTGCGCCGATCCGCACCACGGGTCCGCTTTCTGAACTTGAACGCGGCGCGTTCGGCAGCGGGCCGCGGCTGAATACCATGTCCACGTCGTTGATATGCTCGAAAATCGGTGAAATGCACACGCTGTGCCGGCCGCTGGTAACGCTCTCGAACGCGGCACGCTCCAGATCGAGCAGGTCGAGCACGACCAGATCGGGATCGAACGCCGCGCAGACCTCTGCGGCTTGCGCGTCGCTCTCAACCGCCTGGGAGGGCAGCATCGCGGCCAGCATCGTCTCCGCGATCCGTCGCGGGCCGATAAGCACCACGTGAACGTCGGCCCGCTCGCGCGCGGCGAGTGCCACGGTGCGGCACCTTTGCACGTGACCGAGCCCGATTCGCGCCGAGCCTTTGCAGATGAACAGGATTCTGGGGTTCATGCGTGCAACGAGGCCGTCGCGACCGACCCCGCGGAAGTGGGAATGAGCATGTCCCAATGGAGCGCCTCGTACCTGTGGATGAATCGCCGGGCGGCGGTGCTGGCCACCTGCGGCAGCGCTGCCGGCGGCAATGGGCCCTCCGGACGGACGATCAGCACGTCCGCTTCCTCGATCGGCTCTCCAGCGTTGATGTCCCTCGCGGCGTACAACCCGCGCCGGGCGCGCCGCCTCACCTGGGCCTCGGTGTCGCCGACCTTGACACCCCCCGGCCGGCATGCGTTGCTGACGGCCGCGAGGTCACGCGCGTACGCGCAAAACGCCTCCGGCTCCATCGCATACGCGTGGTCGAACCCTTCCGCCGCGCGGTCCAGCGTGATGTGCTTTTCGATCCACCTGACGCCCTTGGACACCGCAACGGCGGCCGCCAGGCTCGCCTCCGTATGATCCGAGAGCCCGACCTCGAAGCCGAACGCGCTCTTCAGCGTGTCGATGAACGTCAGGTTCATTGCTTCCGTCGGGCACGGATACACCGACACGCAGTGCATGAGGACGATGTCGGCGTTGCCCGTGTCGGTGATCGCGCGGACGGCCTGCTCGATCTCGATCAGCGTGGACATGCCCGTGGAAACGACCATCCGCCGGCCCGTTTCAGCGATGCGCCGCAGCAGGGGCAGGTTGTTCAGATCGCAGGAGGCCGTCTTGATGTAATCCGCGTCAAGCTCGTCGAGCAGATCGATGCCCTGCTGATCGAAGACCGACGCGCTGAAGCCGACGCCCCGGCTCCGGCAGTGCGC
>JBECKQ010000285.1:0-4848 GCA_040235375.1 Phycisphaerae bacterium | reverse complement strand
TTCAGCTTTGCCGGCGTCTCAACGACGATTCGACCCATACCCTGCTGCCGTGTACTCGCGATGCCCCTGCGAAGCGGACGGGCGTGCCTCGCTGCAAAACCTCTCCAAGCGACCAGCTTACGCGAATGGTGTCCAACGCAATAGCGCAAGCCTCCTACTAATGTTATCGGCACACCGCGGGCAACGGCGGGCGCGGCCTGTCGAGATCACGCCGGCGGTGTTTCCCAAACGCCACCTGCGATCATAACCTTCGGTCCAGTAGCGAGTTATCGTGTTGATCCTGCACACTGCGAGCAGCCACCGCTGGCCCATCAGCCGCATACCGGCATATCCGGCACAACCCATTCAATCCTCCTGTGATCTGTAACCGCGGTCGGGACATGGACTTGCAAGCAGCGAGAATCCGGCGTGATGTGACCGGCCGGCGACCTGTTGCATGTGTGTCGGGAACCGGCCGCACCGGGACCGGCCGGAATGCAGGGGGGAGTGTCCAATGCAACCGATTCAGCCAACCGGAGCGTTCAACACGCCGCGGCCCACGCAGATGCAGGCCGGACTGGCCAATGCACAGCAGGTCTCAGCCGGAGTGCAGACCACGAACGCGACCGCCACGTCGAGTGTCACGAACATCAGCATGGTTAACCAGCAGATCGGCCAGGCGCTGGGGAACATCGACAGCCGCCTCGCAAGTAATGAAGCCTTGAAGCTTCTGCTCGCGATCATCATTCTGAACGCCCTGCTCGCTGAGGACGGTGGCACGCAACAAAGCGGCCAAGCGGCGCTGAAAGCATTGGAGGATTTCGCGGGTGGCCGCGGCAACGCCATGTACATCACCATTGAGACCTCGACCAACACCGTGCAGCTCCAGCAGCAGTCCATACGCCTCGATTCCGTCGAAGCAGCCCAGTCGCTCTGGCGCGGCGGCGAGCAAAACGGCGGCTCCGGCCAGCGGATCGACATGGCCGGCTGATTGCGGGGGCGCGCCGCCGCATCCCCAACAACGCGATGCGACCTAACACTCGCACTGCGCTGCGGTTACAACCGTGAGCGCCTGCCGCCGCGCGCGTTGACGAAGCCACCAGCTGTCACTAGAGTACAGCACAAACCGGCGGCCTGGGCCCCCATGAGCAGCAAGTGCTTCGGGCCGACGTGATACAATCGAAGAAAAGGCGCCCCCATCGTCTAGCGGCCTAGGATATCAGGTTCTCATCCTGGAGACAGGGGTTCGAGTCCCCTTGGGGGTATATCAGAAAAGTGACACTTCGGTGTCACTTTTTTGTTGCGCGCATGCTGTTCATGCCTTGTTTTGCAGGGTCTTCCGCTCGTGTCGCCATTGCTACCGGGCGCCTCACTCGCGGCACCGAGAGGCACCGACATATCCCTCGACGGAACACTTTTCGGTGGCATTTTCGGTGGCAGTGCACCGACGGGTTCCGGACCACCGACCACCGCACGTGCCGGCTGCACTTCGTCGGGCTCGGGCAGCTTGGTGATCGCCTCCCGCACGGCGCCGTCAGCCACCTTCGCGTACACATCCAGCGTCATCGACGCCGTGGCGTGCCCGAGCAACGCCTGCGCCGACTTCACGTCCACTCCGGCCCGCACGAGCCGACTGGCGAACGTCACACGCCAGGAATGGAAATCGAGAACTGCGCCGCTGGCATCCTTGTAGGCGACACCCGCCTTGTCGAGGTCGCCGCGCAGCGCCACGACGATGTTTTCCGGCCTCGGCATGTCGGAAAAGATCGGAGTAGCTGGGGTTTGTGGGCCCAGCCACTCGGCCAGCGCCGCCGCGGTCGTTGGTCGTAACGGGATTATCCGCTCCCGCCGACTCTTGGCGGACGCCGCCGATATGGTCATTGCGGGCTTGAGCCCATCCAGACGCAGGTTCGCCCGCGTGAGCTTCCGCAGCTCGTTCGCGCGCGCCCCGGTCTCAACGGCCAGCCGGTAGAGCCAATACCGCGCGGGCCCCGACATACCGAAGCGATCCTCGCCAGTCATCGCCGCCTGTAGGACCTTTCGCTGCTCCTCGCTGGTGAACTCGCGCCGACGGTGCCGGATGTCAGCCTTGCCGTCCGGCTTCGGCGCGTCCCGCAGCGGGTTGGCGTGGATGATGCGGTTCCGCCGCGCCCACTCCAGATACGCGAACATCGCCCCCCAATAGTGCGCCTGCGTCTTCGAGCCGATGCCCTTCGTGCGCTTGCCCTTCACCGCGAGCGCCTGGAGCCCTTCGGCCATCGCGCGCGGGGAGATGTCCATAAATGTGCGGATGCCCGTCACCTCGACGATCGCCCGGATGCGGCTGGTCGCCTTCTGAATATGCCCCTCGCCAGCTGGCCGACCGGACTGCTTCCGGGAGGCGACGCCGGCGCGCAGATCGCTGGCGTACTGCTCCAGGTATTCCAGCACGTTGGCGCCGTAGATGCCGTGCGACGGGGTCAGCAACGACCACTGCGCCAGCTTCTCCTGCACCTTTCGCGGGACGGCTCTCAGATAGCGATGCAGGTCTTCGCCGATCGCCTCCCCGGTTTGGCGGCACTTGGCGAGGTCTTCGAGCCGCCGGCCCAGCTCGATCGAGGCCGCCTTGTCCGCATACCCGCCGACCTGCCGGGTGGTGCTCACCCCGCGGGCGTCGTTGAAGTAGTCGACGAAGTTGACGGTCCAGATCTTCGCGCGGACGATCCGGCCCTTGGCATCCTTCCGCTTCCGTTTGAACACGCTTGCCATCGTTCAGCCCTCCACCTTCGCGCGCCGTGCAGTGGCTGCCGGTTTCGGTGCCCGCGACTTCGGCAACTTCCGCAACTCCAGCCCGACGACGGACGCCAGCTTGTCGGCGGTCGCCAACTGTATGTCGCCCTCGGCCTTGTAGAACCGATGCACCGCGGCGTACGGCACGCCGGACAACACGCTCAGCCTCTTGATGCTCAGCCCGCTGTCGTGCATCGCATGTCGAAGTGTCTGTGTCATGCTCATGATATCACTATATCACGTGAACGATATCCGGTCAATCCTCTAGTTGCGTTTCCTTGAGCGGTGCGGTGGTGTACAAGCGGACGATGCCGTTCGGCTCCCACTCCCGCCGCGGGGGCGCTGATGTGCCACCGTTCCAGTTCACGCTCGACCATCCGCGGTGCCTGCTGCCGCCGGACATTCATCGCGAATCGCCAGCCAGCGTCCTCTGGCTCAGCTGCAAAGCACAGAAGCAATTGACCGGTCGCGCCCTTGCACGTTCTGGCATTGTGGCGGTCTGGCTCTGTGGGACAGGAAGGCGGCCTCGGATCGCCGTCTGCGATAGCACCAGAGCACACCGCCACAATGCCAGATTTCTTGTGCTTAGAACGGGACATCTGCATTCTGGCCTTGCGGCATCTTCCACCAGTTGGGTCCAGGGTTCGTCTGCTTGAAGGAAATAACGCCCAGTTCCTCGCGCGCGCGCTCCAGAGTCCTCCTGGCGATCCCGCGCTCGCCCGCCTCTTCCAGCAGCTCTGTTGCGAGACGCGGCCCGCCCGCCAGCTCCGCGAGCAGGAAATTCTCTGCGGCCTCACGTTGCACCGGTTTGCGACCACGTGTTGCCTTCGGCGCCGATAGTGCTTCATCGACGTCCACGGTCACTGGTGCGGGCTCCCAGCGGATTCGCGGAACACCAGCCGCGGTGGGTTCCAGTGTGAACGCGAGGCCTTGCGTGTCCGTGGCCAGGTTGTTCTTGACCGGCAGGAACAGCCGCTGCTTACCGTCGGGATCGTTGCGATCCTTGGTCACGGCCCAGACCGCCCTGGCTGCAGCTGTGAACGCCAAAGACCCCATCGCACGATAGACCGCCGCTCCCTCGCCTTTTCGAAGATGCGTCACCGCCACCACGGCGACTCCGCGACGTGCGGCGAGTTCCGCAAGCGGGCTCAGCGCCGCCCGCACCTCCGCGTTGACGTGGGAATCCGTCTTGCCCAAGAACGCCGAGATCGGGTCAACAATCAGTAGGCGGCAGTCGTCCACCTGGTCGATCCCATTCTTGATGACCTCCAGACTTCGGACAGTGATTGGGACCACGTGCTCACCGTCATCCTGCAGAACACGCTCGCCCTCCAGCACGTAGACCCGGCGGACGTCTGCGCCAGCGGCGTCCAGCCGAGGCCGAATCGTGTCGGCCGGATCATCCTCAGCGGAGAGCAGGATCACGCCCGCCGGCTTGTTAGAGCTGCAGCAGTCTGGGAAGTCGAGCCCCCGGGAAACACGTGCGGCGAGGTCCAGGGTCAGAAACGACTTGCCCAGGCCGGGGTCGCCCGCCACCAGCGTCAACTTGCCCAGCGCGATGCGCCCGTTCCACAGCCACCACACCGGTTTAGGCTGAACCTCGGCCATTCGCACAATCAGCGCCGGCGAATCATCTGGGCACGGCCCATCGATTCCATCATCCATGATCGTCATGGGCTTCCTCGCTCTCGCCCCCGCGCGACCAGGCGCATCTGCACCACGTGCGGATGACAAGCTGCGCTGCACGCTCCACAGACTTCTATCGCCGTCAGCACCCGCGAAGCTCTTGCCGCTCGCAATGTGCCCGGCGGGCTCTTGCCCAGCGCCTTCCAGGCGGCATCCAAGCGCTCCTGCAGGACGTGGTACAACGGCCGACCATCACGTAGCGGACAATCTGGGGGCAGTTGACGGACGATCCTGTGACCGTAGAGATCACATCGTGGGTAGCAGCCTTTACGTCGCTGCCCAACAGGGTAGGATGTTGCGTCGCCAGTATTTCTTGATCCGCCCCGTCGCCGATCGCCATTCGGCGCGGGGCCGTGTTTTACTGGCATTTTGCACCGTCCTTCAGCTCGCAGCCATCCCTGATAAACGCCTCGA
>JBECKQ010000480.1:0-8297 GCA_040235375.1 Phycisphaerae bacterium | reverse complement strand
GTTCACGTGCAGCGCGTGCCGCTTGATCAGCCGGTACACCTCTTCGACCGTGGTACCCGTCGTCGTTCCGCTGAACTGCGGGTAGAGCGGTACGACCACCAGCTCCTCGATATCGCTGCCGGCGATGCGCTGCAGCGCCTCGGCGATGCTCGGCCGCCCGTACCGCATGCCGATGAACACGTCCCATCCGTCGGGAAGGCAGGCCGACAGCGCCTTTGCCTGGTCCTCGACGATGGCCCGCAGGGGCGACCCCCGATCCGTCCAGATCAGGCGGTATTTCTCGAGCGACTGGCCGGCCCTTCGCCAGGCGATGAAGCCCGCGAGAAACCGCTGCATCCAGCGCAGTCGGCGCGGAAGCTGGATCACGTGCGGATCGCCCAGAAACTCCGCGAGGTACCGGCGAACCGATCCCACCTCGAGCGATTCCGGCGTGCCGACGTTGACCAGCAGGACCCCGCGACGGCGCGACAGCCCGTCGCTTTCGTTTTCGTCGCTTTGACGCGCGCTACTCGTTGCCGACGTCGTTCTCATGGTGCACCTTGCAGTCCGTTTTTCTGCCGTGAAGGCCAGCGTACGAGCATCTTGCCCGCACTCAACATCCGTCTCCCGTGGCACGGGCATCGCGCCCGTGGCAACCGCCACCATCGGAACCGAAGCACCCGGACGCCAACGTCGCGACTTTCTTGCGCCGGGAGAATCCACCTCTCGAGTCTCGCGGCGCAGCAGGCCGACGTTTCACTATGTGTTACGTCTCAGGGAGCTCAGCAGCCGGTTTGGACCGGCAGGGGCGGGGCGCGGGGGACGTTGGATTTGCACAGGAATGACCCGGCCAGGCGCGACGTGTATTCCGTCGTGCCATGCACTAGCGCCGGTCGTGGTCGCGGCGCCTTGGCCGGCGCGCCGAGTCGATCGAGGAAGCGCTGCACCCGGGCCAGGCTCACGGCGAAGAACATACCGGCCAGCGCCTGCGTGCCTTCCAACGCACGCGCCGTCTGGCCGTCGTCCTGGCCGACGTTGATGTGCAGCAGGGCGATCGCGACACAAAACGACAGGATCGACCGCGGGTCGCGCCCGAATTCGAGCCAGCGGACCGACCGCATCTTCAGCACGAAGACGACGATCGACGCGTTGAGCAGCACGAACCCCATGCTCAGCCCGCCGAACGTGCCGCGCGAGAAGATCCCCATCCAGTCCCGAATCAGGGCTGGCAGGTGCACGAGCAGCAATGCCAGCCACAGCCAGTAAACCAGCCGGCTGGGGTCCGGCAAAGGTAATGCTGATCGGAGTCGGTGTTTCACGTCATCAACCGCGCCGCCGGGAGTACAAATGCCCGCGACGGTATATCCTACCGGCGTTTTTCCCGTCCATCAATCCGGCTTCCGCCGCATCGCCGTCACTGCCAGGGAGGTTCCCCGTGGCCCGGGTGGCGCCACCGCCCACCGGGCCCAAGAAGGCCCCCGCAGGCTGGTCAGGCCCCCCCGGGATCGTGCCCGCGGCTCCAGGCCGGGTTCGTGCCAGACAGAAAGCCCGCCCGCCCCGATGGTTATCGGGACGGGCGGGCATTTGTGCGAGACATTCGCCGCCGCGGCCGGTCAGCCGTGGCGGTTCAATTCACCCACCCCCTAGTGCGCGGTGATGTCACCGGGCTCGTGCGGATGGATCTCGAAGTTGTTGTTGTACGTCCCGATGATGCCCACGATGTCCACGGCGCCGCTCGGAATCGTCGTGCCCACGATCGGCAATCCGGCGTTCGGGATGTAAAGGATCATCGTGTCGGTCGGCGTCGTCGCGTCGTGGATCGTATAGTTGAACCCGCTGGAGAACGTGCCACCCTGATCACCGGCCGCGAACTCCGCGTTCGTGATCACGGCCAACGTGGCGATGTACGCCCGCCGCGGGTCAGCCGTACCCGTGTATGCGTCCTTCAGCGTCGCGATAGACAGAGGCGTCGGCGCAGGCACGCCCGGCGAACTCAGGTACGTCACCTCGATGGGTCCGAGCGCGACACTGAACTCCTGGAGTCCGAAGTACTCCTGACGCGTTCCACGGATTTCGATTTCATCGCCTTCTCCCGCAATCGCGAGTAGCGCGTCAATATCCGCATTCGGGCCGTACACGGCCATGGCACGCGTACCCGTCGGGTCCTGTATGTTGAACGTCTTCGAGTTGGCCGAGCCGAGGTTCGTGTACGTGTTCGTGATGATCGCACCGGTAATGCAGGCATACCCCGTGTCCGGGTAAGTAATGTAGCCGACTTCCTCGATCGAGCCGCAACCGCACGGATTCGGCGAGCACGTCGTGCCGTAACCGAGGAACAGGCCGTTCGTCGCGGCGCAGTCGGTATCGAGCACCTCCTGGCAACCACCGTCGAGGCAGCAGGCGCCGGCGATCGAACTCTGGGAGATGTTGGCGCTGCCCGGCGTTGACGGATCACCCGGATCGCCCAACTCGTAGCCGTAGGTCGTCTCCCAGTCGCTTGCCGCGTTCGTGTCCGTGCCGTTCGGTATCCGCTGACCGTAGTCGAACGCGTAGAACCCGCTGTCCTGCACGAGCGGTGCATGGAAGTAGTACGAATCGAACAACCCGTACCGCGTCGCCACGGCGTCGCCCGTAGCGCTCATCGTCGCCGCCTCAATGGCGTCGACCGAAGCCTGGGTGAGCTGGTCGCCCGCATCCGTGCAGTAGGCGTCGGGCACGCCCGTCGACGTGCAGTAGGCGAGCAGGCTCGTCTGCACCAGCGCGTACGTCTGCGAGCCGTTCTGGATCTCGTCGAGGACGCCGTTGCCGTCGCCGAACGTCGCGTCCAGATCGACATCCGCGCCGGTCACGCCGGGGCCGCCGCCCATCAGGAAGTAGCCGCCGGCGTCCAGAGCGTAGGACGCGTTGAAGTCCGCGCGGAAGTTGACCCGCCGGTAAGCCGGCGACATCGTGTCGCCGCCGGTCTCACCCTCGACGATGATGAGGCTGTAGCCGTTGAGGCTCGTGCTCGCCGGGCCGTACAGCTCGATGAACTCATTGTCGTCCCCGCCGGGATCGTCCGCCCAGATCTCGTTGATGAGGATCGTACCGGGCACGACCTCGTCGCACGGCGGCGTCAGCCCGTCACAGAGCACGCCGTCGCCGCGATAGTCGCCGCCCAGCATGTCGCACTCGTACTGCGTGATCTCTTCGCACATACCGCTCGGCGGGCAGCAGGCGCCCACCGGATCGGAGGCGCAGAACGAAGGCTGCATCAGGGCGAAGTCGCGCAGGTCCACGTCAAGGTCGGCGTCCAGATCCCAATCGGCGCACGCGCCGGCGGCTGTCGTGCCGGGACCAGTGTCGCTCAGGCAGGGAATGAATGCTTCCGTGTTCGGACACACGGAATCGGCGCCGTTCCACACGCCGCCGAGGATATTGACGCACCCGTCCTCGCTCACGTTGTTCACGCAGACGCCGTCGGGTAGGCAGCACGAGCCGGTCGGGATGCACGGGTTCGTCGGCTGGCACGTCGTGCCGAGGCCCTGGAACTCGAAGCCGGCGCTCGTGCAGTCCTCGGGATACTCCTCGATGCACTCGTACGTGGCCGTGTTGCAGCACGCCCCCTTGTTGCCGCCGTCGAAGTTGGTCGCGCCCGGCGTGTTGTTCGTCGTCGCCGTCCACGTCCCGGCATCAGGGATTTTCTGAAGTGTGGTGGAGGCAGAGTCCACGACGCCGATGTCCGGCAGGAATGTGCCGTCGGCGGGGCCGCCCACGGCGCTGAAGCCAGTCGTTCCGCTTGCATACGACAGCGCCTCGACCACCTCGTTATTGAACAGCAGGACGATTCCATCGCCGCCGGGTGAGCCGTTCTGGAGCCCGTTGTCGGTCCACGCGACGAGGTCGACGTTGGGCACCGTGGCGGAGCCGACGACCAGGTAGCCGTCAAGCGGCATCTGTCCGCCGGGGGAGAGCGCCAGGTCGACGGTCCCATAGATGTTGTCACCCGTCAGCGCAGGATTGCCGTTGTACAAGGCCAGGCTCCAGCCGGCCAGGTCCTGTCCCGGGTCGCCGAACAGCTCCACGAACTCGTCCGCGTCCGTGCCCGGACTGTCATACTCGAGTTCGTTGATCACCAGCGTCACCGCCGGGCAGAACGGATCGGCGCCGCAGGTCGTGCCCCCGTCATAATCGCCGTTGAGCTGGATGCACTCGCACTCGCCGGCCGGCACGCACGTTCCCGTGGGCAGGCAGCACTTCTGGTCGGTGTCGGCCTGCGCGGCGCACGCGGATTGATGGGAGGTGTCGCAAACGGCTCCTTGCGACCAGCCGCCGCCGAGACCGCAACGCTGGTCCGCGCACTCCGTGGCGGACAGGCCGTCGACGCAGTCGCCGTTCGTCAGGCAGCACGCGCCGAAGCACGAAGCCTGGTACGTCATGGACTCCTTCCAGTACGGAACGTAACCGGGGCTGGCCAGGTCGCCGTTGCCCGGGCCGTTCGCCGCCTGCGATATGTCGCCCTGGCGCTGGCCCTCCGGAATCTGGCCCGAGCAGAACCAGATCAAATCGTCGTTCGTGATGCTCGTCAGCGGATCGCCGAAGAGCTCGAAGCCGTCCACCGCGTAACTGGTATTCACGCAGTTGTCGATGCCGTAGATGCCGATGTCCACCGCGTCCAGCAGCACGCCGCCGGCCCCGAACAGCAGCACCCGCGAGCCGGCCGATGCGTTACAGGAGAACGGATCCGGCGCGCTGAACATGAACTCCCACTTGTTGACATTCACGCGAATGATGTCGCTCTCGGTCAGTCGCCATTCGCACAGGAACTGGTCCAGCCCGTATCCCGCACCGTTGGTCGTCGCGTCGATGGCGATGATCTTCATCGTGTTCGCCGGGATCGAGACGTTCAGGTTGTTCGTCGTGTCGATCGTCGTCTCGGGACGCGTGTCGATGCTGGACAGCGTAACGGCGCTGGCGCTGTGGTTGTAGATCTCGACGAACTCGTAGAGGCTGTCTTCCAGGCTCGGCGTGTGCATGATCTCGCTGATGACCACCGAGTCCGTCTGCACGCCGAGCTCCTGCGTCACGGTGGCCGAGCTCAACGGCTGGCTGTCCGTTACGCTCCAGGTAAACGTATCCAGGCCGGAGTAAGCGGCGTCCGGCGTGTAGTTCAGGTTGCCGATGCTGGCGCCCGCAATGCCGTACGGCGTCGTCGTGATCAACGTCGCGCCGTTCCTCAGGTCGCCGTGTGCCGGCAGCGACTGGATGTAATACGTATAGGGCGGCTGGCCGTCGGCCGCGCACAGCTCGACGGTCACCGCGCCGCCATCCTGGGCGAGTGTCGTGAGCTTGCCCACTGCATTCGGGCCGGCCGCGTTCGGCAGGCCCGGCGTGCCGTCCGCGATGACGCCGTTCGTCGTCCCATCGCCCGTCAGAGTGAACATGCCCGTGATATTCGGAATGCGCTGAATGACCTGGTCGTTCGCGGCGCTTCCTGAGGGGGCGTCCGCGACGCCGATGTCGGTAGAGGTCACCCCGTCGCATTCGTCGCCGACGGCTTGAAACGTGCCCTCGTAGCTGAGGAACTGAAGGCACGCTCCGCCCGACACGATCGCGATACCGTCCGGCGACCCGTTCTGGAGGAAGTTGGGTAGTTCCGTGATGTCCACATTCGGAACGCCCGCATTGCCGATGACCAGGTAACCATCGGCAGGCACCGTTCCCAGGTTGATGCGGTTGTACAACAGGCCCGTGCTGCCGTTGTAGAGCACTACGTCGTACGCGGAGTAGTCGCCGCCCCCCGCCGCGTAGATTTCGAGGTACTCCTCGAAGTCAATGCTGTAGTCGTCATAGTTGATCTCGTTGATCACCGGCTGGGCCACTACCGGCACCGTGACCAGCAGGGCGAGCGCCAATCCTGGCAGGAACCATCTCATCTGCGACCTCCTTATAGGTAGAACTCGGAATGCGGAAAGGCCGCGGGCCTCCGATGGCGCAGTGCCCGTCGGAACCCGCCGGCTGGAAGATTCGGCTGTGTCAAACGTGTGTCCGTACCGATGAAACAATGACACGAATTTCATGTGCTCGAGCACGCGAGAATGCGCGATTCTCTGACGGACAATGGACATGGTGCCCCTCGGCCCCATCCTGTTTCAAACACCAAGACCGCCGCGCTCCCCCACGTACTCTGTTATTGCCGGTGTTCAGCGTGCCGGAAGGCGCTTCTATCCCGTCGCTAAACGATTTTCCGGATTTCCTCCGGATTTCCCCGTAAGTTTCGAGTATAATGCCATCTGCGTGGGATTTCCAGCGCCGTCTAGTGAGTTTTGCGCTAAGACGGCGCCTGCTTGGGGGGCCGACCAGTTCCGCAGGGGTGGATCGGTTCGTAACTACCGCCGTGCGGTACGGTTCCAATAACTCTCCGGGAGTCATTCAATGAAGCGGCACCTTGCCGGCCTGCCGGCCGCCTGCCTGCTCGCCGTCTGCACCGTCGCCGTGGCCGATGTCCAGGTCCGCATCGCCACGTTCAACATCGAGAACTTCAAGTCCAGCCAGGCCCAGTTCGATGCCGCTGCCGCGATACTCACCAGGGTCGGTGCCGATGTCGTCTGCCTGAACGAAATCAACGAAACCGCCGACTTCAACGACCTCGCCACCGCCGCCGGCTACTCTTTCAAGTATCTCGCCAACGGCACCGGTACGTTCGACAGCGCCCACCATGCCGGCGTCATGAGCGTCTACCCGTTCGCCAGCGTCACCACGCAGACGGCCACCACGCTCTCCGGCGACCCCAACGCCCAGGATATCACCCGCAACTTCGTCGTCGCCGTCATCGCCGTGCCCGGCGCGGCCGAAGACCTGGTCGTCGTCGCCAACCACTGGAAATCCGGATTCGACGACTCCGACGAGTTCCGCCGCACCGTCGAGTCCATCCGCGCGATGCAGGCCACCGTCTCCTATGACTCGAACGTCGTGCCCTACTTCGTCGCCGGCGACATGAACGACGACATTCTTGACTCGCCCGACTCGCCTTCCGAGTTCTACTCCATCCCCAGCGGCATGCCCTTCGATTTCTCGCTGGGCGGCGACATCGACTTTCCCGTGGACAACGGGATCTTCAAGCCGCTCCTGGCCGGCGCCGGTTCGCAGGACCTTCTCGTGCTCAACCCGCGCCAGCTCGATAACTCCGACGCCACGCGACGTTCGTCCGGCCGGAGGCTCGACTACATCTGGTACAGTCACGCGATCACCGTGCTCGGTTCGCAGGTGTACGACTCACAGGACGAGGGGCTCTCCGGCGGACTGACCCTATATGGCTCGCCGTTGCCGTCCGGCACGAGCGACACCGCCTCCGACCACATGCTCGTCTTCGCCGATATCGAGATTCCCGACAACCAGTCCGGCGCCTGCTGCACGGCCTGCGGCTGCGACGACACACTCAACGAGGGACAATGCCTGGCCTTGGGCGGAGAGTTCCGCGGCGTCGGCGTCCTGTGCGGCGAGGAGGTTCCTCCCTGTCCGGACCCGCCGACCAACATGCGACTCAACGAGGTCGTGATTCGCCACGATGGCACGCAGGACAAGGAGTTCGTCGAGCTGACCGGTGATCCGAACGAGCTGCTTTGCGGGTTGAGCATCCTGGTCGTCGAAGGGGAGACGCTCTCCAAGGGCCGCGTCGACCGCATCATCCCGCTGGATGATTGCGGCGGCGAGACCTGCGCCCTCGACGGTGACGGTTACTTCTTCGTGGGCGGCATTGGATTGAGCCTGCCCGACCTCGTGCTCAGCGGCACCAATGTCTTCGAGGACGGCACCGAGACCTTCCTGCTCGTTCGCGGCTTCACGCAGAACGTCGGCTACGACATCGACACCGACAACAACGGCGTCGCCGACATGGGGGCGGATATCGGCCAGCTCATCGACGCGGTCGCCTTCGTCGACGCCGACTACCCGGTGTCCGACGCGGTCTACTACAACGCGCCGATCATCGGGCCGGACGGATCAACGGTTCCGGCCGGCGCCGCCCGCTGCCCGAACGGCGCGGATACCGACACCGCGGCCGACTGGGTGCGCATCAGCAGCGACCTGGCCGGTGCTGGGGGATTCCTGGCCGCCTCGCCGGGGGCTCCGAATCCGGCCTGCGGCGGCGACGGCAACGCCGACGGCGATTGGGACCTCCGCGACTTCGCCGGTTTCCAACGCTGTTTCGGCGTGACCTCGCCCGCCTGCGCCGCCTACGAGCTCGACGGCGTCAGCGGCATCAGCCTGGCCGACCTGGAGCTTTTCGTCGATCGCCTGACCGGACCCATTTACTCCGCCCCGGCGAAATAGCCGCCGGC
>JBECKQ010000207.1:0-22424 GCA_040235375.1 Phycisphaerae bacterium | reverse complement strand
TGGCCAGCGCACCGTAGAGTCGCCAGGTCACGTCGGCGTCCTCGCCGGCATATTCGCACACGCGGGCGGTATCGACTTCATCCAGACGAATCTGCTTCTTACCCTTGCCGATCAGATCGCTGATGGGGATCGTCTTGTGACCGAGCAACTCCAGCGCGAGCGCGTCCATTCCATGCGAACGGCGTAACGGATCGAGAACGAAACTGGCGATCATGCAGTCGAAGCAGACGCCCTGCACCTCGATGCCGGCCTGGCGCAGAGAGATCAGGTCGTACTTGATGTTCTGGCCGACCTTCCTGATCGCCGGGCTCTCGAGCAGCGGCTTGAGGAGGCTGCGGATGGCGCCGAGGGAGACCGTATTACCGATGCCCCGCACCGGAACGTAGTAACCGACATTCGGCTCCCAGGAGACCGACAGGCCCACAAGTTCCGAGGCCACGGGACACAGTCCGGTCGTTTCCGTGTCGATGGCGATGACCGGTTGCCTGGCGATCTGCGCAGCAAGCTCGGCGAGCTTCTCATCGTTGTCGACAAGCGCGTAGCGCCCGGCAGGACGCGGCGGCGGCGCCTCGGGCTCCGCTGTGGCGACGGTGTCCACCGCCGGCGGCTCGTCATCACCTCGAAAAGCCTCCAACTGATCGACGAGCCTGGTAAAGCCGAGTTCGACGAAGATCGGCTTGATGGCATCGACCGGCAGTCCCCGATAGCGGGCCGCATCGAGATCGAAGTCGAATTCGACGTTGGTATCAAGCGTCACCAGCCGGCGCGTGACGGGCAGCTTGTCGGCGAACGCCCGGACGTTCTCCGCCTGCTTGGGGCTTAACTCGTCGGCGTGGGCGACGACCTCTTCGGCAGAACCGTACCTGGCGATGAGCTTGGCGGCGGTCTTCAGGCCGATGCCGGGCACGCCAGGAATGTTGTCGCTGGTGTCGCCGGTGAGCGTCTGCACCTCGACGGCCTTCTCCGGAGGATATCCCTTGCTGGCGAGGAGAGCCTCGCGATCGACAACCTCGTCCTTCATCGGATCGAAGAGGAAAACGCGATCGGTGATGAGCTGCTCGAGGTCCTTGTCGCGGCTGACGAGGTAGATCGCGAGATCGCTGTCGGCGAGTCGGCGGACGATCGTCGCCATCAGGTCGTCGGCCTCAAAAGTCTCCTTGCGCAGGATGGGGATGCCCATGGTCTCCACGAGGCTGATGATGCGATCCGCTTGCGGTGGGAGATCCTCCGGCGGCGGCTGGCGATGGGCCTTGTAGTCAGAGAAGAACTCGCGGCGAAACACGGTTGCATCGCTCACGTCGAGCGCCATGGCAAGGTAGTCCGGCTTCCGCTCGGTAATCAGCTTGAACAGGGTGGAGCAGAAGACGTACGTCGCGCGGGTCGGCTCGCCGGCCGGGCTGGTGAGGGCGCGGAACGGCGCGTAGTACGACCGGTAGATCTGGGCGTGGCCGTCGATGATGTAGAGACTCTCGGGCACGGTCGGTCGCTCGAAGAGATCACGGATCGGTCCGGCGTCCTTCGGTCGAGCACCGGCGGCGGCGACTCTACCCCAGGCTTCGAAGGGGCGTCAAGCAGCGGGCGCGGGTGCCGCGTCCGCCGGACTCACCCCGTGCGAAGTGCCTGCGCCGCCGCGATCGCGGCGCCGAGCGCGGGAGCGGCGCGAAGCGTGGAGGCCCGCAGCACGCCGAGGCGAAGGCGATTGCGGTCAAGGTACTTGGCGAGCATCTCGGCGTCGTCGGACTGGCCGATCAGCGCGGCGAGATGCGAGTCGAGTCGATCGCCGAAGACCACGTGAAACCGCGTATCGCCGTAGATCCTGCCGAGTCGCTGGCCGAGAACGATGCGCTGGAGCAGCGTCCCCTGGTAGGGATGATCGACTTCCAGCGCCGCGTAGGCCGGACCGCGATGCGGCGCGTTCGGGCGACCGTGGCGCAGCGTATGGATGCGTTCGTAGATGAGCTCCGCCAGGACCATTGACGCGGTACGCATCCAGGTGAGCGCGAGTGTGCCACCGGCCACGGCGGCGATTTCCGGAAAGTAGGACTCGCGTCCCTCCGCGTCGCCGCGCAGGCGAGCATAGCAGTCGTTCATGGATTTCGCCGAAACCAGCCGTTCGAACGTCGCGCCGAGCGCGGAGGGAATCTGCCAGGCTTTGAGGATCCAGTTCGATGCTTCGTCAAAGGTGACCAGCCTGCCGTGGAGGATCATCGCGTCGGCGATTCCGGTGCCGCAGCCGATGTAGTAGGCGTTCTCCGCACCACGGAAGAGCCCATCGGCGGCATACAGCTCGCCGACGCCACAGTAGTCGGCGTCGCTGCCCAGCTCGGCGACCGGCGCGGCGAACTGCACACCCATCTCGCCGAGTCGCTGTTCGAACTGATCGAGATAGTCGGGAATACGCGGGCCATTGTTGATGACGGCGATGCCGCGACCGTCGGCAGTCTTGAGGCCGGGCATGCCGATTCCGACCAGAACCGGCGGAGGACCATTCCCGGAGGCGACCTTGGCAGTCTCGGCTACCGCCTCGCAAGCCGCCTGCACCAGCATCGACCCCTGGATTCGCTCGTTGGCGGTCAGTTGCACGCTGCCGGCTTCGCGCTGAGCCAGTTGCTCGGTGACCGGCACGGGACGGAACCCGAGGAGGCGTTCGTACTTGCGGGCGGCCGCAGCCTGGCCCAGCAGGAAAGCGTCGTTGTCGTCGCCGGCTGGGGTGACGTGATGTGCCTTAGCCTCTGTGGCGCCGCCATCGACGCCGATCAGGATGTAGTCCGTCGCCTGGGGCATGAACAAGTCGCTCCGCGAAGTTGGATGTCTGATTTTCGGGGAAAACCAGCCGCCGGCGCCCCTGGTGCAGGGAGCCGAGGCACGGCACGCCCCGACGGGTACGGCCGCGTGCGCGCGCCCGCTGCCCCATTAGGCGGATTCTATGGGCGGACCCGTGTCCGGCAAGCGGTCAGCGCACGTCGGTGAGGTCGATGGACGGTCTGCCGTCATCCTGGCGAATACCGACGTGCAATCGGCCGTCGATGAGATCGTGGACGATACGGCCGACGCTCCGCTCGCGCCAACCGTTGGCGAACGGCACCCTGGAGGCTGGTGCATCTGCGCCGCGGGCGACGGCCTGCACGTACTTGTGAATGTCCTGCTTCGTCGCGACAAGCTGGTGGGCGATATCATGCTGGGCGCAGTGTGCGCGGACGACCGAAGCAACGAGAAACGCCATCGCCGCTTCGCTGTCGGTTTCTTCCGTGGTCACGATCGGCTCGGGCCATTGCTCGCGCGGCAGCTCACAGGCGCGCTGCGCCGCGGCGGCGAGCTCCTGCACGCCGTCGCTGCGGAGATGAAGCCCGCGGAGAGACTTGATCTGACGGGCGCTGGTCAGTCGGTTGCGACCGATTTCGACGATCAGGTGGTCGCGGATCACACCGCGGGCCGGGCGATTGTACTTGGCGGCGAGCGCCTCGCGTGCTTTCACGAGCTCGCGGGCGATGGCGAGACCCTTGGCATCGAGCGAGCCGGCGCCCTTCAGGCGAAGGACGTTCTCGGCACGGTCGCGCTGATACGTCTTGGAGTTCGCATACCGGGCCATTTCCTCCTGCATCCACTCGGTCCGGCCGAGCTCTTCGAGCTTCGCGCTGATCTTGCGGTGGACGGCGGGCAGATGGATGACATCGGCGGCAGCGTAGAAAATCTGATCCTGCGTGAGAGGCCGGCGGCGCCAATCGGTGAGCGTCTGCCCTTTGCGCAGCCTGACGCCGAGCAGTCTTCGGACGAGCCGCAGCAGACTAAGCGGATAGTCGGTGCTGATCAGGCCGTAGCCCAACTGGCAGTCGAAGACGCGCGACGGCGTCACGCCGCCGCGTGACTGACACAGCGAAAGATCCTCCATGCCGGCGTGCACGATCACCTCGAGCGCGGGATCGGCCACCAGGTCCCAGACCGGCTGCAAATCGACGCCCGCGAGCGGATCGACCACCGCAACAAGCTCATCGGTGCCGATCTGCACAACGCACACGTCCGCTTCATATCGGTCCTCCATGACGAACTCGGTGTCGAAGGCGAAGGAGTTGCCCGCACGAACCGCACTGCAAACGTCGGCCAGTTGAGCGTCGGATGTGACGTAGCGCGTGGGCGGCGCGGGCAGTGGCGTCGAATCGGCGGACGGAGCAGTCGACTTGTCGTCTGTCATGCGGCGCAGTCTACGGCGAAACGGCGTTCGTGAACAGGGGCGTTTCGATACGGGTCGGATAACCTTCTGCAACACTTGTGCCGGGCCGGAGGCGATTCTTGCACTGTCCGGCCGGGCGGTGGAAAACCCGCGTCGAAGCCCACGTCGAGCATTGAAAGAAACGGCCGCGACAGGTACAGTCAAGGAGGGGAACAGGCCGGAGACAATTACGTCCTTCCGGTCGCACGCTCCGGAGAGTGACACATATTGTCATTCCGTTGTTATAGGGAACAGGTTATCAGACCGGTCCCTGACGGCGCGATCAACCGCGCCGCCATGGAGGTACTCCGCTCGGGGGACAACTGCACATGTACCGATTCAGAGAACGGCGCGGCCTTGCACTGGCGACCCTTGGTATCCTGCTGACACCGATCTGCGGCGCCGCAGCGACCCCGGGACCTGTTGATGAATCGGCGTCCGCGATCCGCGTCGAGCAGCGCGCGGGCGGCGAAGCGCTGCTCGTCGGGCGCGAGGTCGTCCGCACGTCGTCGAAGCAGTTGAAGAACGCGGAACTGGTCCGCGTGCCGGACACCGCGACGGCGGTCGCATTGTGGGACGAAGCGGATCAGACCTCGACCGAACCGTACTACTCGGTGAGCCTGGACGGGCGCACGTTTGCGACGGCACATCCCGCCCATCTTACGCTGAAGCTGCGCCACGGAGATTTCAACCGGCGGGTTGCGCAGCGCAGCGTCGAGCCGGCGCTGCAGGCACGGGCCGGCGAAGACCTGTACATCGTCCAGTTCATCACGCAGCCATTGGAAATCTACCGCCAGCAGATACACGATCTCGGCGGGCAGGTGTTCAGCTACCTGCCGCACCAGGCGCACATCGTGCAGATGTCGCCGCAGGTGCGCGAGGCGGTGCGTGCCCTTCCGTACGTGGATTGGGTCGGGCCGTATCATCCCGCATATCGCCTGGAAGAGCCGATTCTGGCGGCGCTGAACGCGCAGGACCCCTCCATCGAGACGGGTCGCTATCGGATTCAGGTTTTCGAGCAGGGAACGGGCCAGAAAGCCGCCCTCGCGGACGCCATCAGCGCGATCGGAGGCGTCGTGCACGATTTCACGCCCGGCGGCCTGGTCGTCGATGCGACGCTGACGGCCGATCAACTTCGACAGGTGGCCGGCTTCAACCAGGTGATGTTCATCGATCGCTGGGGGCCGCCCGTGAAGGCGATGAACAACGTGCGCATCGTGGGTGGCGCGGACTACCTCGAGTCGGTCGCGGGTTACACCGGCGCCGGCGTCATCGGCGAGGTCATGGACGACGGCTGCCAAATCGACCATCCGGCCTTTGCCAGCAGGCTCACCGTTCGCCTGGGGCCGCCGGCTCTCGAGTGGCACGGAACGTCAACGTTCGGGATTGTCTTCGGAGACGGGACAGGGTCGGCCACGGGTCGCGGCATGCTGCCGAACGGCGAGGGTCTGTTCTCGATGTGGGGTCCGGCAGACCGCTACAGTGCGACGGCGCCGCTGGCCACGCAAACATGGTCGGCGGTGTTCCAGAGCAACAGTTGGAACGTGCTGCCGTACTCCACGGAGTACAACAGCGTCTCGAGCGAAATGGACAAGATAGTTTTCGATTTCGATATTGTCATACTCCAGGCTCAGGCGAACAACGGCACCCAGTCGTCTGCGCCGGAAGCATGGGCGAAGAACGTCGTGTCGGTCGGCGGAATCTACCACTTCAACGACACGAACCTCGCTAACGACGAGTGGCACGCCTACGCGTCCGGCAACGCGAGCATCGGTCCGGCTGCCGACGGCCGCATCAAGCCCGACCTGTGCTTCTGGTACGACGCAATCCGTACGACCACGTGGAACAGCGGCTACACGAGCGACTTCGGCGGCACGAGCGCGGCCACGCCGGAAACGGCCGGCCACTTCGGCCTGTTCTTCCAGATGTGGGCCGACGGAATCTTCGGCAACCCCGTTTCCGGCGGCACCGTTTTCCAGGAAAGACCGCACTCCTCTACGGCGCGCGCCGTGATGATCAACACGGCCTCCCCCTACCCGTTCTCGGGCACCACCGCCGACCTGACGCGCACCCACCAGGGCTGGGGACGTCCAGACGTGCAAAGGCTGTATGACCTGCGCAACAACATGATGATCGTCGACGAAGACGAGGTGCTGCCGCCGTTCGGGTCGATCGAGTACGGACGCACGATCAGCGCCGGCGATCCCGCATTGCGAGCAACGCTCGTCTACACGGACATCGAAGGCACGACCTCCTCGAGCCTGCACCGCATCAACGATCTCAGCCTGAAAGTCACGTCGCCTTCGGGCGTGATCTACTATGGAAACAACGGGCTCCTGGCGGGCAATACGTCCACGCCGGGCGGCTCGCCGAACGGTATTGATCCGGTCGAGAACGTCTGGATCGAATCGCCGGAGCAGGGCAACTGGAAGATCGAGGTTTCCGCCGACAGCGTCAACGAAGACGGTCACGTGGAGACGCCGGAAACCGACGCCGACTTTGCGCTCGTGGTGTCCGGCGGGACCGATTGTCCCTCGCCTGCGATCGTGTCGAGTCCGCCGCCGGTGACGTACGCCTGTTACGGCGACGATGTGACGCTGACGCCCGACGTTAGCGACTACACCTCGCTGCAATGGGAGCTTGGTGGTCAGCCCCTGGTGGGAGAAACGGGCCCGTCGCTGACCATCCAGGGTTTCAGCCCGGCCGATGAAGGCGACTATGAGCTCATCGCCAGCAATAGCTGCGCATCGCGCTCCACGGACCCGGCCACCGTGATCGATCCGGGCGTGCCCGTGATCACGGCCCAACCGGTCGTGCCGACAGCCAAGTGCGAGGGCGGCACGACATATCTCGAGATCACGGCTACCGGCGTCCCGCCGCTCTACTACCAGTGGTATCACAATGGGGTCGCGATACCGGACCAGGTCCAGCGGGGACTGTCGATCCCGTCATCCAGTGCGGACGATGCAGGCGATTACTTCTGCCGGGTTTCGAACCAGTGCGGGTACGAGGTGGACTCCAACACCGTGGGCGTCAGCATAGAGCCGCTGCCCGTCTTCGTGCACAGTCCTGAGGATGCCTGTGGCGAGGTCGGCGACACGGTCGTGCTGACGGCCGACGCCACCGCGGCGAGTCCCCTCACCTACCAGTGGCGCAAGGGCACCACGGTCGTCGGATCGGGCGACACGCTCGTGCTCGACAACCTCGCCACCGGCGATGCCGGTGATTACCGCGTCCTCGCGTTCACTTCGAGCCCGGTCTGCATTACGTACAGCGACTACGCCACGGTGACAGTGCCCACCAGCGAAGTCTGCCCTGGAACCGCAGGCGATCTGGACGGCGACGGCGATTACGACCTCGCGGACATGCAACGGTTCCTGGCGTGCTTCGGAACGGACGTGACCGCCGACTTCTGCTGTGCCTGTGCCAACGTGGATGTCGGCAGCGACATGGTCGACCTCGCCGACTGGGCGGCGCTCGAGTCACAGTTAAGCGGACCGGAGTGAATTCCGGCCAGAGAGCCACGAGGAATCCATACCAACGCCCTTGCCACGAACGGCAGGGGCGTTTTTTCTTGCGCCGGGGGAGGATGTCCCCTGCCAGACCGGGCGGGCCGGGCAACGGGCGGGAGACACGGATTCGACGCCGGCGTGGAGGGCCGCCAGGAAAGGAAGTTAGGAAAAGAATCGGTACCCCTTCTCGGGTTGCGGGGCCACGAGTTCCGCGGTAACGCTCCCTGCACGAGCCGTGTGCTGAGCGAAAATCCACAGGACATTGCGCGTTTTCTCCCCCTGGCAAGCCGGAATTTCACTTCGTTCCGGTGCGATTTCCTTGAGGCGTAACAACTTCGCCACCGCCCCGCGCCATGGTCACCGTCGAAGCCGCCGAGAGAAACCGTACCGGACGAATCGTGGTTTTCGTCGGATGGCCACGGAGGAGGCTCGTCGTGCCGGCCGGGCGGCGGCATCAACGTTCGCCGTGGCACAGCGATTGCAAGTTGCCTCTATCGCAGACCCTACGTGCATCAGGGGCAGCCTGGAACCCAGAGGATCAGAGGGTATGAAACAAACGCGACGCGATTTCCTCAGGATAGCCGGCACGGCGGCCGCGGCCTCCGTCGTCGGCCCGCAAGCGGCGCATGCGGCACACGAGCACACACCCTCAGCCAACGCCATGGGGGTCCTCGTCGACACGCTCAAGTGCATCGGCTGCCGCCGGTGCGAGTACGCGTGCCAGAACGGCGCGGGATTCAACCCGCCGCCAGTGGACACGTTTGCGGACACCTCCGTGATGGCTAAGCCCCGCCGCCCGCACCCGCGGTCGTACACGGTGATCAACCGCTACCAGAACCCGAAGGGCCGGGACGGCTTCATCTACAACAAGTTCAACTGCCTGCATTGCATCGACCCGTCCTGCGTGTCGGCGTGCATCGTCAGCGCGTTCAGCAAGCGGGAAGACGGGCCGGTTGAATACAACCCCCGGCGCTGCATGGGCTGCCGGTACTGCATGGTCGCCTGCCCCTTCGAGATACCGGCGTACGAGTACGACAACGCTCTCACGCCGCGGGTGCGCAAGTGTAATATGTGTGCCCATCTCGTGCCGGGCGAGCTCGAGGCGCCGGCCTGCGTGAGGATCTGCCCGGAAGAAGTGCTGACCTACGGCAAGCGAAGCGAACTGATCGAACTGGCCCATCAGAAGATTCGCGAGGCGCCGGACGTATACATCGATCACGTGTACGGCGAGCACGAAGCCGGCGGCACGTCGTGGCTGTACCTGGCCAGCGTGCCGTTCGACCAGATCGGGTTCCACAACGTGCCGGACAAGGCCCCGCCGCGCTTGACGGAGGCCATACAGCACGGCGTGTTCAAGCACTTCATGCCGCCCGTGATGTGGTTCGGGCTGCTGGGCACGGCCATGTGGCTCAGCCGCCCGGCCCCCGAAGGCCCCACCAAGGACACCTTGAGCCACCACGAGATCGAAGAGTAACAAAAGGCTCACTAACAGGAGCTCGAGCGTGACGGAGCATCATCATCCTTTACCGGTGGAGCGGAAACTGCTGACGCCGGGCACGTGGGTCCTGCTAATCCTCACCGCCATAGGCGCGTGCTTCGCGGCTTGGCGGTTTGCCTTCGGCCTGAGCACGGTCACCAACCTTGACCAGCAGCATCCCTGGGGTCTGTGGATCGCGTTCGACGTCGCCAGCGGCGTCGCCCTGGCGGCGGGCGGTTTCACGACCGCGGCGCTGGCCCACATTTTCCACCGGGAGCACTACCACGCGATCGTCCGGCCGGCGCTCTTGACGGCGATGCTGGGCTACACGTTCGTCGGTATCGGCCTGATGGCCGACCTCGGCCGCTACTACAACATCTGGCATCCGGCGTGGCCGACGATGTGGAGCCCGAACTCCGTGCTGTTCGAGGTGGGCATGTGCGTCATGTGCTACCTGACGGTGCTCTATCTCGAATTCGCTCCGATCGTGTGTGAGCGGTTCCTGGACGACACGCGCTGGCCGAAGCTGAGCGCGGCGGCCGGCCGGGTGCATTCCGCCGTGCGGCACATCATGCCGTTGCTCGTTATCGCCGGCGTAGTGCTCTCCTGCCTGCACCAGTCTTCGCTGGGCAACCTGATGGTCATCGCCCCGACGAAGACACATCCGTTGTGGTGGACACCGATCCTGTCGTGGCTGTTCCTGCTCTCGGCGATCGCCGTGGGATTCCCGATGGTGATCTTCGAGGGGCTGTATGCCGCCTGGGCGCTCAAGCTCAAGCCGGAGATGGAAGTGTTCAGCGCACTGGCCAAGTACATTCCCTTTATCCTCGGCCTGTACCTGGCATTCAAGCTGGGCGACATGTTCGTCCGCGAGAGCTACGTCTACCTGTTTGACGGATCGGTGCAGAGCATCATGTTCATCATCGAGATGGTCTTCGGCGTCATCCTGCCGTTCGCGATGCTGCTTTCGGCGCGCGTGCGGAACTCGCCGCGGCTGCTGTTCATCGCGGCGCTGCTCGTGGTGCTCGGCGTGGTGCTGAACCGGATCAACGTGTTTCTGGTCGCGTTCACGCCGCTCTACCCGGTCAAGTCGTACTTCCCGGCCATCGGCGAGATCGCCGTGACGATCGGCCTGGTCTCTCTGTTGATGTTCCTGTACCGGGTCATCGTCACCTACCTCCCCGTGATCACTCATCCCGGCAAAGTGAGGGCAGCATGAAGGATCGAGCCTTGAAGCGTGCCGCGGCGCACGTGACGATTATCGCGATCGGGGCTATTGGCTTCGCACTGGCGATTTCGCGGTCGAAGGCCCAGGACGAGATGCCCGCGCACGCGCAGGCCGTTCCCGCCTCGCAATGCGACGCCTGCCACTCGTGCGACGCGCCCACGAAGGACGACCCGTGCCTGAACGTCTGCCCGCGGCCGCGTGAAGCGGAGGAAAAGGCGGCCTTCGCGAAGAAGCAGCCCCCGAAGGGCGTGATCCTCCTGAACATGCTTGCGCTACAGGGCGGGGCGTCGGACAACTTCGGTCCCGTACCCTTTGACCACGGCGGGCACGCCGCGTGGGCGGAAATCGCCGGCGGCTGCTCGGTATGCCATCATTACACACCGGAAGGGATGGAGCATCCGGCCTGTCGCACGTGTCATGATCCGAACCTCGCCGGCGGAATGGGCAAACCGGGTCTGAAAGGGGCGTACCACCGCCAGTGCCTGGGCTGCCACCGTGAATGGAGCCACGAGCAGAAGTGCAAGACCTGCCACCTCAGCCGCGTGGGCAACGGCCACGGTACCCCGGCGGAGGCCGTCACGCCGGAGGATATCATCGGCGTCATGCACCCCCCGATTCCCGAACCGGTCATGGAGGCCTACCAGACAAAATACCCGGAGGGCAGGGGCTCGAAGGTTTACTTCCACCACAAGCGGCACGCGGAGTTGTACCAGTTGCGTTGTGCCGAGTGCCACAAGGGCAACAATTGCGAGCGCTGCCACGAACCGGGCAAGAAGCACGTGCAGTCGCTGCGAACGTTTGCGCAGCACCACGAACTGTGCAGCGTGTGCCACGAGATCGACGGCGAGAAATCCTGCGAACACTGCCACCGCCTGGCAGGTGAAACAGAGCCCCAGCCTTTCACGCACGCGCGCACGGGCTGGCCGCTCAGCGACTATCACAAGAAGCTGGGTTGCCGCCAGTGCCATAAGAAGATGCCGTTCAAAGCGCTCGACACGAAGTGCACCTCGTGTCACGACTGGGACCCGTCAACTTTCGATCACAAGGTGACCGGCCTGGCGTTGAACGAGATTCACAGCGAGATCGACTGCGAGATGTGCCACGTCGACGGCTTCGACCAGAAGCCCAAGTGCACGGAATGCCACGACGCGGACGACGTGAGCTTCCCGACGAAGTATCCGGGTACGCTGCTGAGACCGAAGCAGTAGCCGTAGCGTCGATCGAAGCCGGGGCGGCGGACGCAGTCGCCCGCGGGTTGACAAACGACCACCAGCCGATGCAAAGGCGGCCCGGCGAGCACCCGTTCGCCGGGCCGCTTGTTTTTCGAACAATCCTGGGAACACGCACGCCCCCAGCAATGCGATGGAAAGTCCAAGGTCCGATAGGCTGCGACTGCCGTGCGGTGGGTGAGAACGATAACGCCGGACGTTTGCGTTTCTTTGCTCTTTCCTTCCGTTCGAGCGAAAGCCGCTGGTCAATTCGTCGATGATATCTTACGAGAGACTGTGCGACCCCGCGTTCAACGTGGCTGCACACGCAGCATTGACTCGACAACCTGCGAAGGCAATTGCCCGCGCGAACGAAACGCGTCGGCGGAATGTCCGAAACAGCCGTTGACTTGCGCTTCGTTGTAGAGGTGTGAAGCCATGCCGCCTGCCGGCGGGCGTGGTCAACCGCACAGCCGCTCCTGCCTGAATTGTGTTTCTCGCGGCCCTGTGGCGAGACTGGGACGCCGGGGCGCGAACGAATGGACAGAGGACTCATATTTGCCAATGAGGAGTATCGAGATGAAGCCGATTCGATTGGGTGTCATCATGCTGGCGGTACCGCTGCTGCTGGCCGGCTGCAAGAGCGATATGACCGCGGTGTCCGTCCGCTTCGGCAGTCCGCCGAACGACATCGCCTTTGCAGAGGGATCGTTCGACTCGCAGACCCAACTGGTGGCGGATGACGCAGTCGCGACCGACGATCCGCTAGCGGAGGCGGAGGACGACGCGACGTTTGAGGGGTTCGGCACGATGCGCGTCACCATGGAAGGCGAGCCTTACAATGGTACCGACGTAACCGAGACCGTGTTGAAGCTCGAGCCGGGGGTGTACCGCTTCTCGCTGACGGAGTACGGGTTCGACACGCCGATGCAGGGGACGATCCAGGTGAACCCGGCCGAGGGCGACCTGGTCGACATGTTCCAACGCTGGAAAGCGAACATTCCCGAAAGCAAAAAGCGGCTCGCCTACCGCTTCGAGCTTGACGGCAAGACGGAGCGGGCCAACAAGGGTTTGCTGCGCAGCCTGCTTGGGCAGATCCGCGCATACGACAGCTTCGAGCGGCAGCTCGACGACGCCATCCAGCATGAGGCCCGGCTCACCGAGCAGGACCGCGAACGCACGCACAGCCTGCTCGACGACGCCATCGTGCACGTCTTCGCAGACGGGCAACCGGTGACCGGCATCGCCACGCGGGCGGCGTTCGACAGCCATGATTTCGACCAGGTTCGCTCGGGCGAGTCGGTCACGAAGATGCTGCTCGTGGTGGACTATCGGGACATCCAGATGAAGCTGGAACTGATCGACCAGCTCGGCCGGAATCTCCAGCGGTGCCGGAACGCGGCCCGCGACGAGGCTCGCCGTCTGGAAGGCCGCAAGCAGCTTTATTCGCTGATCTTCAAGAGTCACGACGAATATCTCCAAAACGAGGAGCATCTGCAGCAGGCCCTCGAAGCCGTCGACCGTCTGGACGCGCAGTTGGCGAACCTTCGCGAGCGCCGTCTGGCGCTGGCCTACGCCGGCGCGCTCGTGGCGCCGGAACAGTCGTTCCGCCCGCTGGATGTCGAGAATCGCGATCTCGAACAGGAGCTGACCGTGCTGCGGACGGAGAAAGAGCGTCTGGACGCGATGTTCACCCGGACCGGCGAGATCAATCCGTCTCGCGTGACGCTCCAGCGACGCATCCAGCAGTGCGCGCGGGCGATGGAGGACATCGAGAACCAGCTCGGCACGCTCGCGGATGCCCGGGCGGCAATCGAACGACTGCGTGACAGCACCACGATCCTTCGCCGACAGGGCGCCAGTCGGCTGCTCGCGGCAAGCTGCATCGGCACCGAGGTCCCGTGCCAGGTGCGTGATGCCGTGCAGCGCGAAGCCTGCATGACGATTCGGCTGGAAACGGTCGATGGCCGGCCGGTGGAGCCGCAGCCCAATCTGGCGACCTACCAGCCCGCCGCCGCGCAGGCTTCAAAGTAGCAGAGAGCGGCGCCGCGGGCGGCGGCCGGTCCGGTGATCGGCCCGTCGCCGCCGGGGCGCCACGTCGATGCGACCACACTCCCGCCGACGCTGACGCCAGTCGGCTTCATCCAGGACCTTGCGAAACGCGTCCTTCGCAAGGTCCGTTTTGCGCGCGCCGTCGGGAATGCAAGCGTCCCGCCCCTCAGTGAAACCCTTGCTGTAAAGTAAGGGTATTTCCAAATCATCATTCCTTGATTCGAGCATCTTGCCCGTTAGTCTCCCTGGGACGCGTGTTGCGGATGCCAGCACGAGGCCTTTCTGAAGATTTATAACGAACACCGGATACAGCCTGCTACTCGCTGGCACGGTCAAGGAATTGGTGGATGGGGGGCGATCGGGTGCCGTTCAATATCCCGATGATGAGAGTCGCTTGTGACAGGCGGCGGCTGGTGACGCTGCCGGTCGGCCTGCTATGCGTCGTCGCGGCCGGCTGTCAGACCGAACAGCGAGCCGCGCGCATTGCGCGTCGCCCGGCGACGGTGGTGCTGGAACAGTGGCGCACACACGCCCCGACGACGCAGCCCAACGCCGCACCACTGACCGTCGATCGCGCTGTCGAGGAAGCATTGCGGGCGAGCCGCAAGCTCGAGCAGATCGAGGATCGTCTCGATGCCGCTGCGGCGCAGGTTCGCGAAGCGGAAGCGGCGTTTTACCCGCGAGTGACGCTCGCGCAGGACTTCAGCGCCACCGACAACCCGGTGTTCGCGCTCATGTACATCATCAACCAGAAGCGGGCCACGCAGAACCTGAACTTCAACAATCCCGGACAGCAACAGAACGCGACGTCCAGCATCGAAGGCCGATGGTCTCTCTTTGAGGGCGGGGCGCGCTGGTACGATCGGAAGGCGGCCGCCGAAAAGCGCCGCTCCGCGGCGGCCGACCTGCAGGCGGCACGCAACAAGCTCGTAGGTGCCGTCGTGGAGACGTACTACCGCTGGCTGCAGGCGCTGGATTTCGTGACGGTGGCGCAGCGCGCCGTCGACGTTGCCACGGAAAACGAGAACCTCGCCGAGGATCGGCTCGAAGCCCAGATGGTGCTCAAGAGCGAGGTGTTGCGTCTGAAGACGAATCTGGCGGAATCGCAAAGCCAGCTCGTCACGGCGAGGAATTCGGCCCGCAAGTGGCAGGCCGCACTCGAGCGACTGCTCGTACGGCGAATCGACGCCGGCGAGATTCCGGAAGTGACCGCTCCCGCGACGCCGCAGACCCCGTCCCAAGACACTGACGTGCTCGTGGAGCACGCGCTGGCGCGGCGGGCCGAACTGGCCGAGGTGGATGCGCTGATCGCGGCGGCCCGCGCGCGGGTCAAGGCGGCGGAAGGCGAATGGCTGCCGCAAGTCTCCGCGCACGCCCAGTACGAATGGAACAGTGAAGACCTGACCGGCGCGCAGCCAAGCTGGCTGGCCGGCGTGCAGGCGACGTGGAACATATTTGACGGCGGGCTGACGCCCAGTCGCGTTCGCGCGGCGCGAGCCAATCTGCGGGAGACGACCAAGCGCGGCGAGCAGATCGCGCTCGACATCGCCCTGGAGGTCCACCAGGCGGCGATCGGCCTGGAGGACGCGGTGGCCAAAATCAAGGTAGCCACGGAGCAGAAGCGATGGGCGGACCAGGGACTGGACGAGACCCGGCAACTTTACAAGAACCAGATTGTCACGGTGGATGCGTTGCTCCAGGCGGAACTGGCCTGGAATCGGGCGGAAGTTTCGTATTGCGGCGCGGTGTTCGACGGAAAGATCGCTGAAGCGACGTTGCAGCAAGCGCTCGGGGACCTCGCCGACTGGACGGAAGGATCCGAATGAGCGAGATGTCGCCCCGGCAACGACACATTCTGAAGGAGTCCGGCAAGGTGCTGGCTCTGGGGGCGCTGCTGGTCGTCCTCATGCTCTGGTTGGCCGGGACGTTCGCAGGTCGGGTGGAGCCCGGCCCTCCGGAGCCGCGGGCGAAATCGCCGCCGCAAGAGACGCAACGCGTCGAGCAGAAGTCCTATCCGCTGCTTGTCGCGCAAACGGGCACGGTGCAGATGCGCACGCAGGCCCGGGTTTCCAGCCGGATCACGGCGCAGGTTCGTGAGACGCTCGTACACGCCGGCGATCAGGTGACTGGTCAGGACGGTGAGCAGCCGGCCACCGTGCTCGCCCGGCTGGACGACCGGGAGATCAAGGCCCGTGTCCAGAGCGGGGAGGCCGCAGTCGCGGCGATGGAGCGCGGGCTGACGTCCGCGCAGGCGCAACTGGCCATCGCGCGAGCCCAACTGGAGGGGGCCCAGGCGCGGCAGACGCAAACGCTCGCCGACTGGCACAGATATGAGGACTTGTTCAAGAAGCAGGCCGCCACCGGCCAGCAGCTCGATCATGCCCGGGCCGCGAAGGACGAGGCCGACGCGCAGGTGCGCGCCGCGAAAGAGCAGGTCAGCGCGGCGCAGGACGGCGTGGACAAGGCCAAGGCGCAGAAAAAGCAGAGCGAGGCCGCCCTCGAGGAAGCCCGCGTCATGCTCACCTACACGACGATCGAGGCCCCTTTCGGCGGCGTTGTCGCCCGCCGGATGGTGGACGTGGGCGACATGGCGGCGCCGGGCCAGGCGCTGTTCATGCTGGAGACGCCCGCCGAGCCGGAGCTTCACGCCGTCGTGGCCGAGTCTCTCGTGCCTCACCTTCAGCTCGGCGCTCTGCTGCAAGTGCACATTGACGCTCTCGGGCTCGCAATCGACGGCACGATCCGCGACATCGTCCGTCAGGCCGACGCGCAGACGCGCACCGTGACGGTGAAGGTGTCCCTGCCGGCGCACCCTGGTCTGGTCAGCGGCATGTCGGGGCACGTCAACGTGGAGGCCGGCACCTACGAAGCCCTCGTCATCCCGCAGAGTGCCGTGCGCGAAGCGGGTCAGCTCTATCTCGTGGACGTAGTCACCAAGGAAGGCTACACGCAACGGCGCTTCGTCCGGCTTGGACAGCGCCACGGCGACCTCGTGGAAGTCCTTGCCGGGCTGCGGGCCAACGAAGAGGTCGTGATGCCATGAGCGAACCGGGCGTGACGACACACAACCTGATGATTCGCATCGTGGCGGCCTTCCTGAAGGGCAACCTGTCCGTCGTGCTCATTCTGCTCAGCCTGATTGGGGGGACAGTGGCGCTGCTGGTCACGCCGCGGGAGGAGGATCCGCAGATCGTCGTGCCCATGGCCGACGTATTCGTGACCGTCCCGGGCGCCTCGGCGCGCGAGGTGGAGCGCCAGGTGACGACGCGCCTGGAGGGGCTTCTGTACCAGATCGACGGCGTGGAATACGTCTACTCGACGAGCTACCCCGGCCAGGCACTCGTGATCGTGCGATTCTACGTGGGCGAGGATCGCGAACGGAGCTGGGTCAAGCTCTACAACAAGATCCACTCGAACATCGATCAAGTCCCCGCCGCGGTGAGCGGATGGGTCGTCAAGCCGCACGAGATCGACGACGTTCCGATCGTCGACTTTGCGCTCTACAGCAGCGTGTACGGTGACTACGAGCTGCGGCAGATGGCGGAAGAGCTCGAAATCCGCCTGCAAGCGGTGAAGAACGCCGGACGCACGTACATCGACGGAGGCCGGTCGCGACAGATCAAAGTGCATCTGTCCGCGCCGGCTCTCGCGAGCCACCACGTGGCACTGGAAAGCATCAAGCAGGCGCTGCGCGCCGCGAACGTATCGCTGCTCAGCGGCGATCTCGTGCGCGCGGACGAAGTCATCCAGTTTCAGGCCGGCAGATTCCTCACGACCGCCGAGCAGGTAGGCAACCTCGTGGTGGCGGTCGACAAGCTCCGCCCGGTGCACCTGCGCGACGTGGCCCGGATCGAGGACGGTCCGGCCGAGGTCGAGACGTACACGCAGATCGCCTTTGGTCCCCAGGCATACGGCCCCTACGATCCGGCCGCGCCGAACGCGGGACTGCCCGCCGGCGTCAAACGCGGCGAGAGCTACGCGGCCGTGACTGTGGCGGTGGCAAAGCGCAAGGGTACGAACGCCGTCTGGGTCTCCGAGGCCCTGCAAGCGGAGGCCCGGCGTTTCCGGCACGACGTGCTGCCCGCCGACGTGCACCTGCGCGTCACTCGCGACTACGGCCGCAGCGCCAACGACAAGGTGAACGACCTGGTCACCGCCCTGGGCGTTGCCTTGATCGTGGTGATCGCCCTGCTGGCCTACAGCCTCGGTTGGCGCGAGAGCGTCATCATCGCCGTGGCCGTGCCGATCACCTTCAGCATCACGCTGCTGATCAACTACCTGCTCGGGTACACGATCAACCGCGTCACCCTCTTCGCCTTGATCCTGTCGCTGGGGCTGATCGTGGACGACCCCATCGTGGACGTGGACAACATCCATCGTTACTTCGCGCTACGGCGGCTCGATCCCTATCACGCGGTGATCGAGGCGATCAACGAGGTGCTGCCACCGGTGATGATGGCGACGCTGGCGGTCATCGTGTCCTTCCTGCCCATGTTCTTCATCACCGGGATGATGGGGCCGTACATGGCTCCGATGGCGCTCAACGTTCCCGTGGCGATGCTGATGAGCCTGGTCGTGTCGTTCACGGTGACGCCGTGGCTCTCGTACCACATGCTCAGGGGCACGTATGAGCACAGCCACGCCCGGCCCTTTGTGCTGAAGGACAGCGCACTGTACCGCGGTTATAGTGCCATCCTCGGGCCGATCCTGCACCGACGCGGAGTGCGCTGGGTCGTCATCGCGGGACTGCTCAGCGCCCTGGCGTTTTCCGGCTGGCTGGTCCTGACGGAGCGCATCCCGCTCAAGATGCTGCCGTTTGACAACAAGAACACGCTTCAAATCGTCATCGACATGCCGCGCGGCACGACGCTGGAGACAACGCAGTGCGCGACGCAGGCGCTGGCGGATTACCTCGTGCGCGTGCCCGAAGTCACCGACGCGACGACGTTCACCGGGACCAACAGCCCCATGGATTTCAACGGCCTGGTGCGCCACTACTATCTGCGGCACGGCCCGTACGTCGCCGACATCGTGTTCAACCTCGCCAACAAGCACCACCGCGTACAGCAGAGCCACGAGATCGCCCTGCGACTGCGCAACGACCTGACGGCAATCGCCCGCGCACACGGAGCCAACATCAAGATCGTGGAGACGCCGCCGGGTCCGCCGGTCCGGGCGACACTCGTGGCGGAAGTCTACGGGCGACCGGAGCAGCCTTACGAGGATCTTGTCGCGGCCGCCCGCCGCGTTCGCCATCTCATGGAGACGACGCCGGATGTGGTGGACGTCGACGACGTGATCGTAGCGCCGGAGAAGCAGGCGATCTTCCGCGTCGATCACGCCCGGGCGGCCCTGCACGGCATCAGCGATCAGCAGATCGCCGACCTGCTGGACGGCGCCCTCAAGGGCAACACCCCCACTGCCCTGCGGCTTGACGCACCGCTCAATCCTGTACAGATCATGCTGCGGCTTCCGCAGGCGGAGCGCAGTCAGAACACGAGCCTGGCCCAACTCCGCTTTCAGGGCCCCACGGGCGTCACGGTTCCACTGTCGGAGCTCGGCACGTTCGAAGAGACGATCATTGACCAGCCGATCTACCACAAGAATCTGCGCGCGCTGGTGTACGTATTCGGCGACACGGCGGGCCTGCCGCCGCCGGACGCCGTCTTCGCGCTGAGCGATCGCGTCCGGGCCGATCCCGATCTGGCCGGCTACGACGTCGACTGGTCGGGCGAGGGGGAGTGGCACATCACGCTGCGCGTATTTAGAGACCTGGGCATCGCCTTCGGCGTGGCCGTGCTCGGCATCTACATCCTCCTGATGTACCAGACGGGGAGCTTTCTGCTGCCGGTGATTCAACTGATCGCTCTGCCGCTGTCCATCATCGGAATCGTGCCCGGCTTCTGGCTGCTGAACCTGGTGACGAGCCACCCCGTCGGCGGGTGGGAGAATCCGGTGTACTTCACGGCGACGGCGATGATCGGCGTCATCGCCCTGGCCGGTATTGCCACGCGGAACTCGATCCTGCTGATCGAATTCGTGGAAGAGCGTAAGCGTCAAAACGAGCCGTTGTACGACTCGCTGCTGGAGGCCGGGGCGCTGCGGACGCGGCCGATCCTGTTGACAGCCGGAGCAGCCATGCTTGCCGCCTGGCCGATCACGCTGGATCCGATCTTCTCCGGACTGGCGTGGGCGCTGATCTTCGGGCTGGCGATCTCGACGCTGTTCACGCTGATCGTCGTGCCAATGGCGTACTACATGGCGTACGCGCGGAAATTCGCCCGTCAAAGCCCCCCGGCAGCCCCGGTGCAGAACGATTCAGGCTGATCGGCGCCTTGCGGAAGATCGGCAGTCCGGATCGGACCAGCGGGCTACAATGCCGGGGCAGCGGAATACGGGTGGTTCGATCCCGTGATGGCAGCGGTCAAGGAGGCAAACATGACAAACTCGAGAATACTCATCCCGGTGCTCGTCGTGTGCGCGATCGCCATCGGCGTGTTCGCCTACGTGCCGGCGTTGGTGGGCCGCATCCGCTATGCGCAGGCCGAGGCGGAGGCCAAGGTGATGCGCGCGTCGCTGGATGGGCTTGGCCGGGACAACACGATGTCGCCGCTGTATCAAGCGGTCGCCGCCACGGTCAAGCCCGCCGTCGTGGTCATTCGCACGAGTGAACGCCTGAAAACCCAGGTGGAGCCCAACGTGCAGAACTTCCTCCGGCGGTTCTTCGGCGAAGACGTCGCTCCGAAGCAGTCTCAGCCGCAATACTACGTGCGAGAGGGGATCGGCAGCGGCATCATCGTCGATGCAAAGAACGGCTACGTGCTCACGAACCGGCACGTCGTGAGCGGCGCGCAAACGGCCGAGGTGGTGCTCTTCGACGGCCGGACCGTCGAGGCCGAGTGGGCACGGACCGACAAGGGCACCGATCTGGCGATCGTCAAGATCAGGCCGGGTGACCTCGTCTCCGTGCCGTTGGGCGACAGCGATGAAATGCACGTCGGCGACTGCGTTCTCGCCATCGGCGCGCCGGAAGGACTACCTCAGACCGTGACTTCGGGAATCATCTCGGCCAAGGGGCGGACGACCAGCGACGGCTATGAGAGCTTCCTGCAGACCGACGCCGCCATCAACCCGGGCAATTCGGGGGGGCCGCTGGTCAACATGGAAGGCAAAGTGATCGGCATCAACACGGCCATCATCTCCCCGAGCGGCGTCAACGCCGGTCTCGGGCTGGCCATCCCATCGAACGTGGCCAGGAAGGTGATGGCGCAACTGACGCAGTCCGGCGCCTGAGGCGCCGGATACGCTGCACCGACCGCGGACAGCCTTACCTCGGCGCCATCGGCCGGGGCGCGTCGATGTGTTCCTTCAAGCGGTCGTGCCACTCCGCCGAGACAATGGCCAGCAGTCGATCGCCCGCGCGCAGCTCGAGTTCGGAGTGCGGCAGCAGTGTATGCCCATCGCGGATGACGGCGACCAGCGCGGAATCGTTCCCCGCGGCCTGGGGGAAGAGTTTCGAGGCCGGCTGACCGACGGAGGCGCTGTCGGCGCGCAGGACGCCGTAGATGAGCCGCCGGTTGTCGGGCAGCTCCACCGGAATTCCGCTGGTCACCAGGGTTGGCAGGTCCACGGCGCGCACATCAGGGGGCACGACGAGCCGCTGCTCGCACAGGAGCTTCAGCACTGCTTGCAGTTGCTCGCCGTGATGGGCGGGCGAATCCGCCGCCCCGAGAACCTGGGCCTCGTAAAGACTGTGGTACCTGAACGGCCGGGTGAGGGTACTCTGAACAAGGTAGCTGACAATCACGGCCAGGGCGGCCGGCACGAACAGCTCATAGCCGTCGGTCATTTCCGTAACCATCAACAATGTGGCGATAGGCACTCGCGCCGCGGCGCCGAAGAAGGCGGCCATGCCAACAGCGGCAAATGCCGCAGGTGAATGGTGGGAGACCTGGGCCAGGAACGCCCCCAGCATGGCCCCGAGAAAGAGCGTCGGCGCGAAAACACCGCCAGACCCCCCGGAGGAAATGGTCGACGCAGAGGCGAACAGCTTGGCGAAAACGAGCACCGCGAGCAGTCCGATCGCGAAATCTCCATTGATGGCGCGCTGAATATCCCCGTAACCGCCGCAAAGGACTTCGGGCCACGCGAGGGCTACCAATCCAACGCCCAGACCGCCGATGGCCGGTTTGAAGTAACGGGGGATGGGCAGACGTCGGAAGGCGTCCCGAAGGCCGTAGAAGACTACGGGCACGAAAGTGGCTCCCACGCCCGCGAGCAACCCCAGCGCGGCGAACCAGAAGTATGCCACAAACGCGGTGGGCGTCAGGTCCCGGGGAACATGAAACAACGGCTCCCAACCGACGAACAACGCGTTGGTGGTATAGGCCGCCACCGAGCCGAGCATGGCGTAGGCCAAGGCGCGGCCTTCGAAGGCCATCGCGCCGTACAGCACTTCGACGGCGAAGAAGGCCGTACCAATCGGCGAGCGAAAGAGCGCGGCGAGGCCGGAGGCCATACCGACGAGCACCAGCAACCGTTTCTCCTGATCGGTGCGACGCATGTATGTGCCGTAAAGGGAGCCGATTCCAGCGCTCATGAGGGCGGTTGGTCCTTCTCGGCCCGCCGAGCCCCCTGAGCCAATGGTGATGGCCGCGGCGAGGATCTTCATAGGCGGCACGTGAGCCCGAAGAAAGCCGCCCGTACGGTGAAACGCCTTGACCACCGCGTTGGTTCCCAG
>JBECKQ010000097.1:0-14635 GCA_040235375.1 Phycisphaerae bacterium | reverse complement strand
GCTGGGTTTCGAGCCGGCAGCATGCGACGGCGCAAGCCTGGTGCGAACCGCGCCGGACTCGAAACGGGCGATCTACATGGAAACGATGGTCCCGCTGTACACGGCGGGCTGGAGCCCGCTCTACGCGCTGCGCCGGCAAAGCGACAAGTTCGTACTGGCGCCGAAGCCGGAGTACTACAATCTGGACGCGGACCCACGGGAAACCACCAATCGATCAGGCCAGGCGCCCGCCGCGAGCGAATTGAGGCGGCAGCTCGAAGATCTGCTGACACATTTCGCCCAGACGGAGAATCATTCAGGCGAACGTGTGCTGAGCGGTGACGAGGCGGAACGGCTGGCGGCCCTGGGATACCTCGCGCATGACGGGCCGGCGCCGGCGGGCGAACTGCCCGATCCGAAGGACATGGTGGAAGTGTACGCGGCGGCGGTGAAGGCGACGCAGTTGTACGCCGCCGGGCGGTATCGCGAGGCGCTCGGTTTTGCGGAGAAGGCTGCCGCGGCAAGTGACACCTTCGCCACGGCGCAGCAGGTGCTGGCGAACATCTACGTCGCGCTGGGGCGCGACGACGACGCCGTGCGGGCGCTGCGCAAGTCCGCGGACGCGAATCCGACGCTGTTCGGGCTGGAATCGCTGGCGCGGGAGCTGATCCGCATGCGACGTTTCGAACAGGCCACCGAGGCGCTGGACGAGGCGGGGAAGATGGATCCGGACAATGGCAATATCGCCATTCTGCGCGGCGACTGCCTGGCCGCACAGGGCAAGGCGGACGAGGCGGCACGGCTCTATCATCAGGCGCTCGAGCAGGACGGGAACCGGGTGGGCGACGTGGCCAAGGAGCGGCTCCGGCGCCTGCAAAGCCGATAGCACGCGGAAGAGAGCTGTGACACTCGACGTCACATCCGGCAATCACACAGAACTCCTGCCGGCGGCAAGCGATGCGGATGGGCGGGAGCGCCCGGCGCTTTTCGCGCCGGATCTGGAATGGACGTTTGCCAGCGAAGCGTGGCGGGCGCGGCTGGCGCCGGTTGTCGAACTTCTGGGGACGCAGGAAGCGCGTGCGACGCTGGTCAAGTCGAACGAGCTTCGCCGCGTGTGGCTGGTCCATTACCCGTCAGTAATTCACGCCGTGGAGCAGAACCACGGCCTGGCTGCGCCGGACCGTGCCACCCACGATCCGACGCCTGAAGGCAACAGGCCCCGTGGCAGGGCGTGTTTCTACGTGAAAGAGCATCTCGCCGCGCGATTCGGCGCGCGGCTCAAATCGCTCGTACGCGGCTCGCCGGCCAAGGCGGAATACCGGGCGAGTCGATACGCGGCGGAGCACGGCGTGCCGGCGGTGGAGATCGTCGCCTGGGCGACGGGCGAGCGGGGCGTTTCGCTGACGTTGTCGCCTGCGGAGGAAGAGGCTGTTCCGCTGTCGCAAGCCTTCGAGGATGTGGCCGCAACGGGCGATGCGGCCGCCCGAAAGCAACGGATTGATGGTCTCATCGAGGGGGTAGCCGGACTTCTCGCCGCGGCGCACGAAGCTCGCTTCGTGGCCGCGGACATGCATCCGGGCAACATACTGGTCCGGCGAAAGGACGCGGCGTTCCATTGCGTCTTTGTCGATCTGTACGGTGCTCGGCGGGGCCGTTCCGTCGATGACGTGACCGCCGCGCGTAACCTGGCGGCCTTGAATCAGTGGTTCCAATCGCGAGCAAGCAGGTCTCAACGGCTGCGACTTCTGAAGCGGTACATCGAGTTGACGCAAGGCGGCTTCTCCGCCGGCCGGTTCAAGCAGTTTGCCAAACTCGCTCTCGACCGCGCCGAGCGCCACGCACAGATTCTGTATCGCAAGCGCGACCGGCGCATCGGACGCGACAACGCGTTCTTCGGAAAGATGCGGACGCCCGGCGGTCGGGCCTGGGTGGCGCTGCGGCGCCGGTACCTGCATCGCAGTCTGCCGGTCAGCCGGGAGGCGCTCGACCGGCAGGGGTGGGCGAATCGACTTGCCGAGCCTGCGTCCCTGCGCAACGACTCGACGGCCGAGTCGTTCTTCAGCGAAGGGTCTGTCGCCGGTCTGACATGGAGATTCGGCGGGTCGCCGGCCTGGCGGCGTTTCCGGACGAGCTGGCTCGCGCTGCATCGGGGCATCCCCGCCGCGGGCGGCCTGGCGTGTGTGGAACGCGGCGCCGTGTTCGTGCGCCACTGCGTGTGGCTGTCCGCTGCTCCCCAGGAGGGCGTGTCTTTCACGGCAATGATGGCGCGCGAGCGGGGTGCACTGCGGCGGTCGGCTCTCGAGCAGGCTGGAAGACTGCTGGCCGATACCGCCACGCACGGGCTGGTCATACGCAATCCCGCTCTCCACCGTGTGGGGGTCACGTGTGCCGCCGGCGACGTTCGGGTGTATTGGCGGGGAATCGAAGGAATGGCGCTGCGAAGACCGCTGCCGGAGCATGTCTGGCGATGGACGCTCGCATCGCTCGCGGCCGACCGCGCGCTGCGCGGCCTGACTACGGCTGACCGGGCGCGTGTTCTCCGCCGCTTCTGCCAGCGGATGGGGAGGGCAGATCGCGGGGACTGGCGCGAGCTATACCGTTGGATCGCTTCCCGGATGGCAGAACAGAGTCCGTGAACGACCCAATGTGGAGGTCATACAATGGACACACACGAAGCCATTGATCGAATCGAGCTCGTCCAGGGCGACATCACCCATCAGCAAGTGGATGCCATCGTCAACGCGGCGAACGAGTCGCTGCTGGGCGGCGGTGGCGTTGACGGAGCGATCCATCGAGCAGCCGGCCCCGGACTACTGGCCGAGTGCCGCACGCTGCAAGGCTGCCCGACCGGCTCAGCCAAGCTGACCAGAGGCTACCGACTGCCGGCTCAGTACGTCATTCATGCCGTGGGGCCGGTGTATCGCGGCGGCGGCAAGGGCGAGGCCGAGCTGCTGGCGTCGTGCTACCGAACGTCGCTCGAGCTGGCGGCGGAGCACGAATGCCGCGTGGTCGCGTTCCCGGCGATAAGCTGCGGAATTTATGGGTATCCGGTCCTCGAGGGAGCGAGAGTCGGCATAAAGACAGCAGTCGACTTCCTGACGCAGTCGGCGCTGCCACAGCGCGTCCGATGGGTGTTGTTCACCGGAGCGATCCTGAAGGAGTTCGAACTGGCGCTCGGCGAGTTTCGATGAGGCCCGGGGTTCGCGAGGGCGCTTCGCGAGGGCTGCTCCAGCTTGACAGTCACCTGGGGTTCGAAAGAATAGGCGAGGGTACCCGGACGCTATGCGTTCGCGGTGATTTTGGTGTATAGTGCGCATCTGCATCACGCGGTGATTCCTCGATCCCCCGCCGACGCGCGCGGTGGGAACCGGCGCCGGCCCGGGCAATCCACCCGATCGGGCGAGGTCCCGGCCGCCAGCCAATCGTGAAAGGCTCCAACCCCATGACTAACGGCTGTTTTGAACGGCTCGCGGGTCGGTACTCGTTCGTCTGGCCGGCCGTTCTTGCCCTGGCGATCTGGACGGCCCCGAGCAGCGCCAACGACGAGTCCGGCTTCTATTCCGGCGGCAATTTCCACCCGGTGATTCGGTCGGCGACCGAGTTGGCGGTCGAGCTCGACCAGTCGGCCGATCGGGCCGAGCTGGGAGCGAGAATGCGAGCCAACGGCGCGGGTACGCTGGAGGCGGTGCCCTGGGGCGACCAATCCGGCCGGTTCGCCATCCTCCGCGCTGCCGACGCCGCGACGCAAGCGAAACTGCGCACTCGCCAGATGCCGGAGTTCAAGTCGGTCAATCGGGTGTACCGCATGCAGGCGGGCGGGGCGCCGATCCTCGGCTCCGGCCGGATCGTCTTGCGACTGCGGGCGGAGGTCACGAGTCAGGAGCGGGACCAGTTGTTTGCCGACTACCGGGTGCGTCTTGTCCAGGCCGTGGACGGTTTGGCAAACACCTACGTGGTCGAGCCAATGGGGGACGCCGCGAGCCTCGAGCTGAAGACGGCCAATCGGCTGTACGAGGACGACCGGACGGTGTACGCCCATCCGGACTTCAGAATGCCGGTGCGGACTGAGCAATTCGCGCCGGAACTGGTGGAGACGGACACGTTCTCCGCGAATCAGTGGCATCTGGAGACGCTCGGCTACGACGACATCATCAAGGATGATGCGGACATCGACATGCTAACGGCGCTCAATCGTACCACTGCGGCCGGCACCCGCATCGGGGCGCTGGAGGACGCGTGCGATGTGATGCACGAGGATCTGGTGGACAACTACCTGGGCATCAGTCACGACGTGGTGACCAACGTCCGCAGCGCGACGGCGGCAAACCCGCAGGCGATCGGCGACCGGCATGGCACGGCGACGATAGGCGTGGCCGCCGGCGTCGGTGGCAACAATCTCGGTATTTCGGGGGTTGCGCCGGCAGCGAAGTTCACGGTTTCCCGCGGACTGACCTCGTATGCAACGCTGAGCCAGTTGGCGAGCGCCTACAGCTTCGCCCGAACACAGGCCGTTGACGTTCACAACAACAGTTGGGGATTCGATCCGGGAACGCCGAATCCCGACGTGATTGTCAGCGCGGTGGACACTGTATTTCGCGAGGGGCGCGGCGGCCTGGGGATGGTGGTCGTATTCGCCTCGGGCAACGGCAGTGGAATGGAGCCGGGGGCTCCTGCCGCGATCGAGGTCGCGGCAGGCCAGGACCTGGCCACGCTGATCCAGGTGATCGGGGTCGGGGCGAGCAATTCGCTGGATCGGGCGGCGAGTTACAGCGATTACGGGCGGGAGATCGACGTGCTCGCCCCCAGCAGCGACTTCACGCTGACCGGGTCGCTTCCCGGCATCATCACGACGGACAACACCGACGGGGCGTTTGACGAACCGGGTTACAACAACAACGGGGCGGATGATCTCGGCAATCCCGATCTGCCGGACCCGAATTACACGAGTGTGTTCGGCGGGACGTCGGCGGCCGCCGCAATCGTGAGCGGCATTGCAGCGCAGATCCTCTCGATCGAACCGAACTTCACCGCGACGATGGTGCGAAACACGATCGAGCACACGTGCGACAAGATCAACCCCGAACAGGCCGCTTACGACGGCATCACGAGCCGGAGCCTGCGATACGGCTACGGCCGCGTCAACGCGGGTACTGCGGCCGAACGTACCTCCGACGGGTTTTACTGGCCCGAGCGCGTGGCGAACGTACGGGTCGAAGGCAACACCATTCGCTGGAACAAGAACGACGATGCCCGCGAGATCGGCGGGGAGATCTTTTCGGCGCCGACGACGACGGTGCTCGTGGTGGAGAGCGCCGCACCCTTCTCCTGGCATCCGACTGACGAGGTGTTCTACTCGGTCGGCCAGCGCGTCACCGATCCGGACACGGGGGCGACGCTGGACGTGACCGTGGTGCAGAACGTCGACGCCGAGCTGTACAATTTCACGCTTACCAGCGGGACCAAGTATTTCGGCGTTTACTCGGTGGCCAATTCGTCGGCCCAGCGTCGGCGGCCGACGTACGGATTCGGCGTGTCCGTCGATTCGCTCGGCAACGTCCTCGATTCAGGGGAGCTCATCGAGCCCAGCGACGGCAGTGGCGACGGCGGCGACGTGGTTCTCCCGCCGGGCTCACAGAAACCGCGCGTGTCGATCGAGGTCAGGCCGTTGAGCGGCACCTCGCCACTGATGGTCACTTTCAACGGCAACGCCGAGTCGTCGCTCGATATCGCGTCCTTCGTGTGGGATTTCGATGATGGAACCACGGCGAACGCGCGAACGACCACGCACACCTACGTGGTGGACTCCGGCACGCAGCGTTTCTTCCCCAAGCTGACCGTGACGGACGTGGAGGGCAATGTCGGCGAGCGCTCCGTGGCCGTCGACGTCTCCGCGCCGGGTGGCCAGGACGGCGGTGAGACCGGCAGTGGGACCGTGCGCATTCGCGTATCGAGCCCGGACTCGCCGGATTCAGATCTCGTTTCCGGCATCGCCCCTCTGGCAGTCATCGTGACGGCAGACATCAGCGGTCTGAGTTCGTCGGAGGGGCTCCAGGTGGAGTGGGATCTCGGAGACGGCAATTCGGCCGGCGGGCTCAGCGTTTATCACATCTACGAGTTTCCGGGGACGTTTCCCATCACCGCGGACGTGACTACTGACGCAAACACGTCCGGTATCACGGCGACACATTGGCTGACGGTCCTGGGAGAGGCGTCGCCGACGCCGGGGGCCAGTGCGAGCCCGACGGCGTCACCCAATCCCAATCCAAGCGGGGCGGCCTGCGGCGTGGGCATGATCAGCGTGATCTGGACCGTGCTGGCGCTCGCTCTGCTTCGACGGTTCACGTCGTAGATGCCACCAAGGCGTCCGCGCGCGGACGGCATCGCGCGCGTCGCGGTCCCGACACGTTGCACCGGCTGGCGCTGTGATCCCACGTGGGGGCGCGTTTGATTCGCGGACGTAACGACGCATGCGTAGGGGGTTCGGGGTATTGCAAATCATCGCATAATTATATAACATACGGTATCGATGCCCGATCGGGTACCGCGTTGGGTTGCGGATT
This sequence comes from Phycisphaerae bacterium, assembly GCA_040235375.1. GTDB lineage: Bacteria > Planctomycetota > Phycisphaerae > UBA1845 > UBA1845 > JBECKQ01. The sequence goes on along the minus strand of JBECKQ010000097.1, from coordinate 8,096 downwards.
GAGACACGTCGGCACAATCGCGGACGACCGGCAAATCAAGCGATCGGGGGGCGGGTTGAGCATTTTCGACGGTCGCTGGCATCACATGAAAAACCGTGGAGGGAGCGGGTCGCCATGGCTGAGCACATCATGCTGCCGAAGGTCGACGTCGCTGACCCGACGCCGAAGTACCTGCAAACGCAGCGCATCCTGACGGAGGCGATACGAGCCGGTCAGCTTCGGGCGGGGTCCAAACTGCCGTCCACGAAGGACATCGGCACGCTGCTCAACGTCAGCCTGATCACGGCGCACAAGGCCTTGGAGCGGCTGGTGGAGGCCGGCATGCTCCGCCGCGAGGTCGGCCGGGGGACGTACGTATGCGACAACGTGCGGGAGGCGATCGAGGCCGAACGCCACGTGTCGATCGGGCTGGTCCTCGACCCCGAGGTCAACATCAATGATTACTACCACAGCGCGATCCTGGACGGCCTGCGAAGAGCGGCTCGAGTTGATGAGGAGCACGCCGAGTTCTTCTTCCACGACCGGTTCAGGCTCCGGCAGGCGCTGCGAAAGCAAACAGACGGGATGATCTGCATTCACCCGGCGGTGCAACGGCGTCGCGACGTCGAGCAACTCGCCGAGCTGCTGCCCGTCGTGGTGCTCGGCGGGGCGTTGCACGGTGGCCGCGTGCCCTGCATCGACAGCGACAACTTCGGCGGGGCTCGAGAAACCGTTCGTCACCTGGCCAAGCTGGGGCACCGGCGTCTCATGTTGCTGTCCGGGCCACTGGATCTCAGCAACTCTCGCGATCGAGTCGCGGGGACACGGGCGGAGATCGCGGCTCACAGGCTGCAACTGTCGGCCCGGGACACGCTGATTTCGACCGACTGCCTGGGTCTGGACGGGCAGTGCGCCAACGTCCTGCGAAGGCGGGTCCGGGAATCGAGCCGGCCGACGGCGATCGTGGCGGGCGGCTTTTATCTCGCCCTAGCGGCAATGCAGATCATCCGCCAGGCGGGCCTCTCCATTCCCGCGGACATTTCCATCGTCAGCTTCGATGACCCGGCGTCGGCGCCGCTGCTGGCCCCACCGCTGACGACGGTGCGGCAGCCCCTGCACCAGATGGCGGACTCGGCGTATCGAGCGTTACGGCGAAGGATGCTTGACGGGTCCAGCGTCAATCCGTCGCGGACGTTCAAAACGGAGCTCATCCTCAGGCAATCGACCGGGCCGGCGCCCCGGCTGTAGCGGTCAAGATGAGGATGCGTCCATGGCCTCGCCTGCGGCAGGCCATGCCACCCACTTCCGACCGGGGCCAGTCACACCAGCGGGCGTGCGAGCATCCTCGGAAATTGTCCGATAACACCTGATAACAGCGGTGTGATCGGCTCGAGCCAGCGATCGGCAACGGCCGCAAGGGGGAGCACTGCCTCGAATCGACGCCGCGGGCGGCTTGTCAGCACGCGGTGCGTGCCGCACAATCGTCGAGGGGAGTCGGTCTTCTTTTGTCGGCGCGGAGGATGACCCGATGAACGCTCAAGCTCTGGATCCTGTCCGGCATTACGGCGAACGGGTGCAGCTCTTCGAGTCGGAACAAGTGCCACCGGGCGGCATCGTTCTGGTCGGATCGTCGCACATCGAGCGATTCGACGCCGCCGCCCTGCTGCCCAAGCATCGAATCGTCAACCGGGGCATCGCCGGCGACCGGCTGGACGTGGAAGGTCGCGGCGTGGCGAACCGACTGGAGGTTTCCGTCTTTCGGTGTCGGCCTACTCACGTGATCTTCGAGAACGGGGGCAACGATCTCGGCGAGTTGTGGCGGACGGGCCGGCCGGCCATGAGCGACATCGTGGACACGCTCGATCGAACGCTCCGTGTTATGCGCGACGGACTGCCGGCCGTGCCGATCGACGTGATGAACGTGCTGCCGACGACGGGGCGATTCGCGGGGATGTCCCCGCTCGTGCCGATCTTCAATCGCCACGTCGAGTGCATCGCCGCCCGGCTGGGCTGCGGGTACGTCGACGCGTACACGCCGTTCGCGGATTCCTGCGGCCACCTGCGTGAAGAGCTGACTTGTGACGGGCTGCACCTGAATGACGCAGGCTACGCGATCTTCGCAGAGCTCATCCGTGCGCGACTGGCGGCGACGACCGCAACAAACTCCGAGACGATTGAGGCCACCACCGACTGAACCGGCAGCACGCGGCGCCGAGCACACCGCCCCACCGAAATACCATGAACGAATTCGAGTACCGAGACGGTGTCCTGCATTGCGAAGGGGTAGCGCTGCAATCAGCAGCGGATCGATTCGGCACTCCGCTCTACGTCTATTCGCGATCGGCGCTGGTGGGCAGCTTCCAGCGGTTGTCGGCGGCCTTTCAGAAGCTTCAACCGCGCATCTGCTTTTCGATCAAGAGCTGTCACAACCTGCACGTGCTGCGCGTGCTTCGCAAGGAGGGCGCGTGGTTTGACGCGGTGAGCATCGGTGAGGTCCGCCGCGCTCTCGAGGCCGGCGCCGCGGCGGAGACGATCGTCTTCGCCGGGGTGGGCAAGACGCCGGAGGAGCTGGCGCTGGCCGTGCGGCTCGACGTCGGGTGCATCAACATCGAGTCTGAGGGCGAGTTGGCCGCGCTCGCCGAACTGGCCGCGCGGGCGGACAAGACGATACGGGCGGCGGTTCGGATAAACCCCGACGTGGATGCCATCACGCACCCGTACACGACGACCGGCAAGAGTGAGAACAAATTCGGCGTGAGCTTCGAGGCGGCTCGCGAGATGCTGCTGGTCTACACGGGTCATGATCACGTACGCCTCAGCGGTCTGCACGTGCACATCGGCTCGCCGGTACGCACGGTGGCGCCGTACATGGAAGCGATCAATCGATTGCTTGCGTTCATTGAGGAAGTGCGGGCCGCGGGTGCAGTAATCGACGCGATCGACATCGGGGGCGGCTTTCCCGCGGCCGGCGACGAGCAGGCGCCGGCGATCGAGGAATACGCGTCCGCCGTCGCGCCCCTGCTGGAGGGACGGGCCCTTGCCGTTCATCTCGAGCCGGGCCGGTCGATCGCGGCTGACGCCGGCGTTCTGCTGGCGAAGGCACTGTACGTCAAGCAAGGCGCGACGAAGCGGTTCGTTGTCGTCGACGCGGCGATGACAGAGCTGATCCGTCCGGCGCTGTACCGCGCGGAGCATTTCGTCTGGCCGGTGACGCCGGGCGCGGACCTCGTGCCGGAAAACCGGCTGGCGGGCGCGCGGCTGCCGCAGACGGTACGTGTGGACGTGGTCGGACCGGTTTGCGAAAGCGGCGATTTTCTAGCCCGGGATCGGTGGCTTCCGCCGGTTGATCCGGGCGATCTGCTGGCGGTGTTCTCGGCGGGCGCGTACGGAGCGGTGATGAGCAGCCAGTACAATTCGCGCCCGCGAGCGGCGGAAGTGCTCGTCAGCGGAGAGGAAGCACACCTGATTCGCCGGCGAGAGACATACGACGATCTCGTCGCCGCGGAGCGGGACGCGGATCGTTGAGCCGCCCCTCTCGTTTGCGCCCATGTGACGGCAAGCGGATGGTCGAAGGCGTCGCCACTGGCGCGACCGGCCGGACGGTTGAGGGCGCGCGATTACCCTGACCGTGTGCCGGGCTTCGCCACGGCCTGCTCCTTCGGGTCAGACCGTGCCACCCGCTTCCGCCGCGTAAGGGCAGGCGATCGCTACAGCGCTTCGGCGATGTGGCGCAGCTCTTCGCTCTTGGTGTAGAACTCGGCCGGGGTCATCTCTTTCAGGTAGACGATCCCGCGGCAGGCGCGCATGCCGTGGTCGCTGTGGTTGACGAAGAACTCCTCGCCGAGGAACGTCTTGACCTGCTCGAACTGCTTGACCTGAATCTTCCGCGCCAGGCGGGAGAACGGCGCATCCATCTCGTAGCTGGGGAATGACGCCGTCCGCTGCGTGTTGAAGCACGTATTGAAGCAGGCGTCCATGTCCGCCAGATGCGTTGACGACGTCGGCACGAACAGGTTCGCCGCCGACGGGTGGAAGCGGAACCACACGTTGCGGTAGCCGAGCACCTTGATGTCCCGCGCCCCCGACCGCTCCTCGTCGTGCTTGAGCGCCTGCGAAACGGCCTGCAGCACCTTGTAGTGCGTGTCCGGCCCGCTGCCTTCCGGGTCGAACGCGACCGTCACGACGTCCGGCTTCACCTCCGCCAGCAGGTGCTCGATGGGCGGCACGTCGCGGTCGATCCGCGGGATTTCCGTGAACAAATCGCCCTTGTAGAAGCCGAGCCGCAGGTGCCGCACGGACTCGCCGACGAACCCGTACGACGCCCACTTCAGTTCGGACTCCCACTCGCGCACGCGCCCCTTCAACTGCTGCACCAGGGTGATGTCCTTCTTGCCGGGATACTGCGTGCTGAAGTAGTTGACCAATTCGTTGCAGCGGTCCTCGATGTTGTCGGCATTCTCGTCCTCGTACAGCTCGACCATGTTGCGCAGCAGTCGACGCGAGGTCGCCTCGCGTTTCTTGTCCTCATGGTCGCGGGCGGCGCCTTCGTGGTAGTAGGAGATGTCGCAGCGCCGGCCCATCACGTTCGCCGGGTCGAAGTAGCCCTGCTCGATCATCGCGTTGAAATCGCCGTGCCGCAGCCGCTCGCGCAAATCGGCGACGATCGCGTGCATGTAGCTGTTTGTCACGGCGTTGAAGCCTGAGGTCATGTACGCGAAACAGTGCTGCGTGCTGCTGCGCCGCACGAGGTTGGTCACGTACGGCAGGTAGGCGAGGATGATGTCGTCGTGGTGCGGCGCCGTGTGCAGGATCGTCTTGTTTTCGATCGGCTTGTTGCCCTTGGTGAGGTTTTCGATCACCACGCGGTGCGTCTGCTCGGCCAGCGCCTCGTGCGTGGCCCCGGTCTTGGCGAGCAGCTCGGCCCCGAACCGGTCCTTGAGGAAATCCTGGCGGCTGAGCTTCTTGATCGGCTTGCCCGTCGCCAGCGACAGGTCCATCACGATGCGGTGGATGTCTTCGGCCGGCACCTGTTCGCGGCGCTTGAAATCCACGAACACGCGGTTGGTCAGCGCCACCGCCGCCCCGTGCGTCAGGTAGAAGCGCGCGTTGCGCAGCGTCGCCAGCGCCGAACCGGGATAGCGGTTGCGCGGATCGCTGTGGATCGTGCGGGCGACGATCTTCGCCTTCGCCTCGCCCGCGGCGATGATGACGGCCACCGCGTCCTTGTTATACGTGATCGTCCGCAACCCGATCGTGATCACGTGCTTGGCGCGAGCGACCTCCATCCCGCCCAGGTCCGTGGCGGCCGCCGCCCGCGTCTCGTAGTTGGGCTCGACCAGCCGCGTGGTCGAGTAGAAATCGGAGCCGCGGATGTTGAACGCGATGTGCCCGTCCGGCCCGATCCCCCCGAGGAAGAAACCGATCCCGCCCATCGCCCGCACGCGGTGCTCGTAATCCGTGCAGAACTGGTCGACGGCATTCAGCACCTCCTGCTGCCGCTTCTCCAGCAGCGACGTCGCCTTGCGGATACGCAGCGACAGGTCGATGGTCATGTCCGGGAAGATGTCGCCGATGGCCACTTCGTCGGGCAGGCCGATCCGGCAGGGATCGATGAACATCGCCTTGCTCGGATCGAGCCCGAACTGACGGATGTAGTACTTGTTGACGTAGTAGTAGAAGCTGTTGTGCTGGCGGGTGTCGATAGGATAGAACTCGTCGATCTGCACGAAGCGCAGCCCGCCCATTTCCGGCTTGTGGGCCGTGGGCAGGCCCTGCTTCTCCAGCTCGTCCTTGATCTGGCTGCGGTCCCAGTTCCGCAGGTAGTGCAGCACGTACTTGATGAAGTATTCCGGCGTCTTGCCGGTCGGCAGGGAGATCACCCCCTCCGGATTATCGAGGACCCATTCCAGGAAGCGGACGGCCGTCAGGCGCCCCAGCTTGGGGAAGTTGTCCACGACGATCGACGGCACCTTCTCTTCCGGGCCGTAGATCAGGTTGTATCCGCTGGCGTCGAGGGCGATCCGTTCCACCGGGCTGGCCGGCTGGCGCGCCGCCGGCCGGATCGCTTCATGCCTGGCAGTCGGTTCGGCGGTTTTCATCTTCTCCGTCATCCACAGTGCTCCGCTTTGCGCTCATGTAACTTGCGGCGAGGTGCTCACCCTCCGGTCGACTGCGATTCGTGAGGAAACGGCCCTGCCCACCATGAGTCCACGATTTTTCCGTCGCCCGCGTCACCTCTTGCCTATTGCCTCTTGCCTCTAGCCTCTTGGGCGGGTGTCCGGGAGCAGGTGGGCGCGGGGGAGGAATCGCTATATAGATATGCTACTGCAACCGCCTGAAACCGTCCATCCCGAGGAGAGGACCCCGACCATGCGCCACCACCGCCTTGCTGCCTTCTTCGCGACGACCATCCTGGCCGCCGGCCTCCCGATCATCGGATGCCGGTCTTCCCGAGCGCTCCAGCCCGAGCAGCTCGGCCAGGTACCGGACGCCGGACGCCCCATCGCTGACCTGGCGAACCAGCCGCTCTACAAGTTCACCGAGGGCGAGCTCGGCCGCTACCTGGCGAACCTGCACGATGGGCAGCCGGACGTCGCCAAGCGCGTCGTCCAACTGGCCCGCCAGAACATCGGCCAGCCGTACGAAATCTACCTGCTCGGCGAGTTCCCCTTCGAGACGCTCGACGCGGACCCGATCTACTGCCTCCAGCGCAGCGACTGCCTGACCTTCTGCGAGCACACCTTCTCCGCCGCCCTGTCGAACGACTGGTGGAGCTACCTGAGCACCTTGCAGCGGCTGCGCTATCGCGGCGGCAAGGTCAGCATGGTCACGCGGAATCACTACACGATCGCGGATTGGGATCGCAACAACGCCTACCTGTTCGAGGACATGACCCCCAGGCTCGGCGGCGGCGACGTCGCCGTCCCGCTGACCCAGGTCTGCCGGCGGTCGCGCTTTTTTGCCCAGTTTGGCGTCGGCCAGGACATTCCCGACGAGCCGATCCGCGACACGTACATCCCCAAGGACCGCGTCGCCTCGATCACCGGCGAGCTGCGCGACGGCGACTTCGTGAACATCATCCGCGGCGACGCCAGCTCCCAGTGGGCCGGCCACACGGGCATGATCGGCATCAGCCCCGACGGCGTGGCGGACTTCATCCACTCCGCGCGACCGGCCGTCCGCGAACAGCCGCTGGTCGAATACGTCCAGTCCGACAAGCGCTGCGTGGGGATCAAGATCCTCCGCCTGCGCGACGGCGCGCAGCAGATCATACGCGATGCGCTGGCCTCGTCGCCCGAGGCGACGCCCATCAGTGCTGATTCACTCAACGCGGCGCTGGCGCGCCTGCGCGAAGAAGCCCCGAAGTCGGCGAAACCGCTGCCGCAAACCTGGCCCAAGGCGATGCGCCTTCAGACGTACCGCCTGCCGCCGGATGTCGCCGTCAATGCCGACCTTCAATCCCGGCTCGAGAGCATCGACAAGAACATCGGCGACGACCTTGATATTCCCGCCGACGAGCGGGCCGTCGGCGTTCTGGATTTGAACGACCTGCGCCTGGCGATGGTCCGCCCGGACGACATGTTCTACGCCGCCAGCGTCCCCAAGATCTGCATACTCCTCACGTACTTCAAGGAGCATCCGGAGGCGGCACGATCGCTCGACCCCGGCATCGCCTCCGAGCTGGGCCGGATGATCAAGCTCTCCGACAACGAGCTGGCCGCCAAGTACGGCCAGCAGCTCGGCATGAAGACTATCCAGAAGGTCATCAACTCCCGCCCCTACAGCTTCTACGACAAGGAGCACGGCGGCGGCCTGTGGTACGGCAAGCACTACAACCGATCGTCCCCGCGCGAGGGCGACCCGCTCCACGATCACTCGCACGGCGCCACAGTGCGGCAGCTCCTGCGCTACTACCTGATGCTCGAGCAGGGCCGGCTGGTTAACGGGCCGGCCTCGCAGCGCATGAAGATGATCTTCGCCTCGCCGCAATTCGAGCACCTCGGCCACAACTTCGTCGCGGGCCTGACCGGGCGGAACGTCTCGCTGATCCGCAAGAGCGGTACATGGGAGGACTGGCACCTCGATACCGCCCGTATCCAGCACGGCGATCGCGCCTA
>JBECKQ010000089.1:0-5862 GCA_040235375.1 Phycisphaerae bacterium | reverse complement strand
GCGCGCGAGTTGCCGCCCGCGGCATCGGCTATGCCAGCGGGCCGGTGACGCCGAGCCATCGGTAGTGGGCCTTGGCCGGATGGGCACTGCCGACGCGTTCGACACCGCGGTCCGGATTCGCCGCCAGGTGCTCGAGGATCATGTACACCCATTCGGCTTCGTCCTCGCGGCCGCAGGCGGCGGCGATCTGGTCGGCGCTCATCTTCTCGCCCGGCCGGGCCGCCAGCGCCTTGCAGACCTCCGCCTGGAGGGCGATGACCCGCCCGGCCGCCTTCTTGCCTGCCTCGACCCCCGGCTGGTGGTAGGCGTTGATGTTGACAAGCGACGCGAAGAAGCCCACGGCGCGCTCGAACAGGGCAATCAACGCGCCGAGGCTGTAGGCGGACACCTCGTCGATGGTGATGGTGATCGACTCGCGGCCGTTGTCATACAGGGCTTCTCTCGTGCCGAGCAGGAATCCGTGCAGGTAATCGCCGGACGTGACCTGCGGCTCGACCTCGATCGATGAGCCGGACCGGTCACGCAGCACCTCGATGAACGTGACGAAGAAGTTGTGCAGCCCTTCGCGCAACTGCTGGACGTAGGCGTGCTGGTCCGTGGACCCCTTGTTGCCGTAGACCGTCAGCCCCTGATTGACGGTCTTGCCATCGAGATCCTTCTGCTTGCCCAGCGACTCCATGACCAGTTGCTGGAGGTAGCGGGAAAAGAGCACCAGCCGGTCCTTGTAGGGAATGACGACCATGTCGCGCAGGCCGCGCTTCTCCGCAGCGTCGTACCACATCAGTGCGAGCAGCGCCGCGGGGTTCTGCGCCGTGTCCCGCCGGCGGGTGACGGCGTCCATCTCCCGCGCGCCGTCGAGCAGTGCGGTAACGTCGTAGCCCTGAAGGGAGGCCGGCAGCAATCCCACGGCGGAGGTGACGGACGTCCGTCCGCCGACCCAGTCCCACATGGGGAAGGTGTCGAGCCACTCTTCGCGCTGGGCCTGCTCGAAAAGGGCGCTTCCCTCGCCAGTCACCGCCACCGCAAAGCGTGGAAACGACAGGCCGGCTTTCGTATACGCGCGGGTGGCCTCGAGCATCCCGTTGCGCGTCTCCTTGGTGCCGCCGGACTTGGAGATGACCACCGCCAGCGTACGGCCAAGGTCGCGGCCGATCTGCGCCAGGGTGCGATCGATGCCATCCGGATCGGTGTTGTCCATGAACCAGGTGCGCATCGGCCCTGCGCCGCTGTCGAGAGCATCGTCCACGAGCTGCGGCCCCAGCGCCGAGCCGCCGATGCCGATCAGCAGGAGGTTCTTGAAGGGCTCGCCGGTCGGCGAGGCGATCCGGCCGGTCTGCACGTCCTCGGCAAACGAGCGGATGCGGGCGAAACAGTCGGCGATCTCGCCGCGGATTTCCGAATCGGGGGCGAGGTCCGGGGCGCGCAGCCAGTAGTGACCGACCATGCGGTTCTCGTCGGGGTTGGCGATCGCGCCGCGCTCGAGCTGCTGCATGGCGTCGTAGGCGTCATGCATTGGTCCGTCGAGCCTATCGAGCAGGTCGCCCCCTGCGCGCATGCGCGAGGTGTCCAGGCGAAGCCCGACCGAATCGCACACGTAGAGATGATTGCAGAAGCGTTGCCAGTTCCCGCTCATTGCCTTCTCCGGGATTCCGCGATGGGGCGCACCTTCTGGAGCACCTCCCAGTCGTTGTAGGCCTCTTTGCGAATGAAAGCCAAGCAGGCATCGCGAGCCTCATCCGCCGTCAGGCTCTTGGCCGCGAGGACCCGCCTGCTCACGGAGAGATCGTCCGGGCAGGCGCCGGGAGGAATGCGGACCAGTTCGTCCTCGAGCGCGGCGAAGAAGCTGCAATCACGCAGCATCTTCCAGATGGCCGGCAGACGACTATCGACATCTTCCGACCGCGGCTGGGCCAGGAAGTTGTCGATCGTCTCGTCCGGGGCGAGTTCCAGCCACACGGCGTCCCGGCAGTGGCTTTCGAAGTAATCCTGCGGGATCAGCCGGGCGATCCGCCGGAAGCGTTCCTCGAGCAGCAAACCGCGAAAGCCTTCCCACCGGAACGTCAGGCACGTACGCCCCCAGCGTTCGCTACGGCCGACCGTCACGTCGATAGCCGGGCACGATTGGGCAAGAAACCCCAGCAGATCGGCGGCGATCTGCTTGTACGTCTTCCTGGTTCTTTTCGCCATGCCCGCACCCTTCGTCTGTCTGGCGTTCGCTGATCGCGACGTCATCATATCCGTTGGCCGGCCGGGCGAAAGGCTGCGCAGTTTTCAGTGTTCAGTGTTCAGTGTTCAGTTTTCAGCGGCGTTCCGTATTCCGCAGGCCACTGCGCTTCGGTGTGCCGCCACTCCTTGAGCAGTCCTCCGCGTGGGGTGACAGCGGTGGCAGGGTGGCGCGGGTGGCATGGTCTGGCGCAGCGAAGCGCAGCCAGGCCGTGGTGAAAAACGGCGACCTCCCCGTGTGCCACTGCTCTTGCGGTGCCGTGCGAACCAAGCCTCAAATGCCCTGGCCCGCCTTGCCTCCCCAGCCGCGTGTCCGCACATGTCGGAACTTCTGAAGCCGCGCATGGTCGCTGCCGCTCCGACGATTCCGCGGGCCATTCCGTCGAGTCAGGCAGTTCCAACCATCGCGACAATTGATGGCATTTCGCCAGAGACGGCGTAACATGATATGGCGGGATAGGACGCGGGCCGGGTCCCGCGATACATAAGTGTTGGAGCAACAGTCCATGCCCTTGACAAAAGGCAGGCGGCGGCGTGGTTCGGCGCTGCGAACAGTGGTGGCCGGTGTGGCGTTCGTCGCCGTGGTCGCATTCCTGATGATGCTGCTCGCCGGCGTATTCCACCGGAAGATCAACAGCGAGGTGGTGGCGGAACCGGCTGAAGCCGGCCGGCCCGTGGGTGATGCCCAGATCGTCGAAGCCCGGCTCATCGAGATCCCTCTGGATGAATCGGCCGTTGGCACGATCCGGGCGGTCCACGAAACGGCAGTGGCGTCCAAGCTTTTGGCGAAAGTCGTCCAGGTCAACGTGACCGCCGGCCAGCATGTCAAGGCGGGCGACGTTCTCGCCCGGCTCGACGACACCGACTTGCAGGCCAAGCTGAAGCAGGCCGAGGCAGAGCTGGAAAGCGCCAGGGCGACGCAAGCACAGGCCAAGATCGAGTACGACCGCATCAAGGAGCTTCACGACGGCGGCCAGGCCGCGCAGATCGAGTTCGACCGGGCGAGCACCGCCCTCAAGTCGGCCGAGGCGGGCGTCGACCGAGCTGAACAAGCGCAGCGCGAGGCGGAGGCCGTCCTCGACTATGCCACGATCAAGGCGCCGATCACCGGCATCGTCGTGGACAAGCAGGTGGAGGAAGGCGACACCGCCCAGCCCGGCGAGGTTCTGTTGACGCTGTACGATCCGACACGGATGCAGCTCGTCGCCCGCGTGCGGGAGTCACTGGCCCACCGGCTCAACGTCGGTCAGTCGGTGGATGTCCGCGTCGACGCCCTGCGCAAGACGTGTCAGGGAACGGTCAGCGAGATCGTGCCCGAGGCCGAATCCGCCAGCCGCAGCTTTTCCGTCAAGGTCACCGGGCCATGTCCGACGGGCGTCTATTCGGGCATGTTCGGCCGCATGTACATCCCGCTCGGCACGCAGCAGGTGCTGGTCATTCCGCAGGCGGCCATCCGCCACGTCGGGCAGCTCGATCTGATTGACGTGGTCGTCTCCCGCAGTGGAAAGGACGTGCGCCAGCGACGCGTGGTCGAGCTGGGCAAGACGATCGATGATTCCATTGAAGTTCTTGCAGGTCTCGCGCCGGGTGAGCGGGTTGCAGTTCCCGCAGCCGGCGAGCTGACGACATCCACCGGGTAAACAGCACATGAAAGCAGGTAACGCCAGCGGCGCCGAGACGCACGGCTTTGTCCAGGCGATCGTCCACACGTTTCTCTACTCGAACCTCGCGCTGATTCTCATCGTGTTGGCGGCGGCGCTGGGCATCACGTCGCTGCTGGTCACACCGCGCGAGGAAGACCCGCAAATCGTCGTGCCATTGGCCGATGTGCACGTCGACTTTCCCGGCCACTCGGCCGCGGAAGTCGAGCAGCTCGTGTCTACGCCGCTGGAGAAGCTGCTGTACCAGATCGACGGCGTTGAATACGTGTACTCGATGTCGAGCGAAGGCCACGCCATCATCACGGTACGCTATTACGTCGGCCAGGACCGCGAGCGCAGCCTGGTCAAGCTCTACAAGCGGATCGACGAGAACATCGACGTGGTGCCGCCGGGCGTCACCGGCTGGGTGATCAAGCCGATCGAGATCGACGACGTTCCCATCGTCACGCTGACGCTGACGAGCCAGAAGTCGGACAGCTACCTGCTGCGGCGCGTCGCCGGCGAGGTTGTCGATCGGCTGGCGAAGGTCAAGAACACGTCGCGGGCGTACGTCGTCGGCGGGGAAAAACGGCAAGTAACCGTCCGCCTCGATAACCAGCGGATGATGGCCTACAACGTCTCGCCACTGCAAATCCAGCGGGCCATCCAGGCGGCCAACGTGACGCAGACAGACGGCGACTTCTCCCGCGGCGACGCGGTGATCCGCGTCGACGCCGGCAAGGCCTTCGCCCGTTCGGACGAGCTCAAGGAGCTCGTCGTGTCCATCTCGGGCGACCGGCCGGTGTTCCTGCAAGACGTTGCCGATGTCGAGGACGGGCCGGAGGAGGTCACCACGTACGTCCGGCATGGCTGGGGGCCGGCCCGCGGCTTCGAGGACGAGGCCGGGTTCCCCGGCACGCTGATCGGACCGCCCGCGGAGGAGACGAGCGACGAAGTTTCCTCGCCCGCGGTGACCATCGCCCTGGCGAAGAAGCGCGGCACGAACGCCGTGTGGGTCGCCGACGAGATTGTCGACGCGGCGCAAAGGCTCAAGCACGACGTGATTCCCGACGACATCGACGTGGTTATCACCCGCAACTACGGCCTCACCGCCGACCACAAGGTGAACGAGCTGGTCGAGGCCCTCGGCGTCGCCATCGTCATTGTGATCGCCCTGCTCACGCTGGGCCTCGGGTGGCGCGAGGCGATGATCGTGACGGTGGCCGTCCCCGTCGTGTTCGGCCTGACGCTGACCGTGAACATGCTGTTCGGCTACACGATCAACCGGGTGACGCTGTTCGCGCTGATATTGGCGCTGGGCCTGCTGGTGGACGACCCTATCGTCGACGTGGAGAACATCTCGCGGCATTTCGGGCTGCACCGCCGGGCAAGCCGGCCGATCGTGCTCGAGGCGGTGGCGGAAATCCGGCCGCCGCTGATCACGGCGACGCTGGCCGTCATCGTTTCCTTCCTGCCGATGTTCTTCATCACCGGAATGATGGGGCCGTACATGCAGCCGATGGCGCTGAACGTGCCCGTGACGATGATCATGTCCATGGTCGTGGCGTTCACCATCACGCCGTGGATGTCGTACCACGTGCTGAAGCGGCGGTATCGCTCGGCGAAGGAAGTCCACGTCGAAGATCCACACGACCTCAGCGCAGTGAAGGCGACCTACCTGTATCGCGTGTTCCACCCGCTCATGGCGCCGCTGCTGCGCTCGCGGCGAAACGCGTGGATCTTCCTCGGGATCATGTTCGTGCTGACGGGACTGGCGGCCAGCCTGGCGGCCACGCGCCACGTACCGCTCAAGATGCTGCCGTTCGACAACAAGAACGAGCTGCAGGTCGTGCTTGACCTACCGGAAGGGACGACGGTCGAACGGACCGACGCGGCCGTCCGCGATTTTGAATCGTACCTGCGGACCGTGCCCGAGGTGGTGGACTTCACGTCGTACGTCGGCCTGACGTCGCCGATGGACTTCAACGGCATGGTGCGG
>JBECKQ010000469.1:0-7426 GCA_040235375.1 Phycisphaerae bacterium | reverse complement strand
CAGTTGTCCACGCAGTTGTTCACGCCATCGATGTCATAGTCCAACTGGCTGCAGGAACACCCGTAGGGATTGACACTCTCACCCGCGGGCGTGGCGGGACACCCGTCACAGGCGTCGCCAATGCCGTCTTCATCTGTATCCGCCTGGCCGATGTTGGAAGTCCAGGGGCAGTTATCGTTGCAGTTGCCGATGCCGTCGTTGTCGGCGTCATACTGGCTGCAGGAGCAGCCACTGGCGTTGGCGGGCTCTGCAGGGGGCGTACCGGGGCAACCATCACAGGCGTCGCCAACATCATCATTGTCCGTGTCCTGCTGGTTCAGAAGACAAGGTCCATTGGCCCCGCAGTCCTGATTTGCAACGCATGGAACGGTCCAGTCAAGAACGCACGAACCACCGTTGGGCCCATTGGGAACGGACCTGCAGTTGTCCGTGCAATCGGTCACTCCGTCGTTGTCGGTGTCCATCTGCCCACATGAGCACCCGTTGTTGTCCACCACCTCTCCAAGGGGCGTGTCAGGGCAATCATCGCAGGCATCGGGGACGCCGTCGTTGTCCGAATCCGGTCCAGTGTCGTCAGGAATGCCGCAACCGCAGACGCCCGGCACCGTCTTTTCGGGGTCGTACGGACAGGCGTCGCAAGCATCCCCGTTGCCGTCGCAATCCGAGTCAACCTGCCAAAGCTGACCCGGATCAATAATCACGCCACCGACGGCACAACAGCCATTCGTGTCCAGGCATTCGAGACCCGGGTTGGGCACCGTGGGACAGTTGTCCCCGAAGTCCGGCCAGCCGTCGTCGTCGTCGTCAGAGTCGCAGGCATCCCCCACCGAATCCTCTTGCCCCGTGTTGCATAGCCCGCTCGTTCCGCAGTCCAGATCCACCAGACACGTACCCGCATTTCCTTCGACACATGTGCCGAGGGAGGGGCCATTGGGCGTAAAGCGGCAGTTGTCGTCACAGTTGTTCACCCCATCGCTGTCGACATCCAGTTCCACGCAAGCACATCCTTGGTTGTCGACGACCTGACCCTGTGGCGTAGCGGGGCAGAGGTCACAATCATCGATCACGCCGTCATTGTCCGAGTCGACCTCGTCCAAGTCGGATATCCCATTTCCATTGCAGTCGGGCGCGCATTGACTGGCGACCTCATCGCAGAATTGACCGGGCTGGCAGGGAGTTGCTCCATCCACGCACACGCCAGCCTGGCACGCCTCAGATCCGGTGCAGAATAGCCCATCGTCGCAGTCGTCGTTGGCCAAACACGCAACGCAGGTATGGGAACTGGTGTCGCAGAACGGCGCAGCCGGATCGCAGTCCTCGTCCACCGCGCATTCCCCACACTCGTCCGGAACTCCATTGCCGTCGGTGTCGAGACTTGTCCCGAAGAGGATGTCGCACTCGTCGGGAACGGCATTCACATTGCAGTCTTCACTCGTGCCGGACGCGATGTCCTGATCATCCGGTGCGCCATTGCTGTTGCAGTCTCGATCACGGTTGTCGATTGTGAATGCCACTGAGTCGCTACAGTCCGAATCGGCCCGCAAAGACGGACACCAGCTTGCAATGGCCAACAACGACAAGGCGCCGATTCGCGGGATGTTTATACACATCTATTTGCCTCCAGGGCAGACGAGCCGAAGCCGTGGCTGAAACAAAAATCCATGCGACTAGCCATTGAATCTCCAGCAATCTTTGGCGATTGATCCCCCGATAACAACGAACAACGCTGCAAAAACACAACCTACTATTCAGTCCCTGCCGCACAACGAAACCCGAGGATGGTGTGGCGGGTGCCCGGCGCGCTGCCGTTGAAGCGGAACGCCACGCGGCAGGAGATGGCGATGCTGCCCCAACACCCGCCGCGCGCAACACGGTACGTGCCCGCGCCCGGCCCCATCGGATTCGAGCCGGGTGAAATCGAATAGTACCAGCTCGAATACCAATCGTTGCACCACTCACATACGTTCCCGGCTATGTCGTGCAAGCCGTAGCCGTTGGCGCCGTTCGCCGTTTGATAGCTCGTCGGGTTGCCGGGCCAGTTGAATTCCGTCTTGTAACGCAGGGATCCGTCGAAGAAACCCACCGGGCTGGTGTAGGGATAGCCGGCACTTCCCCAGCAGGGGTGATAGCCTTCAATGGGGCTAGTGTCGTAGGGGTAATCGGGGACTCCGTTAGACCAGTAGCTGCGGTAATTGCACCTGGCATGCTGGATCGTGTCCGTGTCCGACCACGGAAAGCGATGCGCGGCCGTGCCACCCCGAGCAGCCTTTTCCCATTCCGCCTCCGTCGGCAGCCGGTAGCCACTCCCGAAATTGCACGTCCAGCTAGACAAGTCGTAGCAAGGCGTCTTGCCTTCCAGGCCGCTACGCCAATTAGCGTATGCGACCGACCCGTACCAGCTCACCATCACCATCGGGTGATCTTCCTTGCCCGCGACCACGCCGAACGTGCTCCCGTTCCACGTGATCCCGCTGTACGACGAACTGGTCGTCGTGTCGCAGAACGGGTAACTCGTGCCGCTGTTGTACTTGTACACCACGCCGCTGGTGACGGTGATCAGCCCCCCCTGCGCCCAAGCCCAGTTGAGTGCGTCCGCGTATTGTTGATTGGTGACCTCGTAGATGTCGATGCAATACGGGATGAGGTATACCGGGTGCACCGGGCGTTCATCCGTATACCCTTCGTTGAACGTATCGCCCATCTGAAACTCGCCGCCGGGAATGAAGGCCATCCCGCCGGGGCCATGACCATCATCAGCGCATACGCGTACCCTGTACTGGCTGCCGAACGCCCCCGGTAGATCGGTCGCGCAATCCCAGACGATATGCCTGTCCGTTCCCGGCGCGATGCCCGTTCCTATGTGCCCAGTCACCGCCGTGATGGGCACGATCCACGTCGCCCCGTAGTCACCGCTGGCCAGCACCGTCACCGTGGAGGCATCCCCGTCGGCATCGGTGAGGTTGTAGTAGATGTCCACCAGCTTCGAGCCATCGGTCCGTTGATGAGCCGTAACATTTGTGACGACTGGAGCCGAGTTGGCCCACAGGGAATCAACGCTCGACGACAGCACTGCAGTCGCGACACCGAGCCAGAGACAATAATCCGATTTCATGGGCCGTTCTCCTGGCGGGCGTAGTCCGCCCCTCTTGCTTGATCTGAACCCAACCGCAGTCGCCGGGGTTGTGTCCCCGACTTTGCGTCGAGTCGACGCACGAAGTGGCGCAGCGGCTACCGGCCCGAAAACGACTCCCCGCTGCGCGAGGATTTGTCCGTCCCTCCAAGCCGTCGCGTCCCACCGCGCTTGAACCGCGAGTTTACCGGATTTCCTGCGCCAGAAGCCAGAGAATTTGAGTCGGGGAGCTCCCCGCGAGGGATTTCCCTTAGTCAGCCCCGGAATAACCAGAAAGGAACCCATCATGCTCAAGCTCAACGCCGGGTTCAGCCGCAAGGTCGGCGAACCCAACTACGGCTCCCGTGGAGCCAGCGTCAACGTCGAACTCGAACTGGAATCGGGGCTTATCGGCGATCCCGACGCCCTGATGGGCCGCGTCAAGCAGCTCTTTGCCCTCGCCAAGCAGTCCGTCGACGCCGAGCTGAACAACGGCGGCCCACCGCCCGAGAACGGCCGGCAGGGTTACCGCAATCAGTCGGGCCAGCCGAACGGCGCGAACCAGTCGAACCAGCAAGACGGCAACGGCGAAGTTCGCTACGCCACCACCAGTCAGCTCCGGGCCATCCGCTCCATCTGCCAGCGGCAGGGGCTGGATGCCGATCAACTCGCGCACGAACGCTTCGCCGTGAGCACTGTCGACGAGCTGACGCTGCGGGAGGCGTCCAGCGTTATCGACGGTCTCAAGGCCGGCAACGGCAACGGCCGGAAGGGGGGTGGTCGATGATCCGGACACTCCTGCGACTGCCCCCGGGAGAGTCATCCAGAACCGAAAACCCCAACAAGCTCGCCCGCCGGCTGATCGACCGGGATTACCTGTCTTACAGCTCGATCAGCACGTACCAGCGGTGCCCGCTGCGATTCTACTTCGCGTACGTCGCCCAGCGGGAGCCGGAGTTCAAGCCGTCCAGCCTGGCGTTCGGCGGCGCCGTGCACGCGGCGATCGAGCTGCACTTCCGGCGGTTGTTTGAGGCTGCCGATCCACCCGGCCATGACGAACTGGTCGACACGTACGAACGCGTGTGGCAGTTCGAGGCCGCCGGCTCGATCCGGTTCAACAACGGCGAGAGCGAGGCCAGCCTGAAGGATCTCGCCGCGCGCATGCTCACAGCGTTTCAGGGTAGCAACGTGTCCCTGGCCGACGGTGAGCTGCTGGGAGTCGAGGAAGAACTGCGTGCCCGCATCGTTGAAAGCTGCCCGGACATCCTCGGCCGGATCGACCTGATCACGGTGACACCGGCAGCGCTGCGGATCACGGATTTCAAGACCAGCCGCAGCGCCTGGGGCGAGTCGAAGATCCAGGAATCCGCGCCCCAGCAACTGCTCTATTCGGAGCTGGTCAAGCCGCTCGCCGAAGCGTGCGGCAAGCCAATGGAAATCGAGTGGATCGTCCTGACCAGGGGCAAGCAACCCGCCGTCCACCGCCACATGCTCACGCCCGACCCGCGGGAGATCGCCCGCATCAAGGCGGTCGTGCAGCGGGTGTGGCAGGCGATCGTTGCCGGCAGCTTCTTTCCCTCGCCGTCGGCGATGAACTGCGCGACGTGTCCGTTCCAGAACGCATGCAAGCGATGGGAGGGATGAAGCATGCTCGACAACGAAGACAGGCATTTTGACTCGCCTCGCCCACGCAAGCCGGACAGCGCGTTCACAACCTGGCTGCGACTGGTCGATGTCCTCATCTTCCAGCCCGTCGGCGAGTGCGCCCGCCAGTTGGCGAAGATCATTCACGACGCACAGTCCGCTCGACGAAGGGGCCGGCTCCAGCACCATCGCCGCAGCCGTCATCCCACACGCAGGAGGTCCTCATGAATGACAGCCAAGCGTTCCTCGGCCTCGCTCTGGTGGCCTTTGTCCTGCTCATCCTCCACCGCATCGCCCCGGTGCCGGCCATGTGGCTGACCGCGGTGCTCGTCGCCGTTGTGTACGCGTTGTGCCGAACGACGCGCGACTGATCCCGTCGGCCGTTTCCCTGCCTTTGAATTACGTCCAAACCCATGACCAAGCCCGCCCGCGGTCTGCGCCGAGGGCGGCCGGAGAACGAACCATGATGCTCAGCGTACGCGAACTCGACTGCAAAGATCTTCCTCATCTGTTCTGCAGCGATCCTGCGCTTCGCCAGGAAGTGGACGCCGTGAATCGCTCCCTCCACCGGCTCGACGAATCGGTGCCGACCCGGTGCTTCCTGGACCCCGCTGCGCAGCTCGACGGAGAGGAGGTGGTTTCATGCCCCGGGGCGTAAGGAAACAACCTGTTCGCTGCCAATTGGACCGCAAGCAGCTCCTGGCCGCGCTCACGAGATTGAGCAAGGTTATCGTCAGCCGTCAGCCCAAGCCGATTCTCACCGGCGTCCGGCTTCGGGCGGGTCACGGTCAGCTCCAACTGGCCGGGACCGATCTCGAAACCTCGCTCGTGACGACGGTCAACTGCGAGGGCGCTCTGCGCACGTGCGTGGTGGCGTGCGATGAGCTGGCCCGCCGGCTGAAGGCGGCCAAGTCGCCGGAGTGCACGTTGCGTCTCGACGGTGTCGGCGGTGGGCTGCACCTCATGGTCAACGGCGGTGCCGTCGAGCACGCGCTGCCGACATTTGATCCGAAGGAATACCCGCTCGTGCGCGAGATTCCAGACGGCGGGCATTTCCTGTGCGCCCCTGCGGAGTTCAAGGCAGGACTCGGCACAGCGCTGCTGGCAACGGCCCACGAGCCGAGTCGGTACGCCATCGAAGGCCTTCTGCTGGAAAGCGACAAAGCCGGCACGCGGCTCGTCGCCACGGACGGCCGGCGGATGGTGGTGTGCGAACTGCCCGAAGTCGAAGGGCCGTTCAGAGGTACAGCCATCCTGCCCCGCCAGTTGGCGACAGTCGCGCAGAAGCTCATTGAGCCGAAGGTCGACGCCAACGTCGTCATTCGCATCAAGCCGAATCCGCCGACCAAGGATGCCAAGGGCCAGGAGCAGCCGGAGCCCGCCGACGTGTACATCGGGGGACCGCGCTGGCTGCTGTGGTCGCGGGAGCCGGAGGGAACGTTCCCGCGATACAGAGATGTCATCCCGGCCAGCCAGTCGCGATTCGCCATCGACCGGCGGCGGTTCATCGAGCTGATCCAGGAGGTGTCGCTCGCCACGGACCTCTGCAATCGGGGGATTACGATCGACTTGTCGGCTGACAGGGTAACCGTCAGCGCCGGTTCCGGCGAGATCGGCACGGCGAGCGGTTCGGTGCCCGCGGAGTTCATCGGCGGCGGCGGTGATAATCACATCGTTACCGGCTTCAATCCGTCCTTCCTGCTCGATGCCCTGCGTTCGATCCCCGACGATCGGGTGATTATCGACGTCGGTCAGAACAAGTGCAGTCCGGGCAGCGATACCGTGTCCGGGTGTCCGGCACTGGTATACGGCGAGGGTTCGCAGGCTACGCGCTGGGTTCTGATGCCGATCAACGCAGGTCTGCCGCCGAGCAAGGAGACGCTCGGCAGCGATTACGTGCCGGACGAGGAAGAAGAGGCCGCGCAGAGCACTGTGGCGGCCGCCTGACTGGACAGCACTGAACACCTCTTGTTCCCGCCGATTCCGGTGTGAACATCCACATCAGGAGACGACATCATGAAACGACGAGCAAAGACGCCCGCGGTGCGCCAACGCCTGCCGCCGGGCATCCGGAGCGTGATTGTTCTGGGCCTTGACGGCATCGGCCGCCTGGTGGCGACGCAGCTGGCGGCACTCGGCGTAAACCGACTGCTGCTGGTGGACTCAAGACAGGTGACGCGGATCGGGCAAGCTGCAGAGGGTTACGCGTTCGAGGATATTGATCGGTCGTGTGGGGAGGCCACAGCGCAGCGCTGTCACGAAATCAACCCCGGACTCGATGTCGAGACTGCGACAGGTGTCGCCCGGTTGCGGAAGGCGCAGACTGGCCCGTTCGACGTCGTCATCTGCCGTCCGCACGCAAGGCGGCAATGGTCAGCAGTTTCTGAGCATGTCACTGACCGCACGATCGTCGTGACATGTGAGATCGCCGATAGTGTTAGCCGGATCGAGTGCATGCGTGGTCCGACAGCGTTCGACGCGGCGGTGAACAGAGTGGGCGGGATCGGTCCGTCCGGCGTGCCCATCCACATCACCACGATCGCTGCCGGACTCGTGATCGCGGAGCTGGTTCGGTTTGCCGCCGGGTCAGCCAGGCAACGGCGTCTGATCTTCGACGCCAATAGTTCGTCACTGATAGCTAAAAGAAAATCGAAGGAATGACCTGACCTGTCC
>JBECKQ010000468.1:0-26836 GCA_040235375.1 Phycisphaerae bacterium | reverse complement strand
CGCGCACCAGTACTCGCCGCAGGCGCTGAGTGCCGTCGCCGGTCGGATCGCCGACCTGCTCGCCGATGGGCGCGACGTGTTCGCGTACTTCAACAACGACGCCCAGGGATACGCAGTTGAAAATGCGATTGCCCTGCGCAAGTACGTCGAAAACCGGACGGATGGAAGCTGACTCTAAGTCAGCCGCCTGCCTCGTTGAAGTGTGTGCCTCTCGCCGGGTCATTCGCCCGGAGGGTGGACTCGCCGATGACGAATATTTAAGGCCGAATTAAGTCGTTCCTTACCTGCCCGGCTTATCGTGCTCATAGTGTGTGACGAGGGAACTCGCGCGGAGGATTAATACCATGCCCACGCTTAACGTGTACTGGCGAGCAATAAAGTTCGATGCCGAGCAGCAGAGCAAGGTCGCTGAAGACGTTCGCACCGGTCTGCTGACCACGGAGCACGAGGGGGCCACCGAAGACATGCCGGTCCTCCTCGAGGATCGCTCGCAGCGCGTGTATCGCGCCGCCGACCTTCCGCCCGACACAGTTCTGTATGCCGAGGCCGCTCCTGGCGGACTGCCCCCGCTCGCTGAGCGCAGCGTGCAGGCCGGCTTCCACGTGCGCCGCGCAGATGAAGATGCGAACAGGTAAACAGGAGATGAACCGATGTCCATGCGCGTGACGACGAATGCGTTTGTCGAAGGCGGGCCCATCCCCGAGCGTTTCGCGCGCGACGGCGCGAACCTCTCACCGGGTCTCCGCTGGGATCGCACGCCGGACGAGGCGCGCAGCTTCGTCATCATGGCCCAGGATCCGGATGCCCCCGGTGGCACATTCACTCACTGGCTGCTCTACGATGTTCCTGCAGACGTTCACTCAATCGACGCCGGGCAGAGCGCCGGCAAGCCGGGCCGAAACGGCTTCCAGTTCAACGGCTACGGCGGGCCGCAGCCACCGCCGCGCCACGGCAAGCACCGCTATTACTTCATGGTCTTCGCCCTCGACACCGATTCGCTCGGCCTCGACCCCGGCGCCAACGCGGAACAGGTCGAGCAGGCCATGCAGGACCATGTCATCGACAAGGCCGAAGTGATGGGCCTGTTCGAGCGCCGATGAGCGTCCCGCGGCGGCCACGATGGCAGGTCTCCAAGACCGTCGCATTCAACTTACGGCCGACGCAAGGCGTCGATCAGCTCTTTCTTCGACATGCGCGACCGGCCCACAATCCCAATCTGCCGAGCCCGCTCGTAGAGCTCGCTGCAGTTCCAATCCTCGTACGAGGCCGACCTGCCCTGCCGGCGACCCCGACCGCTTCGGCCCGTGCTCGCGGTTCTCTCGACCTTCGCGCGGCTGTCGCCGTCCTGCCGTCCGGGGTAGAACGGGCTGTCGTCTTTCTCCGGCCCCCGCGCCTTGTTTCCGCCGCGTGCCATGTGGCACCCCCTTGGCGTCTCGTTCATGTAGGACTTGTCCGGTTCCCTGATCCCCATCCGCGAGGCGAACAACCACCCGTGGGATACTATTCATCATCGACACCGAAGTGTCGCTGCTGGAACGACAACGGATTGGGCCGTCAAAACCCGTTATTCCCGTCCACGACGGCCGTTGGCCGTTGTCCCATACACCGGGCCCCGATAGACTCACACGGTCTTCGCCTGAAAAGGTGCCCGGCGACCGTTCCACGACAGGATTGAGCACCATGCCCGAGCAGCACGACAATAGGCCCGACCCGGCCCGTGGCCCGCAGCCATCGGGACCGGATGCCCAACGCTCCAGCCGCGACCCCGGCCGGTACGACTTCGCCGCAATCGAGGCCCTCTGGCAGAAGTTCTGGCAGGACAACAAAACGTTCCGCATCGGCAATCCGGGCGCCCCGGACTTCGATGCCGGCCGGCCCAAGCGGTACATCCTCGACATGTTCCCCTACCCCAGTGGGGCCGGGCTGCACGTCGGCCACCCCCTTGGCTACTGCGCCACCGACATCTACGCCCGCTACAGCCGGATGAAGGGCTTTAACATCCTCCACCCCATGGGCTACGACGCTTTCGGCCTGCCCGCCGAGCAGTACGCCATCGAGACCGGCGTCCACCCGGCCGAGACCACGGCCCGCAACATCGACAACATGCGCCGCCAGCTCAAGCTTTTCGGCTTCAGCTACGACTGGTCGCGCGAGATGGCCACCAGCACGCCGGAATACTACAAGTGGACCCAGTGGATCTTCCTCCAGATGTTCAACAGCTACTACGACGAAGCCGTCTGGACGGATCCGAACGGACGCCTGGTCCGCGGCCGGGCCCGACCCATCGCGGAGCTGATCGAACAGCTTGAGGCAAACAAGATCGGCGTGGACGACGCCCTCGACCTCGTGCGCAATCCCGCCGATCAGCCCCACCGCAAGTGGGCGGACCTGTCGGTGTCAGAGCGTGACACCGTGCTCAACCGCCAGCGCCTCGCGTACCTCGACGAAGTGCCGGTCAACTGGTGTCCCGCGCTCGGCACCGTGCTGGCGAACGAAGAGGTCACCAGCGAAGGCCGCAGCGATCGCGGCAACCACCCTGTCTACCGCCGGCCGCTTCGCCAGTGGATGCTGCGCATCACGCGGTATGCCGAGCGCCTGCTGGAAGACCTCGAGCTCGTTGACTGGCCCGAGCCCATCAAGCTGATGCAGCGGAACTGGATCGGTCGCAGCAAAGGCGCCGACGTGGACTTTGCCGTCGCCTCCGGCTCGGTGGACGCGCCGGTCGTTGCCGATTATGAAGCCTGGACCAAGGAACGGGCGGGTCGCGGCCTGCCCGGCAAGACGGAAGACTTCGTCATTCGCGTGTACACCACCCGGCCGGACACGCTTTTTGGCGCGACGTACATGGTTCTGGCGCCGGAGCATCCGCTGGTCGGACGGATCACGACGGCGGAGCAGCGGGCGGACGTCGAGCGCTACGTCGAGACCGCGCGGCATCGCAGCGACCTCGATCGCACGGCCGACACGCGCGAAAAGACGGGCGTGTTCACCGGGGCGTACGCGATCAATCCCGTCAACGAGCAGCGCATTCCGATCTGGGTCGCCGATTACGTTCTCATGAGCTACGGCACCGGGGCGATCATGGCCGTACCGGCGCATGACACACGCGACTTCGAGTTCGCCAAGACGTTCGATCTGCCGATTGTCCCGGTGGTGCAGCCCGACGAAACCTGGCTGCACGAGCAGATCCTGCGCGGGGCGATCGACGAGGAGTACTGCCGCAAGATCCGCCGGCCGAACTTCAAAGAGGAGGTGCTCGACTCCGCCAGCCGGGCGGCCGGCATTGTTGGCGGCATCACCGCGCAGAACGCCAGCGCCTTGATCGACGGCGACGATAGCTGGATCAACCAGGTGGCGATGCCCGCCTACGCCGAGAACCCGGCGGTCTTCAGCGAGGCCTTCACCGGCGAGGGGCTGGCGGTCAACTCCGGCACGTTCAACGGCCAGACGACAGCCGAGTTCAAAGAGAACATCACCATGTGGCTCAACGAACACGGCGTCGGCCGCGGCGCCGTCAACTACAAGCTGCGCGACTGGGTCTTCACCCGGCAGCGGTATTGGGGAGAGCCGTTCCCGATTCTCCACGGTCCCGGCGGTCAGACGCGCGGCCTAAGCGAAAGCGATCTGCCTCTCGAACTGCCCGAAGTCGAGGATTTCAAGCCCGCGGTCTCGCACGACAAGGACGCTCTGCCCGAGCCTCCGCTTGGCCGGGCCACGGAATGGAAGACCGTCGAGATCGACGGCGCGACGTGGACGCGCGACCTGAACACGATGCCGCAGTGGGCGGGCTCGTGCTGGTACTACCTGCGGTTCATCGATCCCGGCAATGCCGAGCGCTTCTGCGACCGCGCCGCGGAACGCTACTGGATGCCGATCGACACCTACGTCGGCGGTGCCGAGCACGCCGTGCTGCACCTCATGTACGCCCGCTTCTGGCACAAGGTGCTGTACGATCTCGACCACGTTTCGACGGCCGAGCCGTTCACCACGCTGATCAACCAGGGCATGATTCAGAGCTTCGCCTACAGCGACAAGCGGGGCATCAACGTGCCCGTGGACGAGGTCGAGGAGCGGCCGGACGGCACGTTCGTCGATCGGCGCAGCGGCGAGCCGGTGGTGCAGGCTATCGCCAAGATGAGCAAGGCGCTGAAGAACGTGGTCAATCCGGACGACGTGATCGCGCAGTTCGGGGCGGACACGTTCCGCTGCTACGAGATGTTCATGGGCCCGCTGGAGGCCTCGAAGCCGTGGAACACGCGCGACGTGCCCGGCGTGCACAAGCTGCTCAACCGCATCTGGCGGCTGGTGGTCGACGCGGGTACGAATGAGCTTTCGCCGGCGCTGTCAGATGACCCGCCGTCCGACGAGGCGCTGCGCATACTGCACAAGACGATCAAGAAAGTCGGCGCCGACATCGAGGAGTTCAAGTTCAACACGGCCATCGGGCAGATCTTCGAGTTCGTCAACGTGATGACGCCGCTGGACAAACGGCCGCGCCGCGTGATCGAGACGTTCGTGCTCGTGGTCGCCCCGTTTGCCCCGCACCTGGCGGAGGAGCTTTGGTCGCGGCTCGGCCACGACCGCAGCCTCGCGTACGAGCCCTGGCCCCAGTACGAGGAGCGCCTCGCCCGGGATGAGACGGTGGAGATCGCCGTGCAGATCAACGGCAAGGTGCGGGCGAAGATCATGGCCAGTGCCGACGCCGACTCCAAGACGCTCGAGGAGGCGGCCCTGGCCGACCCCAAGATCCGCCAGGCGCTCGAGGGCAAAAAGATCCGCAAGGTCATCGCCATCCCCGGCCGCCTGGTCAACATCGTCGCGACGTGACGGCATCGCCGCGGAGACATCTGCGCGGGAGTTCGTCCCGAGGCAGGAAGGTCTCGACGATCAGGCCGCGGCGACGCTGTTTGTCACGTAGCCGCGTCAAAGTTACGAAAGATGCGCAAACGCCCTCTGCGTCTGAGGACAATTCTCAAGTGGGCGGGACTCTTGTTCTGCGTCCAGATGGTCGTCGCATACGAATGGGAGTTTACGTTCTCGCCGTCAAATGCGACGCTCTGGAAGATCGTCGTCCCCGCGGCGCTGGTGACGGCGTGGCTCTGGTGGCGAGACCGGGCCTCTGCGTACGATCCCGGTCAATGCCGGGTCTGCGGTTACAACCTGCGCGGCAGCGTCAGCGGCGTCTGTCCCGAATGCGGCACACCGACGAAACAGAAGCGCCCTTGCGATCCCATCAGCGAAGGACGATCGAACGTCAGGAATCCGAGCGCAAACTGACTACGTTGAACCGCACCGCATCGTTGCGGTTCCGCTCCGGAATCAGCAAATCAGCCGGCGAAGCGACTGATTGACTATCTTTGTTGCCCGATCAGTTGCTACGAGCGCGGCGCGCGGCGGCGCCGGCCGCATATGGCAGTCGCTCCGAAAACCGCCAGCATCGCGCCCGTCGCGGGTTCAGGAATCGGCGCACTGAGACCGAAGTTGGCGAAGTTCGACGTTCGCTCGACGCTCAAAGACGCCATGTCGATGTTGCTCTCCAGCCAAACGGTGAGGCTGGGATTTCCGACAGAAGTAACCGTTGTACCGTCGATCGTGTACTGGCTGAGCCCTGCGTCCCATTCCCAGCCCGGTATGTCGGTCGACACGTAGGAACCGCCGGAACCAGTACCGACGCCGGTGACGGCCAGCGGCTCATCGAGCCAGGGGGTGGTAATGAGGGCGCCGCCGGAGTCGTAGGCGTGGAGGATGAACTTCTCGCTGGTGGTCGAGCCACCGTCCACGTCGCCAAACGTGAAGTATGTTCCGGCGGGGAGCAATCCGGCGGTCAGCGTGTTGAAGTCGTATCGCGTGGTGCCGGCGGGGTAGGAGTTGCTGGCCGGCACCGGCCCTATCGCAGAGAACGTGCCGATCCAGGGCGACATCGCCGGGGCTGTCCATGTCCCGTCGAAGCCGCTGCCGGTGATGCCCGAGAGCGTCGCGCCTTGCCGCGGGGGCTCGCCGGGATTCGGCGAGGGGATTCCCAAGTTCGATCCTGACCCGATCAACGGCGTGGCATATGCCGTCATGGCCAAGGCAAGCACGATACCGCCGGCGCGTATAGAGAGATTACGCGTCAACATAAACTACCTCCTTCTGTCTTGAGAGAGATGGCCCGAAACTTCAGTCAAATAGAGTAGCGGCTCAACAGTTCCAGTACAAGTGATAAACGAACTCCGCGTAGAGCTGTTCCCTGTCACACGAAAGTCGTGCTCACATTGACCGGGCAAAGGCAAAAAGAGGTTTCTGTATTCCGACTTGCAGCGCAGCGCGCCGAGTTTCGAGTTGCTCCGCCGCGAGGAGCTTACCGCCACCCGGCCTCCCTGACTGGGTTAGGGGCTGGGAGTGCAGCATCAGGCAGAGACGAGTCGGGGCCTCGCCTGCCGCGATCCAAGCCGGCCCTTGGCGGCCCAGGCGGACATCCGGCCAAGTTCCGCCGGCCAATCCGAAGAAAGGCGGGTTTGCAGGAACGTCGCGAAGAGAGCGTCAAGCTGACGCCCCGCCTCGACGACGGCATCGGCGCGCTCTTCGAGGCGGGCCGCCGGCGTCGGCTGCTGCGAAGGCGGCAGCGTGAGGCCGGACACGTCGAAACGGAGGCCGTCGAGCGCAAGGGTCCACTCCCCCGTCGAACCACCGAGGATGAGCCCGAGCTTGGTCGGCTGCTTGCCGGAGGCAATTGCGGCGCTGGCCTCGGGCACCGACGTCGGCGCGTCCGTGCGAATGGTGGTCCGTCCGGTCAGATTGAAGTCACAACGAAGCTGGGCGGCGGTCACGATCGAGGCGGCGAGCTCGCCCGCAGGCATCGTGCGCTGGCCGTTGCCGCCGGCGAGGCGGAAGAGTCCCTCAGCACGGTCCACGCGGTACCAGATCCAGGAAAGGAACTCGCGGCCGAGGAAGCCGCGGTCCGCGGGGTCGCTGGTAAAGAAGTCGCCGTCGATGCCATCCGGCACGGGAACGAGATGCGCCGGGCGGGCGTCCTCGAAGTTGCGAGACAGACCGAGCTCGCTCGCGAGGTCTGCGGCGAGCGCGTGGACGGTGACCGGTTCAAGCCTGGCGTCAAATGTGTCTTCGAAAAGCGCGCGGATTCGATCGTTGAGCGCGTCGCTCGTGCTGCCCGCGTAGAAGCAGCGGCCTTCGAGGTCAAAGAGCACCGGGCAGGCGGAAATCCTACGGAAGGCGCCGCTGGCGGCTTCCTTGTTCGCGCGGGCGGCGGCGCCGTCGCGTGCCTGGCGTTGCTCCTCGCGGGTCAGGTAGTCGCGGCCGGAGGCTTCCAGCGCGGCGAGCTTCTCGATTTCGACGTAGCTTTTGAGGATGCTGGCCGGCGGCGTGATGCGATCGAGGCGCATGCGAAAGTGGGCGTATGGGCCGGCGGCGACGCGCTCCGCCGCGAAGTCCACGTCGAACAGATGCAGCGGCGATATCCAGCCGATCTGCCGGCCGTCGTCGGCCGCGCTCTGGTGTCGGCCGAAGCCGTGGGCGGTCAGCGCTTCGAGGAAGCGATCGTCAATGCACTCAAACGGGCAACCGATGACCCGATACCGCCGAAACGTGACCGATCCACTCGCAAACGCCATCTGCAATCCTCGATTGAAGTTGTGGCTCGCTCGGTTCCGGTGAGACGCCGAGAGCCTGATACCGCGTATGGGCGGAGGGCGTCAAGCGCAGCGAATCCCATCTGTCAGTGAATAACTGGGCAGAACGACGGCAACTTTGTCCCTGCACGATCGATACGTCACGGCGGAAAAGAAATCACAGATTCAAAACGAGCTCGCGCACCGCGGCGACCGAGCCGAGCGTATGCGCATAAGGAGAGACAGGGCCGGCCGGCATGGTCGGACCCTGGCTTACCCGGAGGCTCACGCACTCGCAGCGTCACGCATGCATGAGCCCTGCGCGAGATTGGAGAGCACGAAGCGCTATTGCGGACCGGTCATCAGCGCCGCGAGCGCGTCGTAATCGTCGAGATCGATGACGCCGTCTCTGGACAGCTCAAAGTGCTGGGCACAAGCGCCGGTCGCGGCGCTGCCGAAGCAAACCTGGAACGCGGCATAGTCAGCAAGATCGACGTCACCATCGTTGTCGTAGTCGCCGTCCGGACCGGTCACGAAGTCCTCGTCTGTTGCGTCGACATACCCGTCACAGGTGAAGTCGCCGTCGGTCCAGCCGCAGGTGCCTTCCGCGTTGCAGCCACCGCCGGCGATCGTCGCCTGCACGATGGCGAGATCATCACCATCAACCGCACCGTCGAGGTTGGCGTCGCCGTAGTCCGTGCCGAGAATCGTCTCCACCAGCTCGCCGATGTCGCCCGAGTCGACCGCCAGGTCGCCATTCATGTCGCAGCTCAGGTCAAGCAAAACGGCATCGTCAAGATTGTCCCAGGCCAGCGGCTGGCGAACGAAGCTGCAGCAGTAGTCGATGTCGGCGGCGTTCACCTGTCCATCCCATCCGGTCGGTGGACCACCGGCGTTCGGGCGGCGTCCCTGAACATCGAGCGTGGCGCCCGCCACGTCGCCGCGGAAGTCGCCGATGGCGTAGGACTTGCCGGTCGCGAGGAACGGTCGATCGACGTCGTTGGCGTCGTGCGGCGTGATGAACGTCGGGTCGGGGTAGCTCGCCGACGGCAACCCCGGCGCGGTCGGGGCAATCTTGAGCAGGCCGTTGGTGTCGGCCCACGGGCAAGGCTTGCCAAGGGCATTGATCTGCGTGTCGACCGCGATGGCACCGGCCTTGCGATCGAGGTAGCCGTTGGAGTTGGCAAGGCCGTCCATGAAGTAGCGGAGGTCTTCCTTGGAGAATTCACCGTCGCCGTTGAAGTCGCCGAGGACTTCGGGGATGGCGTTGTCGGCAGCCATCTCACCGGCACCGCCGGAACCGATGGCGGCTGCGGTCTTCTGCCAGGCGCGCGGCGCGTAGTACGCGTTAACCAGTTCTGTCGCGTCATTGATGCTGCGGGCGAAGTCCTCGTTGAAATCGCCCTGGACGCGGTTGCGCGCACTGAGATCGTTCCCGGCCGCAACGCCGACGTAGGAAGAACCGTTCCAGTAAACGTAATCGGCAGCCTGACCGTCCGTGTAGACGGCCCCGCCGCCCAGCGCGAGCCGCGTGGGTACGAGCCCGGCGATATTGGTTGAGCCGTACGGGTGGGTGTCACCGTTCCAGCCAAACCCGTTGTTGGCCAGCGTGTACGCCCGGAGACCCAGATTGGCGTCGGTCGGACTGAAAACGAGCGGCAGATCAAACTCGCCGACACAATCGATCGCCGCGGGAAGGAAGTAGGCGGCAGCCATGGACTGGGCCGGCGAATTGACGATCAGGCCGCAGTAGTCCTGGGCATCACAATCGCTGTTATCCGCGCAGGAGCGAATGACCGAGCACGTGCCGGTCAAGCCGCAGTCGGCGTCGGTGGTGCAGTCGAGGAACAGCCCGCACGTCGCCCCGCCGTTGCAATCGCCGTTGGAATTGCAGTCGAGCAACGTGTCACTGCACACGGTGTTGCTGCACGTGTAACTGTTGGCACATTGGCCGCCGAGGGGGTCCTGCGTGAACTCGGCGATGCTGTCAAAGATGTTGTTGAGGTAATCGGCGACGGCCTGGTTGGTGATGGCCGGTCCATTCGAGTTGAACAGGTCGTCGCCGGGGTCGCGGTTGGCGTTGGGGTCACCGCGAACGACAACGGACTCGCTGCCGCCGATCTGGTAACCGGTGCACGCATTGCAGTTGTCAACCACGTTGGCGATCGTCGGGCGAACGAAGCCGGTCGAGTCGCAGTCGCAGAGCGGATCACCGTACTGGTCGACGTCCTTGCAGACGCCGAGGACTTCGTAGAATCCGCGCGCGGAATCGCGGGCTGCACGGCTGCCGCCGCCGACGCCGGTGTAACCGACAGCCAGGCGGTCGTTCTGCACGACGTTTTCCATCAGCCCGGAACCACCCCGGTTGGTGGGCTGGAAGTCGTGGCCGAGCAGCGTGGTCGTGCTGGAATCGTCGCGCTCGCCGATGTTGTCGCCGCGGCCCCAGCTTGGGTCGACGTTGGTCGTGTTGCAGAAGCCGTTGCGCGTACCGGAGCCGACGTCACGCGTGGCCATGACGAGGTTTTCGCCGTTGGGCATACGGCCGGTAACGAGCAGGTACTGGATCTCGCTGAACTTGAGGCCTTCCAGGCCGGTGCCGCGATTGCTGATGGCGGCGATGGGCACCCAGGCCAGAACGAGGCTATACAGCGTGTCGCCGTTGGGGTCGGCGGTGTCGAAGTTGAGCGAGTTGGTGGTGCAGTCACGAGAGAGGCTCTGAAGCTGGGAGACGTCGCCGGTCGAGGACTCGATGTAGTTGAGGCCGTAACCGCCCTCGCCGGGGGTGGCGTTCCACTTCGGGGTGCCCTCGTAGGTAATGGCCCACTGACCGGGGACGTCGAGGATAGTGCCGTCGATCGAGCACTGCGCGAGCGGCGTGCCGCTGGAGTTCACGTAGCCGCCCCAGCCGTCCACGATAGAACCGAGATCCGCGTAGAGGAAGCGGTTGAACAAGCCGGCTTCCGAAGGCGCGTTGTCGGGAACGATACCGCAGAGCTGGCTGTCGATGAACTCGGAGAACCCCTCCACCGAACCGACGCTGCGGTAGTTGAAGGCCCACCAGGTGTCCAGCGAACCGCCCACCGGGTAGAGCGGCGCGAGCTGGTCGATGAACTCGAAATTGGGATCGTTCTCATAGAACCCGAAGAATCCATCGGTGTCGGCGTCGATCCAGTCGTTGGTGGAAGCAGCCTGCCGGAAGAAGTCCGCGAAAAGACTCGCTCCGGCCATGTTCACCTGGCCACCGTGGATCGTGATGTTGCCGTCCGTGCCGGCGCCGTTGTTGTCGCAGTCGATAACGGCAACGGCCGGTATCGCGCTCACGAGCACCGCAAGCGCGCCTGCCAGAATGCGATTGATCATGCTTCTTCGCTCCTTTTGAATGCAACTTGGCCGGTTGTCCGATTGCACGGCCGGACGATCGTTTACCGCGGGGGATCCGCCGCCGGTCCGGTGCCTGTCGAAAGTCATCCGGGCTGGTGGCGTGGTTCCCTGGTGTTTCGTTGGAATGAATGGTTCCCCTCCTCCTCAGCGCGATCTGCGTCACCACATCTCTCCCCAGTCCGCCTGTGCGTCTCCTCCTTCCGCCTGACTGGTGGACTTCGCTTGCCGTTTGACCGTCGTACGTCTTGTCGCCGGTCGCTGCGAACACGATGACCGTGCTACTGCGGCGCGGCCATGTTGAGAACCTCGTTCCTTCCGCTCAGCGAGTAGTAGCGATCGCCCCACTTACGCTGCTTGAGTGTCTGCAGCGGCGTCAACCGTTCCGTGTGGCCGTCGACGAAGGTGTAATTGCCGGTTCCTCCGTAGATGCTGTCGCCGCCGGGGTGATGCCTGCCGACGGCGTTGATCTGGGCGATGCCGGATGTCCAATCGAGGACGTTGGTCTTGTTCTCGACGTCGCGGGTCTTAAGCAGGCCGTACTCGGCTGCTGTCCTCGCGCTGCCCTTGGTGCCGTAGATGAACCCGGGGCTCTGCTCCGGGGCCTCGTATTCATTGAACGATGAACTGAGGTGATAGAAGACGTTGATGGGCCGATGTGACTTGCAGAGCACGTACTTGTCGTGGTCGGAGATGCCCAGCGCCTTCCAGTTCCGCAGGTACTCGGCGATCAGAATCGTGTCGCCGGGGCGCTTGATGTAGTTCTCGTTGACGAAGACATTGTGCCGCACGCCGCCTGACAGGATGTTGGTGAACTTGTTTCGGGGCACGACGGCGGCGTTGGGGGCATAGGCCATTCGAGGCGCCTGCTTGTCCGCGAGGCTGTTGGGATTGACGTTGCCGCCGGCGTCCTTTTGCACGCCGAGTTCCCAGTCTTCGCGCTTGAGCCCCGGATTCGTGCGCGGCGCACCGCCATGCAGAAAAGACGGGCACTGGAAAGCGTCCGCTTTGACCTTGCCGCCGCTGTACAGGAAATGCGACCAGTGGAGATACCCGTTGGGCACAGGCGATGTGGCCTGCAACGTGGGTGTCCACGAGGCGGACTGGTCAGTTGGGTACACGTATGCCGGTGGATAGCACGAACTGCCCTCCGCGAGATAGGTGGACATGGCCTGGCCGACTTGGCGCGAGTTGGCGGCGCACTTGACGGCCTTGGCCTGCTCGCGAGCCTTCTTCAGGCTCGGCAGCAGAATGCTGATGAGCAGCGCGATGACGGAAACGACGACAAGCAACTCGACGAGTGTGAAGGCGCGCAGTTCGCGCGGCCCGTACAAGGCGTGCCTGCTCTGCCGGTACGACATACCCAGCCTCCTTGTGTTACGGGTTGTTGGTCAGCATGAAAACGGCCGTCTTGGAATCCGTTCGACGGCCGGCGGCGACTCGGACCACCGTTCCGCGCCGCCGACGCAGGGAGGGTACGCGACGGTCTTTAAGACAGAATGAGCGCGGCGCTAAACTCGGATTAAGTTCGCGTTCAGATTGCGCACGGACCGTTCCGCCGACATTTCACTGGATATTCAATCCGCGGCGCGCGCCGCTTTGCGAGATTCACACCAGCCAACTCGTGAGGTGCCGTTCGGTCGATCATTCCTGGTGGAATCGCCCCATGAGGCGGCATGCGGCGGGATGCCCAGCTTACCGGCGGTCTTTTCTCGGAGCGCTCGGACTTGCGCCTGACAACTCACAGCCACCGGATTGGACGACCACAGGTGACAACAAGCCGAAAGACGGTCAGATGTGCGGCTGACTGTCGATGGCTTTCTCGATGGCGCGGCGGACGCGGGCGTGGACCTCGTCGCAGTGGCGGATGTGGTACCAGTGCAAATCCGCGCCGGGCATTTCTTCGGAATAGAACTCGATCGTGCCAAGACCCGTCACTTTTTCGTGGGGGCCGAAGGTGACGCGCGTGTTCCGGATCTTGATCAGCGGGCACGAGAGTATGTCGATGGTAAACACGCCGCGCAGGCGCATCACGCGGCGGTTGGTGAGTACGTAGAAGCGCGATACCCAGCGCAGCAGCGCGATCCCCAGACGCAACACGATTACCAGACACGCAGCCTGAATCAGGATCTGCCGCCAGTGCCCGCCGACGGGCAACGAAGGCATCGTGGACAGGATGAGAAGCGCGATGCCGGTCAGCAACCAGCGCGAAGAGTCGAAGACCAGGAACCAGAGCGAGGGTTTGATCGCCAGAATGACGATCTCGCCGCCGTCGAGCAGCTCGACGGGAATGGCCATGGATTCAGGAGCCGCGCGCACCTCACCCGACGTGTCGGTTGCCGCCGAAAAGCGTGATAAGCGCACCCGTTTGTGCTCCGCCAACGCAGTCACTTCCGACCTCCGGCGGGTTTTGCGGTGCTACCCGCCGCCATCCCACCATCTTTAGCATAGCGCCCCGGTTTGAGGACGGCGATGTGGGGGAAGTTCCTGTAGTGGCCTCCGTAGTCCAGACCATGACCGACTACGAACTCGTCCTCGATTTCGAAGCCGATGAAATCCACGGCGACATCCGGCGGGGCTTTCGCCGTCTTCCGCAGGAGAACGGCGGTTCGCAGGGAGCGCGGCTTCTGCTCGCGGAGGCGGTCGAGCACGAAGCGAAGCGTCCGGCCGGTGTCGAGAATATCATCGATCACGAGCACGTGCTGATCGCGGACGTTTTCATGGATGTCCATCACCATGGAGGGCCCACGCGACACGGTGGTGTTTCCGGCGTAGCTGGAAACGGCGACCAGCCCCAGCTTCATTTTCATCGGCAACTGCCGAATGAGATCCGCTACGAAAATAATCGAGCCGGACAGGATGGGGACGAGCAGCAAGCCGGTGCCTTCGTCGGGGTAGCACGCGGCGATCTCGGCCGCCATTTCCGTCGTGCGTTGGGCCAGTTCCCGGTCGGTGATCAGAATGCGTTCGATGTCACGTTCCATGGCCGGCATTGTACGAAACCGGGACGGGCGGGCCAGAAAAATACGCCTTGCGCGATAGCCCGTACGTCAGGCCGAAGCAGCCCTGCGACTGCTGACGGCCGTAGGACTCTGAGAAACGTTGCCCAGCATTCGCTCGAGCGCCACAAGTGCCC
Source organism: Phycisphaerae bacterium (assembly GCA_040235375.1). Classification (GTDB taxonomy): domain Bacteria; phylum Planctomycetota; class Phycisphaerae; order UBA1845; family UBA1845; genus JBECKQ01. The sequence continues at coordinate 12,715 of JBECKQ010000468.1, read as the reverse complement.
AACACCTTATTTCCTGCGGCACGCGCACCTGGTTCACGTCGTGGCCCGCGGCGGTCTCGTCAAGGCACCAGAGCAGGTGCTGCGGACTGATGCGATACATCGTCGTGCACAGGCACTGAATAGGCGCCAGCGAGCGGACATCCTTGTCGATGCGCGTTTTCGCGAGGCGATTGACGAGGTGTATCTCCGTGCCGACCGCCCATTTGCTGCCCGCCGGCGCCTCGTCGATCGTGCGGATGATGAACTCGGTGCTGCCGGCGAGGTCGGCCTCTTGCACAACGTCCCACGGGCACTCGGGGTGAACGATGATGCGGCGATCCGGCTCGTTCTTGCGCCAGGCGGCGCATTGCCCGGCGGTGAACAATTGATGAACGCTGCAATGGCCCTTCCAGAGAAGGAAATCGGCCTGGCGCACCTGCTCCGGTGTCAGGCCACCGTCCCGCTCATGCGGGTCGTACACAACCATCGCCTCGAGCGGATGCCCCATCGCGAACGCGGTATTGCGGCCAAGGTGCTGGTCGGGAAGAAAGATCACCTTGTCGCCTTGGGTCAGCGCCCACTCGAGCACCTGCCGCGCGTTGCTGCTCGTGCAGCAGGCGCCTCCGTGCCGGCCACAGAACGCCTTGATCGAGGCCGCGGAGTTCACGTACGTGATCGGGATGAACGTATCACCGGTGCAGGTCGTCAGGAACTCCCACGCCTCCTCGACCTGATCAAGAGCCGCCATGTCGGCCATCGAGCAGCCGGCGGATAGATCAGGGAGGATGATCTTCACAGAATCGTCAGTCAGAATATCCGCCGACTCCGCCATGAAATGCACGCCGCAGAAGATGACGTGTTCGACACCTTCCTGGCGGGCCGCGATCTGCGAGAGCTTGAGGCTGTCGCCGGTGAAATCGGCGAACTCGATAACTTCGTCCTGCTGGTAGTGGTGGCCGAGGATCACGAGCCGCTTGCCGCGGTCGCGTTTGTGCCTGCGGACACGCGCGGCGATCTCCTCGTGCGAAAACCTGTGGTATCGCGGTGGAATCGGCGGCTGATAGAGCATCGGCACTCCCGGAAGGCGAGGTATTTACGCGCTTGTCATTTTCGCGGCCCCAACCGGCCAACCCGGACAGTCATTATACGGTACCCGTGCATGATTGGCCAAAGTGTCACAGCCCGTCGCCGGCGGGTGGCCGACGCTCGGGCCGCGCCGCAGGCCGGTCCGCTCACTCCGCGGGATGGGAACCGGACAATGTGCGGGTCAGCGGTCGGGCGCAATCCGGCCGCCCGACGGCGGCGGCGAGTTCGGCAATGACGGCGTCGGCGACGAGAAGCCCGCTGCGCGTGAGCCGGATCGCGGCCGGACTCGCGGCGACAAGGTCCGCCGCCTCCAGGCGTTCGATCGCCGGCGCTGCGGTCGCCAGCAGGTCAATGCCCGTACGCCGGTAGAACTCGCCCGGCTGGATGCCGCGGATCCGGCGAAGATTGAGCATGATCATCTCGGCGGCCACCTGCATGTCGGTCAGTGTCTCTTCGAAGTCGACAGCGTCGCCGACGCTGTGCATGCGCGACGTGTACTGGAGGTGATCGGGGATGTTCCGGTAGCGGCGACCGTTCACATAGCCGGCCGCCGACGGCCCCACGCCGATGTACGGATCATGATTCCAGTAGATGAGGTTGTGCCGGCACGCGCGGCCCGGCCGGGCGAAGTTGGATATTTCGTATTGCTCAAACCCGGCCGCAGCAAGCAGGTCGATCGCCGCCGTGTACATCTCGGCTTCGAGCCCTTCGTCGCAGGCCTGCACTCTGCCCTGATGGAGCCGCCGCGTCAGGACGGTTCCGGGTTCGTAGGTGAGCCCGTAGCACGCGACGTGCGCCGGTTCGAGCTCCAGCGCCCGGTGCAGGGACTCGAGCCACGTATCCATCGTCTGGCGCGGAATTCCGAAGATGAGATCGAGATTGACGTTGTCGATGCCGGCGGCGCGGACGGCGCGAACCGCGGCGGGCACGTCCTCTGGCTCGTGGAGGCGATCGAGAGATTTCAGTTCGTCGGCGTGGAACGACTGGGCGCCGATGGACACGCGGTCGATACCGTAGCGAACGAGCAGATCGGCCTTGCGCCTGTCGACGGTAGTGGGATTGGCCTCGACGGTTCGCTCTGTGAGGGGGTGGCCGCGGCCAGCGTCCGAGACAGTCTGCAGGAGACGGCTGAGCACCTCGTTGTCCAGGATCGTCGGGGTGCCACCGCCGATAAAGGTGGTGGCGAGCGTGACAGGCGAAGGGCTCATCCGCAGTGTTATCTCTTTGCAGAGCGCAGCGACAAGGGCGGCGGGCGATCGCGCCCCCAAGGGGACGGAGTCGAAATCGCAGTAGCCGCACTTGGTGCGGCAAAAAGGTACGTGGACATAGAGCCCCTCAACCGGCTTTGGGGGACAGCCGTCGAGGTCTATAATTGCAATGGGCGTGTCGCGTCGGTTGCGGTCCATGGTCGGGGCGCCGTGATCGATTGCGTCAGTAACGCCAAGGAGTTATATTCGATCAGGTAGGTTTGTGGCCAGGACCGGGGGCGGCGGAGTCGGCTTCACAAGGGTGCCGGCCAACAGGCTGAGGAGTCGATGGCGCGATGGACGCAAAACTGGTCATGTTCCGAAGCGGCGGCGAGAAGCGTGACTTTCGGCTGAGCGGGCCAAAGACGCTGGTGGGTCGCAAGAACGACTGCGATATCCGGATTCCCGTCAACGAGGTTTCGCGGCATCACGCCGAGTTTCACATCGACGGCGACGCGGTAACCCTCAAGGACCTTAACAGCGCCAATGGCACGTTTGTGAACAACAAACGTGTCAAGACGGTCACTTTGTCGGCGGGTGATCACGTGATCATCGGACCGGTCGTCTTCACCGTTCAGATCAACGGCAAGCCGGAGGAAATCCGGCCCGTGAAAACGAGACTGAAGAAGCACCCGGCGGCGGCCATCGACGACAGCGAGCCGGCGATGGTGCAGCCGCAGAGCCAGCCAGTGCCCGACGAGGAACTGGATCCGATCAGCGCCCTGGAAGCACTCGCCTCCAGCGCGGATCAAACGGCGATCGATCCGTTCGAAGAGGAGGAGCTGTAGCGCGGTCCCGTGTCGCGCTGCGGCAGCCTGCTCGCATCGGATCGAGCCTCGCAAGAAGTTCGTTGTTCTAAGCCATGTCCCTTGACCCTCTGCAAGCGGATGCGCTGGGCTCTACACCGGCACCGACGGCGCGCGTGCGACGCGGCGCGTTGGGCCGCAGGCAGTTGGTGGCCGCGGTTCTTCTGCTGTTCGCCGGAGGCGTGGTCCTGTGCGCTCTGGTCGTCCGCCAGCGCGATCAGCGTGTCCGGCTGGCGGCGCTGCACAAGCTGGATCCCGCCCGCCAATGGCTGAACGATTATCTTGCCGAATCTTCGTTTCTGCCGCCTCGGCTGGAGAAGGTCGAGATCGAGCGGCCGGCGATGCAATACCCCGCGCCCGCAGAGATCATGGTCCTGCGTAACGAGGCCGGACCGTTCGCCCTGTTTGCCGGCCCCGTGGCCGGCATGATCATGCCTGGCGCGGACGGGTGCGCCGCCCTGGTCTACGAGGACGGGCGGGTGCACACCCGGTGGTTGACCTTGCAGGAGCTGCGTGCGGCCCGTCAGCACCGCGAGGCACTCGTCCAATCCGGCGAAGGGTCGTAGGATCCGTCGTCGAGCCCCGCGAATTAAGGTGAATCCAGGCGAAACGGCAGGAAGCCGGGGGCGGGCGTATCTCCGCCGTGGCCAGCGTATTCGTCCGCGCAGGAAGGAGGGTCGGGAGGCTTGCAGTCCCGCCGAGGGTCGGTAGAATGCCCGATTCTCTTGCATTCAGCGGGGAGGACGTTTAGAGCATGAGCGCCATCCGAAAATCGCACAAGGGAGCCCTCAAGCGGTTCAAGGTCACCGCCAGCGGGAAGGTCCGGTATCGCCGGTCGTTCGGCGGCCACCTGCTCAGCGGCAAGCGGGCCAAGCGTCGTCGCAAGCTTCACCAGCCGGCCTACATGACCGCCGTCGAAGGACGCAAAGTGCGGGAGGCGATGGGCCTCTAAGGGCGAGTCGATTATCCGGACCAACAGGAGCCAGGGACAATGCCTCGAGCCAGAGCAGGTGCCGCCCGACATCGAAGAAAAGTCCGCGTGCTGCGGGCCGCGAGAGGCTATCGGGGCGGCCGGAGCAAGCTCTATCGCACCGCCAGGGAGGCGGTCACCCGCGCCGGCGTCTACGCGTTCCGCGACCGCAGACGACGCAAGAGAGACTTTCGGACGTTATGGGTCACGCGCCTGACCGCGGCATGCAGGATGCGCGGCATGGCCTACAGCCGATTCGTCTGCGGACTGCGCCAGGCGGACGTCATCATCAATCGCAAGATGCTGAGCGAGCTGGCCATCCACGATCCGGCGGCCTTCGACAAGATCATCGAAATCGCGAAAGAAAACGCGGACAAAGTCGCCGCGTAGCTTTTCCGCGACATTCTTAATCCAAATCCAAGCGCACAACTGGCGGCCAATATCGGGACGTGTCCGGCACACGCCACGCCCCCCTCTGCCTGTGCGCGCATGACTTTGAGCCATTCGTTGCGATGACGACCACGTTAATCATGCAGACCTGCGATTCACCCGATACACAAGAGCGACAGTGCACGTAAGAAGTGGGTTATCGGGCAGAAGTCGGGGGTCGCCTGCATGAGCTTTGATCTGGAGATCGTGACGGCCGGTTGGGTGACGAAGAGCGATCGTCAGCGGGCGCGCCTGGTTCGTACCGCGGACGGCCGGCAGGTCCTCCAATTCTACGAGGCGTTGTCGGTCGTGCAGATGGAGCTGGAGGGACGGCCGGACGGGCTCCGGCCGGGCGGCTTCGACTCGATGCTGGCCGCATTGGATCACCGGTTCAACGGAGGCGGAGCCGGAGCGGTCCGCGTAACGCCGCAGGAGTGGATGGAGCTCGACCGGGAGTTCGCCCAGTACCAGCAGCGGCGAAAAGCGGCGCTCATCGCCGCGGCGTCCGCGATCGATAACCAGCAGATGCCGTCGGCGACGCTTCTCCTGCAGGTTGCCGTCGGGGACGCGGGCCACTGCCTGGCGATACTCGACCTGGCCGGTCGCGAGCATCCTTCCGGCCGCCTGCCCGCGGATCGGGGCGAGCTGCGGCCGAGCCTGTGCGCGCAGCAGGCGTTCATCGAGGCGCAACTGGCGACGCTGTCCGGCGATCACGAGATCGCCATCGAAATCCTCAAGGCCGCAATTGAACGCATCAGCAACATGCTCGCGGGCAGGGGCGACGCGAGCCCGGCCGCCAGTCCGTGCATCCGCGAGCTGGAGACCGCCGAGCACTCGCTGCGTGTCAAGCACGGCATCAGGCTCACGCTGGCGGAGCAGTTGGACGAAGCGGTACGGACGGAAGACTACGAGCGAGCCGCCGTGCTGCGCGACCGAATCGCCGAACGGAAACAGGGTGTAAACTCGACGATGGTGACCGGGCCGAGCGCGAAAGTGCCATGCCGCTAATCCTACCGACAACCGATCTCGAATCCGGCATGTGCCTGGCGCGGCCCATCGTGTCGGGCCACAAGCTGATCCTGCCCCAGGATAAGGTGCTCAACAGCGCAGACATCGAGTCGCTGATTGACCGCTTTCCAAACCTGCATGTATCCATCCACGATCCGCTGCTCGACGACGCAGTCGCGTTTGAGGACGACAGCGAGGCTCACCTGGTATCGCAACAGGCGCGGGAACAGTTCCTCCACACCATCCGGCGTGCGCAGGCTGACTTCGCCACGGGTGCGTCGATGAGTGGCATGGACCTGCAGGCGATCGAGCCAGCGGTCTCGCGCATTGTCGAGTTCCTGCAGGAGCATCCGGTTATCTGGACGGTGATCGCCGGCGAGCAGAGCAGCGAGAATCTCACCGAGCATGCAGGGCAGGCGTTCTACCTGTCGATGGTGATCGGGAACGCCATCCGCGAGCGTCTCCTCAATGTGGCCAAGCGAGCGAAACAGTGCGCCGCCGCGCCGCCATCGGAGCCCCCTCTGCCCGACCTGGCGCCGCTGGGGCTGGCCGCGCTGCTGATGGACATTGGACTCTGGTCCCTCTATCCGGTGCTGAACGGCGAGGGGCCCCTGACGCCGGAGGAACGCGCCGTGGTACTGGCGCATCCGATCGCCGGCGCGGACATGCTGCCAGCGGAAACCGATCCCGCAGCCGTGGCCGCCGTCCGGTATCACCACGAGAACAACGACGGCAGCGGTTATCCGATGGGCCTCGCCGGGCAGCACGTGCCGCTGTTCGCGCGCATCCTGCGCGTGGCCGATGCGTACAGCGCGGCGACAGCAAAGCGGGCGTACCGCGAGGCGCAATCACCCGTGCGCGCATTGTGGGAGATGACGCGCGGCGCGTACGCGAGCAAGTACGACCCGGTTGTGCTCAAGGTGTTCCAGGCCGTCGTGCAGCCTTACCCGATCGGGGCGGTCGTACGGCTCTCGTGCGGGCGGCACGCTGTGGTCGTTCGGCATGGCCGCCATCACGGGCTGCTGCCGGAGATCTTGATTGCCTTCGACGAGGACAACAAGCCGATGCCGCGCAAAAAGCTGTCCGGACCGTTTCCTCTGGATCGGCACCCGGAACTCCGAATCGTCTCGTTCCGCGGGGAAGACCTGACCATGATCTACGGGGATGAGCCGGTGTACGAGGATGTCTGCCTGCGAGCCCCGCGCGATTTCGAGACGCTGTTCGAAAGTGTCTTTCCCTGATTCCGGTCGAACGGCCGGCAAAGGCCGGCTCGGCGGACCACGCCACGTCGCCGCATAATCCTGTTGATTGATTGCCATTGACACGTCGCTGCTGCGGTCCTTACCTGCCTGCGCTCGCATAAACGGCAGCGGGTCGGTATATATGCCGGCCGGCGCGGATGAGCGGTTTTCCCGCAGACACTTCGGAGGCGAAGCACGTGGGCTTTCCCGATCTGCAATCATTCATTGACAGCCTGGAACAGAACGGACAGCTCAAGCGCGTCCGGGCAACGGTTGATCCGATCCTCGAGATCTCCGCGATCGCCGATCGCATGAGCAAGGAGCCGGCCGCCGGCGACGCCCCGCCCCCGGCGACCGATCCCATTCACGGCAGTCGGGGCGGGTACGGCCTGCTGTTCGAGAACGTGGCGGGCTCGGACGTTCCCTGCGCGATCAACCTGTTCGGCAGCTATGCGCGAATGCGGATGGCGCTCGGCGTGGATGACCTCGAAGAGCTGGCCCGGCGCGTGCAAACGCTGATCAAGCCGGAGATGCCGACCACGCTGATGGCGAAGATGAAGAAGCTGCCCGAGCTGGCCAAGATGGCGAGCCTTCCGCCAAAGGTCGTGCGCTCCGGGATCTGCCAGCAGGTCGTGCGCACGGACGAGGCGAGCTTCTTCGATCTGCCCGTCATTCAGTGCTGGCCGCACGACGGCAAGTGCGGCTACGCCGGCAAGCCGGCCGACGCGCCGCCGGGCACCGGGCGGTACGTCACGATGGCGGGCATCTACACGAAGGACCCGGAATCCGGCGAGCGCAACGTGGGGATGTACCGCGTGCAGGTGATGGACTCGAAGCTGGCGGCGGTGCACTGGCACATGCACCACGACGGGGCGCGGCACTTCCGCCGGTACAAGGCCCGCGGCGAGAAGATGCCGCTGGCGATCGTGATCGGCGGCGAGCCGGTGCTCACGTACGCGGCAACGTGCCCGCTGCCGCCGGATGTGAGCGAGCTGCTGTTTGCCGGCTTCTTGCAGGACAAAGGGATCGAGCTGGTTCCATGCAAAACGATCCCGCTGGAGGTACCGGCCAGCGCGGAAATCGTCATAGAGGGCTGGGTGGACACGGAACGCATGCTCTGGGAAGGCCCGTTCGGCGATCACACCGGCTTCTATTCGCTCGCCGACAAGTACCCGGCGTTCGACCTGACGGCCATCACTCACCGGCGGAATCCGGTGTACCTGACGACCATCGTGGGCTTTCCACCGCAGGAGGACTATTACCTGGGGAAGGCCACGGAGCGGGTGTTCCTGCCGCTGTTGCAGATGATCGTGCCGGACATCGTGGACTATCACCTGCCGATGTTCGGGGCGTTCCACAACTTCGTGTTCGTCAAGATCCGCAAGGAATACCCGATGCAGGCGCGGAAGGTGATGAGCAGCATCTGGGGCGCGGGGCAGATGATGTTCAGCAAGTTCATCATCGTGGTGGACGCCGACGTGGACGTGCACGACGAGCAGGACGTGATGTTCCGCGTCGGGGCGAACGTGGACCCGCGGCGGGACGTGATGGTGGTGGACGGGCCGATGGACATTCTCGATCACGCCTCGCCGCAATACGGCACGGGCGCTAAGATGGGCATTGACGCGACGCGCAAGATTCCCGGCGAGGGCCCGGTGCGGGAATTCCCTGACCCGCTGGTGACGACACCCGAGGTCGCGGCGCTCGTCGAGCGCCGCTGGTCGGAATATGGGTTGTGAGCTCGCCACCTTCACTGACTCCTCGCGCGATTACGCGTCTGATGAACGTGCGCGGCGACCGCGTCCGAGCCCCGACCGTAAGGGAGCGGACGTCCGCGAGGGGTACCACGATGCAGAATTGCGCGCCGTGATCGGGTATCAGCGCCGTCCGAGTGCATCGGATTGACGGAGCGCACGTCTGTGACGCCCACGGCGGCTACCAAAGGCCCCGAAGGGGCCAAGGATTTTTGGCACGGGTGGAGTTCGAGCGGAGCCGGACGGAACCCGTGGTAACAGTGCAGCAAAGCAACTCGCCCCGGCAGGGGCGAAGGAGACCCGAAAGTGTCACAATGTGTCACGTCAGAAACACTTTGCATAAGACTGACCGGGGAGGGTGAAGACCGTACCATTCCTCCGCCCCTTCGGGGCGGGATTCAGATAGGGATGCCTACCACGGGTTTCGTGTCGCCGTGCTGCGCACTTTCCGACACTCCACCCGTGGCAACATTCCGCCGCCCCTCCGGGGCGGTCAATACCCGGCCACGTCAGCCAGGCAGCGCCCCCCAACCGGCAATCGTCCGCGATTGTCCATCGCCACCTGAACTCTCCCGGGACATCGGGGTCGCAAAACGACCATCCACGACATACCTGCACCGCGTAGCGATCCCTGACAAACTCACGTCAACCTATCGAAGGAGCAGGCCGTGAAAGCAGTGGTTCTGCACGAGCAGGCGCCAATCGACAGTTCGCCGTTGAAGCTCGAAGACCCTGCGCCGCCGGAGCCGGGCGAGAAGGAAGTACGCATCCGCGTGCGCTGCTGCGCGCTGTGCCGGACCGACCTGCACGTGATCGAAGGCGATCTGCCGCCGCAGAAAATGCCGATCATTCCCGGCCACCAGGTCGTGGGGATCATCGACAAGCTCGGGGCCGGCTGCACGCGACTGAAAGAGGGCGAGCGCATCGGCATCGCCTGGCTGCGACACACGTGCGGCGAGTGCGAGTTCTGCCGGCAGGATCGCGAGAACCTGTGCGCGTCGCAGCGGTTCACCGGCTATCACGCCGACGGCGGCTATGCCGAATACGCCGTCGTGCACGAGGATTTCGCGTATCGCATTCCCGAAACGTTCTCCGACGTGCAGGCCGCCCCGCTGCTGTGCGCGGGGATCGTCGGCTATCGCGCCCTGCGCCGCGCCAACCTGCCCGACGGCGGCAAGCTGGGGATCATCGGCTTCGGATCGTCGGCGCACGTCATCGTGCAGATCGCCCTGCACCACGGCTGCGAAGCGTACGTCGCGACGCGCGGCGAGAAGCATCGCGACATGGCGCGCGAAATGGGCGCCAAGTGGGTGGGCGAAGACATCGCCGACCTGCCGGTGGAGGTGGACAGCGTCATCAACTTCGCCCCGGTCGGACACGTTGTGCCGCCGGCGTTGGAGAAGCTTCGCCCCGGCGGGACGCTGTCGCTGGCGGGCATCTACATGACCGACGTGCCGCAGCTCAACTACGAAAAGCACCTTTTCTACGAGCGCGACCTTCGCTCGGTAACGGCCAACACCCGCGCCGACGGCCGCGACCTGCTCGCCGAGGCCGCGGAAATCCCCATCCGCCCGCACGTAACCACTTACCCTCTGGCCGACGCCAACCGCGGCCTCCAGGACCTGAAGGCCGACCGCATCAGCGGCACGGGCGTGCTGATCGTGAGCGAGTGAGCAGCGGCGGTACCGGCATGGTGCCTGTGGCCTCCGAACGACTACGCCGCCCGGAATGTCGCAGTCAGCGACGTCGATCCGCCGTACGAGGACGACCTGCGTTCTTAGGGGCGCCAGGGGGGTTGTATAAAAACCGCGTTTTCGATGGCTCCAGCCGATTTGAAAACACCGTCTATCGGTGAATTCGCTCAAAAACGTGGGTGGGGCACCGGTCCTCGCGCTATCAAGAGTGCCGTCGCTGAAAATCGGACGTTGGCGGGGAAGGGTGCAGGCTGTGGACTGCAGGGGCCGGTTCCGCTTCGCTACGCCGTGGTGGAGGAGCGGCGTAGCTGGGGTACGGCGGGGGGCCGCGTGGAGGGAGATCGCCGATTGGGTGGACCGGGAGGCGGCGAAGGCTTGGGGCGGTGTAGTTTGGCAAGGGGGCATGGCACAAGCTCCCGGAGGATGGGCGCAGGGCATTCCCGCGCGGCCACAGGCGGGCGACGCTGTACCTAACATACACCTTACTTTGGTGGATTGCAAGGGAAATTCGGAGAATGTTCGGACAAGGCGGAGGCGTGGGGCTACGGGCGGTTGAACTGCTGAGTTGTTGGAGTCCAGAAAGCACAGAGCCCGCGGGCAAGAGCGCGGGCGGAGCGGCCACGGTAGACGGGGTGGACCCATGACACGCCGGGCGAGCGGATGCTCGCCATTGGCTCGCTTCGCGAGCCCACGGCGCGTCAAGGATGGACGGGGCGGAGAAAGAGTGCTTGCGTTGGTTTTCGGAACGGAGGCGGGCTGACGCCGCACGCAGCCGGTGCATGCCCCAACACTGAGCATCAGCGAATCTGTATAATGCACGCGGACAAGCAGATCACTCGAGCCGAGCAGGATCCGCGACAATGCCTGATCCGCGTCGATCGCTGATCGACCGCTGGCTGTGGGAAGCCCCGGCGCTGCGGGTGTTCGTGCCTGTCGCGGCGGCCGTTCCTGTCCTTGTGTGCGGCATCCTCCTGCCGTTTGTCGGGCCGAAGGCGCTCTTTGCACTCATCTTCCTCTGCTTCGCGCCGATCTTCGGCATTGTTTACCGCGTTGTGGGGAAGCGTGTGGACCTGGCCCGGGATTCCGTCTCCCAGAACGAAGGCACGATGATGCCCGCGCTGATCGTCCAAGGCATGATCCAGTCACCGGGCGTCGTAACCGTGGGGCCGGAATCCTTGACGCTCCGACCGATCGCGGGTGACCGTGCGGACATTCGGATTGAGGACATCGCGTCCGTACGGGAAGTTCGATGGTTCAACGGCACCCTGCTGGTCGGCAAAACAGGCTTCTGGCTGACGGTCCCCGGCCACAGCCGACTCGGCTGCGCGGTGCCGGATTCTTGCGCTGCAGCGCTCCGCACGCGTCTCCTCGGCAGCGATCGAACGGCCCAGGTTGAGGCGTGCCAATAAGACGTGTCGTCGCTCGACCAGCCGTGCCGCCAAGGTATCACCGATGCCGACCGCGATCGATATGGCACTGCCCCTGAGCAGTACTTGGCTCGAGCGCGATAAGTAATCCTGCCCCCTTTGTCCTCTCCAAACTACAACAGTCCATCCCGTATCTGCTCGAATATGACCGGCCAGTAGTTGTCCGGATCTTCGAATGCCAGCGGGTCGGCTTCGCGGGCAATCTCCTGAAAGGAATCATAAAACCCATCGTCCAGTCCCAGCGTGTAGCGCACGTATCTCGCGATGAACCCTCCGTACATCGCGGGACTCGAGTTAATGAACCTGAGCCGGCTGTTCATCTCCTCCACGATTACGATATAGCCCGAGCCGTCCGAACAGATGCAAATGGGCTGCCCTTCTTCCCGGCCGATCTCTCGCAGACGACCTGCGCGCGAGAGGATACCTGGTTTACTGCAAAGTGATTCGAGCAAGCCTTCGGAGATTGCCGAGCCGAGAAGATGCATCGTCACGAAGCCCAAACACGCACGCGGCAAACCAACGTGCCCCAGCATGAACCGAGAGTCTTCCGGGACGTCGAGTGCCTGGCACACTGCCCGTGAAGCGCGGACGCGATCCTTGGCCGAAAACTGGATCTCAAGCTCGCGAAGCGGATCCCACGGCATGGTCATACAGGCACTCTGAACGGACTTTCCGATCGCCGTCCTTCGAACTCTTTGGCCTACCTTTGAAGCAAAGAGACAAATTGGGCCAGTGGCCGGCGTCTCTGCCGCGGCGATTCTACATCCCGGCGCCGCGAGAATGCCAGAGCACGCCGCGGCCGTGCTGCTGCCGCCGCCAGCGGCTCCGCCCACGGATCACCCCCCTCCTGCGTCGAAAAAAGCCGAAAAAACGCGCAGAAAACGCGCCTCTCACGCGCAAGAACTGCCGAATCGCTCATGATGAACGCGGGCGGCGGTCGATAGACAGTTGACCGTTGGAGGTCCGCGACGGCGAGGCGGCCTTGCGCCCGCCGCGGCAGGAGGCCCACAGCGGCGACGGTGGAACCGACGCTGCCCATGACAGCCACTCAGTTTCAACTGAATGTCCATGCCG
>JBECKQ010000459.1:0-19073 GCA_040235375.1 Phycisphaerae bacterium | reverse complement strand
CCCCCCCCCCCCCCCCCCCCCCTGCTCGGGCGTACGGGGCTGCTGCAAGTAGGCGATGACGGCGTTTACCGCCTGCTCCTGAAGGTCGGAGGGGGCGTCGGCGAGATCGCCGAGGTCAACGTCCAGGCGGTCGGTTTTGTCACATCGCAGGGTGGACTGCAACTGGCGAAGGGCGAGCTCGTAGACACGGGGGTCGCCGGATTGGACGGCCTCGGTGTAGAGCTGTCGCCAGTAGGGCAGGGCTTCACAGTTGCGGCCGAGGCCGCGGTAGGTGAGGGCGAGGCGTTCGCGGATAGCGGGCAGCTCGGGGGGTGCGGGCTTCATGGCCGTCATCTCGTCGTGCAGGCGTTTGAGGTACTCGGCGGAGTAGGCCGGGTAGTCGGTGAGGTTGTCGGCGGCGGCCACCTGCCGGCTGATGGGCAGGCGTTTGGCGATCTGGTTGAACGCCTGCCAGGCGGCCTGCCGGGGACCTTCGACCGGCTCGGAGCCCGGACTGAGTCGGGCAGCGATGGCAGCGAGTTGCGACTCGTCGCCCAAGGCGCCCATGGCTTCGAGGGCACGTTGACGAACACGGGCGTCGGGGTGCACCAGGAGGTTGGTCAGGCGGGTCATCTGCTCGCCGTTGCCGACGACGCTGACGCCCTGTATGGCGCGGAGGAGGACCTCGGGATCGTCGGAGAGGAGGCCGGCTTCGAATTCGGGCTTGAACTCTTGTGCGCCGATGGCGGCCATAGCGCCGAGGAGAGCGATGCGGACGTCGCGCGAACGTCCGGCGGCGTCGGTGAGGCGCTGCTTGAGCGTCGCGACGAGGGCGTCGTGGAAATCTCCGGCGAGCGGGTCGCGCGAGCAGAGCATGCCGAGGGCGTCGGCCGCGGCGGCCAGGCAGCGGTCGGAGACGTTCTTGCGGTCGAGCTCGGTGAGCAGCGGCTCGAGGGCGTCGGGATTGCGGAGCTTGCCGAGGATGCGAAGGATGGTTTCGCGGACGAGGTCGTCCTGCTCGACGGCGAGGCGGGCGAGCAGAGGCTTGGCGTCAGCGGGCTCGTTGAGAGCGCCGACCACCTCGATGACGAGCTTGCGGACGAGGGGGGAATCGTCGTTGAAGCGTTCGCGAAGAGCGGTTCGCAGGCCGTCGGAGGGAAGGTTGCCCTCGGAAATCTGCTCGGCGACGAGGCTGGCGGCGATGCGGCGCGTCTCCGGGGTGGTGTCGGCGAACCAGCGAAGGACGAGCGGTTCGCGTTCGGCCTGGGGGACGAGGCGGTACTGGGCGGCGAGGGCCTGGGAGAGTCGGTCCGCGAGTTGCGTACGGTGCTGATTCTGCTCGGCAAGCTGCTGGGCGGCGGTTTGCTCGGCCTCGCGGAGGCGCTGCGTCTGGATGTCGAGCTGATCGCGGAGCCAGTCGGTCTCGGAGAGGGCGGACTGGTCGGCCCACCACTGTTTCCACGCGGCGATGTCATTGCCATAGCTGACGCGCGAGACGCGTTCGAGCGCGGGGATAACGCGGGAGACGATTTCGGGGTCCTTGCTGTCGAGCAGTTCGACGAGCTCGGCAACGACAGCGTGTCGCTGGGTGTTGGGAGTGAGGGCGGCCAGTGCGGCGAGGCGTTGCTGCATGGGGGCGTCGGCGTTGGCGACAAGTCCGCTGAGCATGTCGGCGACGCCGTGGTCGGAAAAGGCGGCGAGAGCCTGGCCGGCCTGCTGGGCGACGTCACTCGACGAGCTGGCGAGCAGGGCGATCAGCGGCTGGACGAGTTCGGGCTTGAGGAGGCTGGCATCGCGGCGGCCGATGTTGCTGATGGCGCGGGCGACGATGATCTTTGTCGAAGGTTCGTTGCCGGTGGTAAGGAGGCTGACGGCGAGGTCGTCGGCGCCGGGCCAATCGCTGGTGAGAAGATCTTCGGCGTGAGCGATGCGCGTCGGCTCGGAGTCGGCGACGTTTTCGATGAAGGCGCGGAAGCGATCGAGCTGGCGGGTCTGCTCGGCGAGGTCGGCGGGCGCAGTGGTGGCGGGCGCAGTGGTGGCGGGCGGTTGGTCCTGTGCGCAGGTGTGTCGAGGCAGGGTGTACAGGGAGGCCAAGACGGCCAGGCAGCAGAGCACGGTTTTCAAGGCAAGGCCTCCACCCCCGAGATGGGGGACACGAAGCCGGAATGGTATAACAAATGGCCGTCCGGCCGGCGATCATACACCGGCAATTCGGAGGACTCGGCGTCCCTGATGTTGTACGCAGAGCAGTTGCACTGGATCGTGCGACTTGGTGGCGCTGGGACGCCGCGACCGCCGGCACGGGCCGATGTGCCGGTTTTATCCGCATGTGCGTCGATTTGCAAATACGGTTTTCGCCGGTGGGCGCAGGAAGAAGACTTTTTGGACGGAGCGATTGGCGATGAGCGAGGAGAAGTCGGACGGGCAGTTGCCGGCGATACGGCCGCGCGAGGTCGGGGCGAAGATCGTGGCGACGCTGGGGCCGGCCAGCGGGTCGGTGGAGAAGGTGCGGGATCTGGTCGAGGCGGGGGTGGACGTGTTCCGGTTGAACTTCTCGCATGGAACGCGCGAGCAGCACGAGGCAATGCTGGGTGCGGTGCGCGAGGTGGCATCGGGCCAGCCGGAACCGGTGGCGATCATGGGTGACTTGTGCGGTCCGAAGATACGCATTGGCGAGGTCGCGGACGGCGAGGTGGAGGTGAAGAAGGGAGACGAGATTCGGCTCGTCGAGGCAGGCGCCGACGGGCGCGGGCGGATCGCGCTCAATCATCCGGAAGCGATCGCGGACGTGGACGTGGGGCACGCGGTGCTGATTGACGACGGGACGAAGCGTTTTCGCGTTGTCGGCAAGACGGAGGGGGAGCTGGTGTGCCGCTGCGAAGTGGGCGGATGTCTGCGGAACAACAAGGGGGTGAACCTTCCGGACAGCGCGCTGCGGATGGGATCTTTGACGGACAAGGACATGGCGGACATGCGCTGGGCGATCGAGAACGGGGTCGACTTTCTGGCGCTGTCGTTCGTGCGCAGCGCGCGGGACGTGCAGAAGCTGCGGACGGCGCTGAAGGACCTGGGGGCGGACGTCGACATCGTGTCGAAGATCGAGACGCCGCAGGCGGTGCGAGCGATCGAGGAGATCATCGAAGAGTCGGACGCGGTGCTCGTGGCACGCGGGGACATGGGTGTCGAGATGGACGTGGCGCGCGTGCCGCGGATTCAGAAGGAGATAACGGATCGGTGCGTGCATGCGGGCAAGCCGGTGATCATTGCGACGCAGATGCTGCAAACGATGGTGAACGAGCCGGTGCCGACGCGCGCGGAAGTGAGCGACATTGCGAATGCGATCATCGACGGCGCGGATGCGGTGATGCTGTCGGCGGAGACGTCGGTGGGGCGATATCCGGTCGAGGCGGTGGAGATGATGAACCGGGTGGCGTTCGAGGCGGAGACGTTCGAGCGGGAGCATCGACCGCTGGCGACGTTGGGTACGGAGCGGCTGGGCGTGAGCGGGGCCGTGGCGCAGGCGGTGGCGACGATTGCGGAGCAGGTAGATGCGTCGGTGGTGGCGGTGTGGACGGAACGGGGTGAGCTTGCGAAACTGGTGAGCAAGTACCGGCTGGACCGGCCGGTGGTGGCGCTGACGCCGTCCGAAGCGGTGCGGCGGCGGCTGGCGTTGTGCTTCGGCGTGGTGTCGGCGTGTGCCGATCGTCCGGTCGAGGTGCAGGAGCGGATTGCGACGGTCAGCCGGCTGTTGATTTCGAGCCGGTGGGCGGCGGCAGGCGACACGGTGGTGATGGGGTTGAGCCCGCAGAGCATGGCGTACGGCGAGACAGGTTCGGTGGTGATACATACGGTTGGGTGACGGCGAAATGCGAGGCTGACGATGGCGCGAATGTTGGTGATTGCGGTTGCGGTCGGGGTGATGTGCGCGGGGTGTGCGCAGCCGGCGCGGGAGGGGGATCCGATTCGCCAGGTCGTGGCGACGCCAACGGATGAGGATCGGGACGCGCTGTGGAGCGCGGCGGAAGACGTTCTGCGCGAGAACCGGTTTGATATCGCCCTCGTCGATCGGCGCGAAGGGACGATCTCGACGAAGCCGACCACCTCTGAGCATTTCTTCGAGTTTTGGCGGCATGACGTGGCGACGCCGTACGACTTTTTGGAGGCGTCGCTGCGAACGGTGCGGCGGTCGGCGGTGGTGAAGATCGAGGGGACGGAGGGTCAGACGGAACTTACCGTCAAAGTCGAGCGGGAGAGGTTCGCCACACCGGAAAGGCAATTCAACAACTCGGTCGCGGCATTCCAGATGTTCCGCGAGGAATTGCCCGCAGAGCAGACCGGGCGGGCCTTGACGCCGGCAGACGACTACTGGATCGATGCCGGGCGCGACCTCGCGATGGAGCAGTATCTGTTGAATCGGATCGTGAAGCGCTGGTCGGCGGAGCGGCCGAACGGGTGACGCGCTTTTGCGAGCGGCGCGGGCTACCAGTTGGTGATGTCGTCGGTGGTCTGGTCGGTCCGGTCCGGACCTGTGCTCCACAAGTCATAGCTGCTGTTATTATGTGATCCGGGGTTGCGGTATTCGTACCTGTTGCCCCACGGATCGACGAGCAACTCCTCGTGGTTGAGAAAAGGGCCGGCCCAGGTCTCGCCTGGTGGCAAGTCGGCGGGTTCGGCAAGCAGATCATTCAGGTGGTTGGGAAAACGTCCTTGCCGGAGGCGAAACCTCTCCACCGCCAGCGAGATGATTCCCTCGTGACCGATGCAGTGACGAGCCCGCCAGACCTGGAATTCTCTGTCCTGCCGCGCGTACACATCCTTCAGCGGATTGGGATCGCCCGCTAGCTGCGGGACGGCCGCGGCGGTAAGCGGCGGTCGCGAGTTCCCGGCAAGCCAAAGGGCGGCAACGACGGAGAACATGAGCATGCCCCCGAACGTCAGCAGGAGGTAGAACGTTGTCCGATGCCTGATGGCCATAGGTGCCCCGCAGCAGCACCGGCTCGGCCTGTGCCGGCCGGCCGGATAGTGACAAGATACCCGAATGAAACGCCTGTGTCAGCCGTTTTTCGGAGTTGGCCTGACCGGATGCGCCCTGAGCTGATAGCGGGGGGCCGGTTGGGTCCTTTTCCCCATGAGATAGTGCCATCGACGGCTGCAGCGGACTGGAGGGGCGGGGCCGAGTGGGGTAGACTTTACGCTGGCGCGGGTTCATATCTTCGCGAGCATCTTTATTCCGTTTGCACGGAGGAGGGTCCCATGCGACGGGTCTTGTTGTGGCTAACGGTTGCGAGCGTGAGTGCGGCGGCGGCGCCGGTGGTCGATGGGTGCGGCATGGAGGGGCCGCGGATCGTGGCCCGCCGGACGGTGGCAGCCCTGCCGGAGCCGCTACGGGCGTTTTTCGAACCGAGGTTGGACGCCGTCCTGGAGCATGCGGTCGAGCCGGCCGGTCGGTGGATGGTGGACGCCAGACACGCGTCCCGAGGTCAATGGCACTACACGATGCTGGACGCGGCCGCGGCGGATGGATCGCCGGAGGGCCGCCTGGCCGCGGCGCGGGCGTTTCCGCCGACGGCGTCGGCGGCGAGGCGACTGTTCCATCAGCAGGGTATCGAGGACGGCGGCCGCCTTCTTTGGCAGTTGGAGAGCTTGACGGAGGATTTGTCGGCGGCGTTCCGGAAGGGGTCGGAAGACGATGTCGTGACGCTGGCCGGCTACGTCGTGCACTTCGCCGCGGACGCAGCCGATCCATTCTGCACGACGCGCAACAACCGGGGGCACGAGACGGGTAGCGCGATCTTCGGCGAAGTGCCGTTGGGCGATCCGCTGTTCGCACATCAGGATGTGGCGCATCGCGTGGGGTGGGAGCTGACTCGGCGCAACGGCCATCGTTATCTCGAAAACGTGAAGGTGACGGAGGGGTCGCGAGCGTATTCCGGCGACGTGCACGCGGTCGTATTGGAGACGATGCTCGCCTCGTTGGCACGGCTGAATGAAGTCTGTGCGGCGGATGCCGGCGTGCTGGAGCAGATGGGGATTGCCGACGGTGCGGCATTCCTGGCGAGACAGGATGAATACTACGTTCTTCTCGACGCGCGATGCGGGGACGTGTGCGTCGATTGCCTGGGCCGGGGAACGGAGCTTGCGGTCCACCTGATCGCGCTGGCCTGGGATCGGGCAGGCTCACCGGCGATGCAACCAGATGCTCGGCCGCCGTCCGTGGCGGAGGGCCGACCGGTGACGACGAGCCCGCCGGCGGTCAGCCCCCAAAACGCGCCGGCGGCGGGGTCCGCTTTATTCGTGGCCAGCAAGAACTCGAAAGTGTTTCACACCGCTGATTGCCCGCATGCCAAGAGGATAAACGAGGAGAACCGGGTGGAGTTCCAGACGGTGCAGGAGGCGATGGGCACGGGTCGGCGGCCCTGCAAGACGTGCCGGCCCGACCGGCAGTAATCGATCGGTACGACTGGCGGCGGACATGTCGACAGGGTTTGCCGAGGGGGTATATACTCGCCTGAGCGAGGATTCAGGGCTCCGGCGGTTACCGCCATACCCGCAAATGGCTTATGACATTGACCAAGATCATCGCGATGTGTGCAGCCCTGTTGGCGGGGGCCTTGCTGCTGGCGGATCGCGGGGGCCGTGCGGCGGGGGACCGGATGCCCGAACCCGTCGCGACCAGGCACGCGCCTCGGCCAACACTGCGGGCGGCGGCAAACGACCAAGCCGTTCAACTCCCTTACCACGGGGTCGCGATCCAGATTCACGAGTCGGACCGGGCCGCCGAGCGGTATGGCCGGTTGATTGACGAGGTGGGGGCGCTGGGGGCGAACACGGTGCTGATAAGCGTGAACGGCTATCAGGAGGACGTGGATTCATCCCACATTACGACCAACCCAGAGGCGATGCCGTCCGACGAGGCGCTGGTATCGCTATTCATGCGGGCTCGCGACCAGGGTCTTCGTGTGATCCTGATGCCGAAGATCCTGCTCACCAAGCCGCGAAGCGGGGCGTGGCGCGGCAAAATCAAGCCCCCGAGCTGGGACGCGTGGTTCGATCAGTACGCGGACTTCATTCTGCATCTGGCGGACCTGGCGGAGCGGGGCGGGGTCGAGGTGTTCAGCGTCGGGTCGGAACTGGTCAGCACGGAGAAGATGACGGAGAACTGGGAAAGCGTGATCGAGCGCGTCCGGTCACGATTCCACGGCAAGCTGACGTACTCGGCGAACTGGGATCACTACACGAGCATCCAGTTCTGGGATCGGCTCGATATGATCGGCATGACGACGTACAACAAGCTTGCGGACGAGCCGGGCCCGAGCCTCGACAAGCTGCGGAGCGCGTGGCGCGATATCCGCAACAAGCTGCTCGACTTTCAGGCGAAGATCGGCAAGCCCTTGCTGTTCACGGAGGTCGGCTGGTGCAGCCAGGAGGGCTGTTCGGTCGAGGCGTGGAACTACTATCGCGAGGAAACGGCCACGCCCGCCGGGCTGGAGGAGCAGAAGCGGAACTACGAGGCGTTCATCGACGTGTGGGCTGACGAGCCGGCGGTGATCGGGATGATCTGGTGGGAGTGGACGGAGGGCAGCGGAGGGCGGGCCGATTTCGGCTACACGCCGAAGAACAAGCCGGCGGAGGCGGTGCTGCGATCATTCTTCAGGGAGAGCGCCAGGGAGTTAGCGCGAAAGTTGTCGGCCAATGCTCCCCAGGGCGGGTGACAGGCG
Source organism: Phycisphaerae bacterium (assembly GCA_040235375.1). GTDB lineage: Bacteria > Planctomycetota > Phycisphaerae > UBA1845 > UBA1845 > JBECKQ01. Next base: position 11,376 of record JBECKQ010000459.1, on the reverse strand, counting down.
CGTCGCCCTATCCCGCATTATTCACCAGCTTCTGCTACGTCGTCGTAAGTGCCGGCGTCTGCTGCGTTGTGCTCCGTCGGCCTCCTCGACGACCTGTTCAAGGTCGCCTCCGGTGGCCTTGGTCGCACGCCTTGCATCCACCGACCCTTACGCCGGCCCGCGACGAACCCGGTGAATAATCCGGGCTATCCCCTTCGATACACGTCGGTGCGCAGATATTTCAGGCCGGAATCGACCATCAGCGTGACAACGTGAGCGTCGGGGCCGAGCTGCCGGCCAACGCGAATCGCGGCCAGGACGTTCGCCCCGGACGAGGTTCCGGCGAACAGGCCCTCGTTGCGAGCCAGGCGCCCGGTCATTTCCATTGCGTCCGCCGTTGCGATCGGGATGATCTCATCCACGAGACCGGGCTCCCACAGCGGCGGAGTGTAGCCGATGCCGACGCCTTCGATCTTGTGCGGTCCGGGTTGGCCGCCCGACAGCACCGCTGATTCAGCGGGCTCGACGACAGCGACGTGCACATTGGGGTTATGGCGCTTGAGCGCGGCGGCCACACCGCGCGAAGAAGCGGCCGTGCCGACGCAGTGAACGAAGGCATCGACTGTCCCGTCGGTCTGGCTCCAGATTTCGTCGGCGAGCGAGTAGTAACCGGTGATACTGTCGGTGTTCTTGAGCTGGTCGGTCCAGTACGTGTGAGGCTGACGGCTCAGTTCGGCGGCGGCGGCGATCATGTCGAGAATCAGCTTCCTGGTGGTGAGTCCGCCCTCGCTGGGTACAAGTGTGAGCTCTGCGCCGAGGGCGGCCATGTGGTCGAGCTTCTCCTGGCTGAAGGCATCGGAGGTGACGATGTGCAGGCGATAACCCTTCGCGGCGCAGATCAGGGCCAGCGATGTGCCGGTGCTGCCGCCGGTGTATTCGAGGACGGTATCGCCGGGTTTCAGGCGGCCGTCCTGCTCGGCGCGGGCGATCATGGCCCGGGCGGCGCGGTCTTTCATGCTTCCGGTTGGATTCTCCCATTCGAGCTTGACGGATATCGTGGCGCAGCCGGGGGGTACGACGCTGCGAAGCTGCACCAACGAGGTGTTACCGATGGCTTCGAGAATGTTGCCGGCGGCAGGCACGGTGCGGGCCTCCGTATCCGGGACGGGCGATTCGGCCCGGTCGCGCCGGCCGGGCCAGGACGCACCGCGCATCATATCGGGCGAGATGCGCCGTCAACAGGCGTTTGTATCATTTGCGTTGCGATGACCGCCGGGGAACGTGGGCGGCCGCGCGAGTGAGTTCGGGAAGGAGCCAGGCGCCGAAGGACTCGACGTGGCTGACGTTCCTGATGGGCGTGGCCGGTACACCGACCACCGTGGTCATGGGTTCGACGTCGCGGATGACGACCGCTCCGGCGCCGACGATTGCTTCGCAGCCGATGCGGACGTTCTGGATGACGGTTGCGCCGATGCCGATGAACGCGCCGGAATTGACGACAACGCGGCCGGCGAGACGAGCGCCGGGGCACACGTGGGCGCCGCAGCCGATCATCGATTCATGGTCAACGATGCAGCCGGTGTTAAGGATGACCGAGTCGCCGATCTGGCAATGGGCTGAAACGAGGGCGCCGGCGGCCACGACGACGTTTTCGCCGAGCGTGGCATTGCTGGCGATGTGGGCAGAGGGATGGACGGCCTGGACGAGTTCGATGCCGAGATTGTGAATGCGGCGGGCGTATTCGCGGCGGACGCCGTTATCGCCGATGGCGACGATGGCGCCGACGATATGATGCTCGCCGGCGAGACGGGGGAGGTCTTTGAGCGTTCCGAGGACGGGGAGTCCGTCAACGCGCCGTCCGCTGAGGGCGGGGTTGGAGTCCACGAAGCCGGCGATTTCATGCTGGCCGGCCTGCTGCACGGCGTCCAGGACGACGCGACCGTGCCCTCCAGCTCCGACAATGGCACATCTCATGGCACGAATCCGGCGTGAACGGGAGATCACGGCCAGTGCAGGCCCTCGACGTCTTATCGGATGCGCGGTCCGGTTCCTGAACTGCATTCCGCCGGGGGGCGTCAGGTGGTGCTGGCGGCGAGAGTCCGCAGGAGTCCGAACCGAAATCGGGGCGCCTTCGTAACAGTGACGGGCTGAGTGTCTGCGCACGGTGAAATCTGCCGATTTCGGGTAGGTCGTCAGAAGGGGAGTCAATTGACGCGCGCGGTGCACGGGGCTATCCTGCGAGCCTGCGCATGAGGAGGCGGCGGGCGGCATAGCCTCTTGTTTCAGAGGTAGTTAGGAATGGGTGAGCGACCGGCGCAGGTGGGCAATTCACTGCTGCGACCTGCTTTTGTGATTGCAGTCGTCGTGCTGGCCAGTGCGGCATTCGGCGTCAACCATGCCGTCCGGCAGTGGACGAAGTCGATGGTAAAGGAAGCGGTGCCCCTGCGCGAGACGCTCAAGAAGCTGCGGAAGGACGCGTTCGGGCCCTACCGCTTCGTGCAGTCCGTCGAGATGGAGGCGGCGGTCGAGGACTCGCTGGACGCGACGGACTACATCACCTGGCAGTTCGAGGACACGACGATCGAGGAGAAGCGCAGTCCCCTGAAGTACGCGCAGCTGTTCGTGACCTATCACACGGGGGGGCGCGACCCGGTGCCGCACGTGCCGGATCAGTGCTACCTGGGAGCGGGCTACTCGATCACGCAGGTGGACAACGAGGACGTGCCGATTCCGTCGCTGAATCGGACGGTCCCGGTGCGCGTGGTCACGTTCGAGCGGAGCCAGGTGTTCGCCGGCGAGAAGCCGACGGTCGTGTACACGTTCCACAGCAACGGTGACTTCACGGCGACGCGCAACGGCGTGCGCAATCGAATCACTTCGCTGGGAGTCCGCCACGCGTATTTCTCCAAAATCGAAGTGAAGTTCGGGTCGCCGACGGCGCTTCCGAGGACGCCGAATCGCGAAGAGACGGTTGCGGCCGCAGGCAAGCTGCTGAACTACGTTCTGCCCGAGCTGCTCAAGAACCACTATCCTGACTGGGACGCGGTGCTGGCGAGCGAACAGGTCGCGGACGCGCCGGGCAGTTGAGAATGCATCGTGATCCGTGCGTTGTAAGAGAACAGGTGCCACTCGAACGCCAGGTATTGGCAGGCTGAGAAGATCATGGCGAAACGGCTGAACAAGAACCTCGTTATCGGACTGGCTGCGGTCGGCTTCGTGCTGATGACCGCCGCAGGCATAGTGATGGTGTACCAGCTTCAGCAGACGGACCCGCGCGAGTTCGTGAAGCGGGCGGAAGGGTACGCCAAGGAGAAGGAATGGAACCAGGCAAAGGTGTTCTACATGCGGGCCTACTCGGCCTCGCAGGATCCGGTCTACCTGGTACGCGCGGGCGACATGATGGCGGCGGACGGGAAGGAACGCGATGCGCTGCAGGCCTACGGCAACGCCGTGCTTCTCGATCCCAGCCTGCTCGAGGCCCACGAGAAGACGCTCGATCTCCAGCTTGAGATCGCCCGGATGTATCCCAGCAGCCCGGAGAACTGGCGCAACGTTCACGCGACGGCGGAGAAGATCCTCGAACTGGCCGGCGACAAGCCGCACCCGAAGGCGGTGTACGCGGAGGGGGCGTCCCTCATCGGGCTGAAGGACGTGGAGGAGGGAAGCGCGGCGGAGGGTCTTCCTCTGCTGGAGAAAGCGGTCGAGATGGCGCCGGACGACGTTGATTACGCGCGCGATCTGGCGGACCAGTACATTCGGCAGGGCAGAGAGAAGGATGCGGTTGCCCTGTTCGAGAAACTGCTGGCGAATAACGAGTCTCCCGGACGCACGGCGGCGATGGCGCGTGTGTACTTCGCCCGATACCTGATGACGCAGAAAGAACTGGATCGGGCTGACGAAGTGCTGGAGAAGGGCGTGTCGCTGGCAGGCGATGATCCTGAAGTCCAGGCGGAAGCGTTCGTCGAGGCGGCGCGGTATTGGATGTTGCGATCGCAAGCGGCGGCGCGGGGCGAAGCCGCGGAAGGGGAGCAGCCGTCCGACCAGGCCGTCGCGAAGGCGGAGTCGCTTCTGAAGAGGTCGATCGACGCGGATCCGGACGGCTTTGACTCATACCTTCTCCTGACGGAGCTGTATCGTCGCCAGGATGCCATGGACAAGGCGATAGAGATTGCCGAAGCGCGCCTGAAGCGTCCGATCCGTCGCGAGGGTTTGGCGGCGCTGCGGTCACGGTGGCGGCGATATCAACTGTTGCTGATAGAGTCGGAGATGCGGCTCGCCCAGGCGATGAAGGAGCCGGACGGATCCGATCGCCGGGAGGCTCTGACCAAGAAGGCGGACATGTGCGTCGCGGATGCGCTGGGCGAGTTTCCCAATGGTGCACAGGCGTACTACGAACGGGGAAAGATTCGCCTGGCAGAGGGCAAGGTGCTCGAGGCAATCAAGGTCCTCGAGCATGCGGATGAGCTCAGCACCGGCGACGACTGGCGAACGCTCTACTACCTGGCGCAAGCCCGGCTGCAAGTGGGCGAAGTGGGCGCGGCCAGCGAGGCGATCAAGCGAGCGGTCGCCCTGCCCGGCGCACCGGCAGCCGTATGGCTGGCATACGCGCGGATACTTCTGCGCACGGATGACGCCCGGGGCGCGATCATCGCCGCGGACCAGGTTCTGGCGCAGTCGCCGGACAATCCGGATGCGATGCTCGTGAAGGCGGCGGCCCAGGACAAACTCGGACAGGCATCGCAGGCGAACGAGACATTCCATAAGATCGAGACGGCGTCACCGCCGGTGGTCGCGGCCCAGGCGCGCAGTCTGGCCAGCAGCGGGGACTACGAGAAGGCGATTTCGCTGGTGAGCGGCGCGCTCAAGGACGACCCGACGAACGTGGCCCTGGTCACCGCCGCCGCGGTGATTTACAAGGATCACGGCGACGACGAGCCGGCGCAGCGAGTGGTGGAGTCGGCGCTGGCCCAGGCGCCGGACAGCTTCGATCTGCAACTCCTGAAGATTCAGCTCAGCGATGCGGACGACGACGCCAAGAAGCAGGAGGTTCTGAAGCTCGTCGAGGACACTCCGGACGATTATCTGCGCGCCGTGCGCCTGGCAAGCATCCGCGGCCAGGAAAACGACCTGGAGGCGCAGTACGACCAACTTCAACGGGCCAAGGACCTGATCGTCAACCGAGCGACGGACGCAGCGCGGCGAGCGGGTGAGCAGGCGCTGAGAGCCATCGTGGATCGGATGTTCATGGCGGCGGCGCGCCTGGGGGACGAGAAGAAGCTGGATGCCGTGGTCGAGGAGGCGGCCAAACTGAACCTCGACGCGGCGGACGGCGTCAGCTACCGCGGGCGCAAAATGCTGTATGACGGGCAGGCGGCCAGCGATAAGGCGAGCAAGCTCAACGGCGTGAAGGGCAAGGAGGAAGAGGCGAAGAAGCTGTCGGAGTCGGCACGAGAGAACTACGAGCGTGCGGTCGACGCCTTCACGCTGGCACTCAAGCGGTTTCCGACGAGTGGCGAGACGTACGCGAACCTCGGGCAGGCTTACATTCGGCTGAATCGATACGAGGACGCGAAAGCGGCCCTGGAGCACTCCGACGATCTGATTCCGGGTAACGGTGACGTGGTGAAGGGGCTGGCGTGGCTGGCGTCGCTGCTCGGCGACGAAGCGGAATTCAAGGATCGCCTGGCGCAGGCTCGAACGCTGCTGCCCGACGATCCGTGGATCAAGGAACAGAGCCTCCTCCAGGAAGAAGAGCAGAAGCCTCGCGACGGTATTGCCAGGCGTGAGGAAATCCGCAAGGAGCGTCCGGACGACACGCGCAATCTCTTTATGCTGGCACGGCTGTACCGCGAAGTGCACGACGATGCATCAGCGGAGGGCTGCATCGATGCGGCGCTCGCGGTGGATTCAAGCTTTGAACAGGTGATACGTGCGGCGCGAATGCTGCGCTCGATCGACAAACCCGACAAGGCGCTGAAGCTCCTGGAGGACAATCTGCGCAACGCACCGGCCGACCAGAAGGCGCAGGCCCAGTTGGCCATCGGCGACTTTTACATGGCGATGGATCAGATGAGGGAGGCGGAGCGCGCCTACCTGGCCGCGGCTGACATCGACGCAACGGAGCAGGTATGCATCGCCATCGGGCGCTTTGCCTACACGGTGGGCAATTACCCGCGCGCTCTCGAGTGGCTGAAGAAGGCGGAAGACCTGGCGAGGAAGAACGATTCCCCGCAGCTTGCCGCGATCCTGAGAGGGGAGGTGGAGGCCCTGGTTCGGTCGGGAGAGCCGGGCAAGGCGGGAGAGCTGGCCGCGGCGTACCGAGAGCAATTTCCGGAGGATGTCGACGGCATTCTTCTCGAAGCGGTCGTGGCAGTGGCCGAGGGTCGAATTCAGGATGCGCTCGACAGGTACACGGCGTATCTGGACAAGAACCCGAGCGATCCGGCCACGTTGTACCGGCGGGCACAAATCAGAGCGAGCCTGGGCAACTGGCAACAGGCGATCGCCGATCTCGAGCAGATCCGCGCGATACGGCCTGCCGCGCTCGATTTCGCTCCCCGCATTCTGCTGGCGCGCGCCTACGGCCAGATCGGTCGTGATGACCTGGCTCAACTCGAGCTGGAGAGCCTGCACGAACAGCATCCGGAGGCGGATAACGTCACGTCCGAGTTGATCGACCTGTACATTCGGCTGAAGAAATACGCCGAGGCCGAGGGCGTGGTTACCACACTCCTGAACGAGGATCCGGACAACGTGCAGTGGCTCGTGCACGCCGGCCGCGTGGCCGCGGAGCGCAAGGACGTACCCTCGGCGGTTCAGTACTACCAGAAAGCGGCGCGTAAGAGTGGATACAATCCCAGCATCGTCAAGGAGGTGCTGTCGCAGTGTGCGCGCCGGGGGGCTGAGCAGGTGGGAATCTCGTTCTATGAGAATGAGATTCCGCCGGACCGGCGTACACCGGAGGTGACGCTTGCGTACGCGAATCTGCTGGCAACGCGAGGAGATGCGGACGCCGCGATGACGAACTATCGGGCGGCGATCCAAAACGACGGCATGAGGTCGATCGACTTCATCGACCAGGTGACGGTCGCGGCGGCGCGGTCACTGGGGGGCATCGACAAGGCGGTCGAGGCCTGTCGTTCTCTCGGCGAGGGCGACCTGTTCGACCGCGCCAACAAGCATTTGCTGGCGGGCCTGCTGACGTTGCAGAAGTCGAACGCGGAAGCGAAGCAGGTGGCGGAGTCGCTGCTCGGCTCGGCGGAGTCCGATCCGGAAAAGGCGGCGGTGCAGTTGCGACTCGCGGCGATCGCCGCGCAGTCCGGCGAGATCCAGTCGGCGACGGAAACGTACAAGAAGGTGCTGGAAATCAATCGCGACGACTTCACGGCGCTGAACAATCTTGCGTACCTCCTGGCCGAGAACCTGAACAAGCCTGAGGAGGCGGTGCCGTACGCCAAGTCGGCGGTGAGTGCGTCTTTGAGGTTGCCGCTATTGCAGCGCGTGGCCTGTCTCGACACGCTGGGGTGGACGTATGCACGGCTCGGCCGGTATCGCGATGCCATCGCGCAGTTGACGCTGGCGCGGCAGCTGGACCTGAACTACCTGCCGGCGGCCTATCACCTCGGGGAGGTATATCGCAAGAGCGGGCAGTTCGACGAGGCGAAATCGGTGCTGCAGAACGTGGCCTCCGTGGAAAACCCCGACAACTACGGCGAGTACGTCGAGAAAGCGAAGACCGCGTTGGAGCAGGTACAGCAGCGGTCGAGCGACTGAGGAAACCGGTCTGCCGGCGTGCGTTTTCGGTGCCGCGGTCGGCTAGTTGCCGCCGCGCGGCGGCCGTAGTCCAAGCGGGGCGTGGCGGGTAGAATTCCCAGCCCATGACCTGGCAATTTCCCCTTCTGGCGCTTCTGGTGCTGTGCTCGTTTTTCATCTCCGGATCGGAGACCGCACTTTTTGCGCTTTCACACCAGGATCGGCGGCAGTTCTGGTGTTCACATGGCCGGTTCAAGCGGATGGCGGCGGCATTGATGCACCGGCCGCGCCGCGTGCTGATGACGGTGTTGATCGCGAACACCACGGTGAACATCGCGATCTTCGCGGTCTCGTACGTGCTGCTGGAATCGCTGGGGAAGTCAAGCCCGGCGGTGTCCGCGGCGGGCGGGGTTCTCTCCCTGGCCGTCGTGATCGTGTTCGGCGAGATCGTGCCGAAGGCCTTGGCGCTGTCCAACGCGCGGCGGTTCGCGCCGATGGTCGCGCCGGTGATCGAGGCGCTCGCGCTGGTGACCACGCCGCTGAGATGGGTGCTGCGCTATTCGCTGGTGGAGCCGCTGACACGATTGCTCTCGTCGCCGCGGCCGCGCCGGCCGGCCGTCAGCTCGGAAGACCTGCGAGCGCTGGTCGAGTTGTCGGCGGAGCAGAGCATCATCAGCTCCCGCGAGCACGACATGCTGCAGGTCGTGCTGGTGTTGCCGGAGATTCCGGTGCGCGCGGTGATGGTGCCGCGCGTGAACATCAAGGCAGCGAGCGTGGACGCGGAACGTGCCGACCTGATCGAGATGTTCCGGACGGCGCGGTTCAAGAAGCTGCCGCTGATCGGGCGCGATCTCGACGACATTCGCGGTGTGCTCTACGCGCGGGACCTGTACCTGCAACCGGACAAGGCGGCGAGCGAGCTGATGCGCCCCGCGCGATACGTACCCGAGGTGATCAACCTCGTGCAGCTCATCGACTACTTCCAGACGACGCGTTCGCAGTTCGCGATCGTGGTAGACGAGCATGGCGGCGTTTCCGGGCTGGTGGCGCTGGAGGACGTTCTGGAAGAAGTCGTCGGTGAGCTGGAAGCGGCTGACCGGCCGGTGCCGGACACGACCGTCGAGCGGATTGACGAAAGGACGTACCGGTTGTCCGGAGCGATGAGCGTCCGCGACTGGCGGGACAGTCTCGGGATCGGCGGTCGGTTCAAGGAGATGGACACGATCGGCGGCGTGGTGCTGGCGCGGCTCGGTCGGCTGCCGCACGAGGGCGATCAGGTCCGGTTCGGAAATCTGACCATCACGGTCGATCGTGTGGCGGCGCGGCGGATTGATCGGGTGCTGGTGCACGTGGACCCGGCGGCGGAATCTGATGGGACAGGCGAAGCGGGATGATCATCGCGCTTTGTATCGCAATTGCAGTAGTCGCGGTTCTGTTGTCCGGCTTTCATTCGGGATCGGAAACGGGGATGTACTGCGTGAACCGGCTGCGGTTGCGCGTGGCGGCAGAGCGGGGAGACTTGCGAGCGAGGCGGCTCGGATTCCTGCTCAATCGGGACCAGAATGCACTCAGCACGCTTCTGATCGGAACGAACGTCGCGAATTACATCGCGACGGCGGCGGTGGCGACGGTGCTCATGCGGGCAACATCGATCGGGCCGGGCGAGTCGGAACTGTACACCACGTTGATCGTGACGCCGGTGATCTTCGTGTTCGGCGAGGTGGTGCCGAAGAACCTGTTCCAAAGGGATGCGGACCGGTTGATGCTGCTGGGCAGCGGGGTATTCCGCGTGTCGGCGGCGTTGTTCCGCATTCCCGTTGCGGTGGTGACCTGGGTGGCGACGCCCTTCGTTCGCTTGTTCGCAGCCCGGGGCAGGACCGGCGCGGTGGACCCGCGGCGTCGCGTGGCGGTGCTGCTGGGGGAAGCGATGGCCGCGGAAGACGTCGAAGGTGAGCGGAGCGATCTGGTGAATCGCGTGCTGGAGCTGCGCGACGTGCCGATTCACCGGGTGATGGTGCCGCGGAACCGCGTGGTGACGTTGAGCGCCTCGGCCGGTCGGAAGGAGTGCCTGTCGCTGGCGCGGAAGCATCCGTACTCGCGATTTCCCGTGGTGGACGATCATCCGCGGCGCGTGGTCGGCTACGTACACGTGCACCGGCTGCTGATCGACGAGGATTGGTCGCAGGTTCGCGAGCGGGTTCGGCGGATCGTGACCGTTGATCCGCATGAGTCTGTGGGGGCGGCGCTGGTGGCACTGCAATCGGCGCGCGAGGCGATCGCTGCGGTGGTGGACCGTAACGGCTACCTGCTGGGCATCATCACGCTCAAGGATCTGGTGGAGGAGCTCACCGGCGAGCTGCACGCCTGGTAAGCGGGGGCCGCGTCAGTATCCGCAATTCGGCGTTGCAGCCACGCCGTGGCCGCTGTAGCACTCCTGGAACACGGCGAAGTCCGCCATGTCGATGGTGCTGTCGCCGTTCACGTCCACGAAGTCGCAGTCGGGGGCGAGCAGTTGCTGATCGGCTCCGGCGAAGCAGGACTCGAAGTAGACGAGGTCGTCTTCATCGACGTCGGTATCGACGTCGAAGTCACCGTAGGCGATGGGCAGCGGATCCGAGACGCTCAGGAACGCGCTGCTGGTGAGGGATGCTTCGAGGACGACGTTGCGGTTCCAGAAGAAGTTCATCCCCAGGATGCCGTCGAGGACAGTGCCGTCGGATCCCTGAACATCCAGCACGATGAAGGGGACACGGGAGTACTCGAGGGCGCCGCCGAGGGCGCTGATGCGGACATAGTCGACATAGTAGCCGGCGACGTCCTCGACGAGTCCGCCGACGCCGCAGACATCGACGGTGAAGTCGGGCTGAAGCGGCAGGCTGAGATTGGCGGCCGTGGCCTCGCTGATGATCGAGCTCTGGGCGCCGGAGTCGGCAAGCACGTGCAGGGGGACAAGCGGATTGGTGGCCGGATCGCCCTGGCGGGCGTTGATGTCGGCGAAGAAGCTCGCGCCGAGCGGAAGATCGCCATCCGCAGCAGAGAGCAGCGTGGGGATGAAGGGCGTCGTGAGATCGAAGAAGTCGGGGAAATAGCTGGCCGTCGTGACGGGACTCGGACCCTCCACCGAGAGGCCGATGCTGTGGGTGATGGTCGGGATGGGGTCGAGTGGATCCTGGATGGTCACGTCGGGTGACTTGTAGGTGACGCCGCCGACGGTGACTTCGCGGGGCGTGTCGACCCGAACGACCGTCGTGTAGAAAGCGAGGAGCGGCATGCCGATGGTGGCGGTGACGGACTCGCCGTTGCTGCACTCGATGGGAGGCGCGGCAAGGGCGACGACGTTCGAGTGGCCAACCACGTCGGCGAGGTCGAGCGATTCGTCGGGGTTGACGGCGCCGAGGCCGGCGGCGAAGACGCCGAGCGGCCAAGTCAGGTAGGCGTCGAGGGTCCCGCCCACGCCGCCGAGCGGCAGGGTGTTCTGGGTCAGGTATGCTCCGGAAAGGCCGAGCCGCGTGGCGGAACTGCCGGCGGCGAGCTCGACGTCGGAACCGCTGTCGGCGAGGCCGATGACGTAGTTGACGTTGGCCGGCGGGTTGAGGGCGCTGCCGATGTAGCCGCTTTCGAGCGTGTGGGCGAGTTCGAGGTTGC
>JBECKQ010000453.1:0-7332 GCA_040235375.1 Phycisphaerae bacterium | reverse complement strand
CCCGCAAGGGTCACGGACTCAGCGCCAGTGCATGCCTCGCGGAGGCCTCGTATCGGGCCATGGCCTGACGCAGCAGCGCCCGGTGCGGAAACAGGCTGAACGTCCCGCCGGTGTGAAGAAAGAGCAGGCCGCCATCCGCACGCAGATCGCCGCAACGTAGCGCCCGGTCTGCCGCGTACAAGGCCTTGCCGGTGTATATCGGGTCGAGCAGCACGCCCGTCTGCCGGCCGAACTCGACGAGGAGCTCCGCCTCCTCGAGCGTGGGCTGGTCATAACCGGCACCACGCGCGTCGAGTAGCTGGATGTCGTGCGGCCCGACGGCGACGTCGAGGTTGAAACGATCGGACGTGGCGCGGATGAGTTGCACCAGTTGCGGCACCCACGCCTCGTGCGTGCCCAGCACAAATGCACCCACGATGGTCATCGGCAGCCGGGCCAGTCGCAGCCCGATGAACAGACCCGCATACGTGCCGCCGCTGGCGACCGGGACCAGCAGCTTGCGCGGCACCGTCGCCGTGTCTCCGTCAGCCGACGCGGCCGCGAGCTGCTCGGCAATCTCCAGCCCAGCCCGCACGTAGCCGAGCACACCGACCGTGCTCGAGCCCCCGAACGGGACCGCGTAGGGCCGGGCGCCCTCGCGCCGCAGCCGCACAAGGGTATTCGCAACCGCCGCGCCTCCCCCTTCCGGGGCCACGCCGGGCGCGAAGACCACCTCCGCTCCGACGGCACGGGCGATGAGCAGGTTGCCGTCATCCGCCGGCGGTTCCTCACCGGCCAGCACGAGCACGCTGCGCAGGCCGGTCATGGCCGCCGCCACAGCCAGCGCCCGGGCGCAGTTGGACTGCACGCCGCCCCAGGTCAGCAACGTGTCGGCCCCCGCGACGCGGGCGTCTGCAAGCAGGTACTCGAGCTTGCGAACCTTGTTGCCGCTCAGGGCGGTCCCCGTCAGGTCGTCGTGCTTCACGTACAGCTCGCCGTGCGGCCAAGCGGCAGCGTCGACCTTGGTGATCGGCGTCGGCAGGTGGGCCAGCGGCACGCGAGGAACACGCCGGAATACGCTGCTTGGCATGGTGTCGACTCGCTCCTTCAAGTCGATGCATATCGCCGGGCAATCCCGTCTTGGTTCGCCGTTCATCGAGCTCGGCAACCGATACGCTGCGGAACAATAGTGAGCCCCGCGCGCCAAGAACGTCCTGACGCTGCGGGGCCCAAAAGAAGGAAGCATGGTCATTCCGTGCTCGGCCAGCGGCGCATACCCTCGGGCGAGGCCAAGCACGGGATTGCTCAAAACCGCATGCCGTCCTTCGAACGAGACCGGCTCTCTGCTACCTATCCGCGCCGTGTGACTGCACCGAAGAAACGAGCGGGGCGCCTCTCGCGGCATCGGCACGGCGGCTGTCACTTCACTCTCCCTGGCATGCCTGGCCCTTACGGTCAATCACGCTCTGTCCGCGTGAGACCACGACGCACGGCTGACCGCTCACCGTGACGGGCATCGAGAACACGCTATCCGGTCTCCACATAATCCCATACGCAGCTCGGCTTTATGTCTTAATCGATCTCGGAGGCTTGTGGCGAACGCGGCACGCTTCGAACGGAGATCCCCCGCAGCGGGCTTGCCATTGGATCGCGGATTGAGAGTAAGGCCCGAGGCGAGTGTTTTGCGCCTCGGGCCTCATTGGTTTTGCGTCACACCGAGATGGCCGTCACGGATCGCGAATCTTCTTCATTCCGCAATCCGAGATCCGACATCTGAAATGAGCTGCGGCGTCTCGACGCGCTCCATCCGCAGCACCGGATCGCCGCCGCTCCTCAAGCCCCAAGCCGCAGGCCGCAAGCCTTCTTCGCCGCGGGCCTTGCTCGCGCCCTCCTGGCACACGAGGTTGGCCCAGAGGCCGGCGTAGGCGCCGCCGCCGAATGTGCGGTTGCACGCCCATGGCGGGAGGTTCCAGGCGTAGACGTTGGCCGTCGTGCCCGTCTCGGCCTGCTCGGCGATGATCCAGCCGGACTCGGGCGTGCTGAACGTCGCCACCATCCACACCGTGTCGGGGATCGTCACCGGCGGATCGACCGGATCGGCCACCAGCGTGTAGACGTAGCCGTCGTCGGGGACGCCGGTGAACGTGAACGTCGTGCCGGGGATCACCGTGCCGCCATTGCCCGGGCAGTCGGTCCACAGCTCCACCGTCACGTCGAACGCGCCGCCGCCGTTGCCGTAGACCCGCAGGTCGAGATACGTCAGGTCCCGCGCCCCCGTGCCCTCCAGCGTCAGGTCGTCGGCGAGCTGCAAGCCTGGGCCGGCCAGGGCGAGCTGCGTCATCGGGCTGATGGTGTTGTGGTACTGGCCGAAGGGGCAGGCATCGACGCCGCAGGTCGTGCCGTCGCCCTGGTACGTCCCGCCGGAGGCCAGGCACTGCGCCTCGGTGAGCACGCTGCAACTGCCGTCGATCGACGAGCAGCAGGCGCCGAACGCCGGGCAGTCATCGGGGCAGGCGCCGCCGGCCGAGCCCAGCCAGGAGCCGCCGAGGTCGACGACGCACTCGCGGGCGGTGGTGTTTTCGGTGCAGCCGCCGTCCGGCAGGCAGCAGGGCCCGGTCGGAGGAGACCAGTCCTTCGGCGGGGTCATGCGCTGGGCGAACTCGGTAAAGTCGTCGGCGTCCACGTCGCCGTCGCGGTCGAAGTCGAACGTCAGGTCGTTGTAGTTGGCCGGCGTGACGCCCGGTCCGCCGAACGCCCGCTGGAACGCGGCGAAGTCGGCCAGGTCGCGGTCCCAGTCGCCGTCCGCGTCGCCCAGCAGCGGCTTGAACTGAATCGCGTTGGCTTCGGAAGGCCCGCTGGCGTTGGTCTGCGTGGCGAAGACGCCGAGCCATGTACCGGACGCTGCGTCCGGGACGTTGAGCTCGGAGATTATGCCGGAGCCATTCAGGTAATGTGACACAAATAGGTGGCCGTTCGGACCGAACGCGGCCGACTTCGGTGCGTCCAGCGTGGCGGTGAGCGGGATCGGCTCGCCCAGGAGCACACCGGTATCAGGGTCATGCACTCGGACGGTGCCTTGGTCTGTTGTGCCGCACGCGGCGTTAATGGGCAGGTAGAGCAGCCCGTCGCGCGGACCAATTGCAAATGACGTCAGTTCCATCTTCAGCGATTCCGGCAGCACCGTAAATGGCACTAACGGGTTGGCGAGGCAGGCACCGGTGACGCCGTCAAACAGATGCACACCCGCGTTGGGAAAGACGTAAGGGTCGCAGTTGGCGGTCCGTGTGCTGTCAGCCACGTACAGGTTGCCGCTGTGGCCGAAGTGAAGCTCGTAAACGTCGTACAGACCGCAAGTCCCTGACGGGACGAAGTCACGGACCAGCGCGCCGGTCAAGCCGTGAAACTCGAGCACGCCGGCACCGCTATGGAGGACGAAAAGGTCGCCGTTTGGGCCGTAGCGTATCTCGATCGGCCTCATCATCCCACCCGTCCCGGCGGGGACGAACGTGCCCAGCTTCCGCCCGGTGAGGCCGTCGTATTCGAGAACGCTGCCGTAGTAGCCGAGCTGCGGGTTCCATGGGGACCGTGCGGTAATCAACAGGTTGCCGTCGTGACCGAACGCGAGGCCAGTCGAGAGTCGTAGGTCATCACCGTCCAGCGTAGGGTCCTCCACGACGAAACCGATCAGGTCGCCCGCGGCGCCGTCGAACTCGAACAGGCCGTCGCGGGTCTTGCCACGATGCCGGTACCCGAGGACGAAGAGGTTGCCTTCGCCGGCGGTCCAGCATGGCGCGACGTCGATCGCCGCAGGCAGCGTGTCCGCTTGGCCGTCGGGGTTCTGCACAACCACGTCCCACAGGCCGCCGGGCATTCGGGCGCCATCGTCCAGGTCGAAGTCCACGGTCAGCGACGCGCCGTCGCCGCTGGCGCCGGTGACGACGCCAACATATGTCACCACCGCGCCGCTCGTCCCGATCGGCTCGTTGGGGTCTTTGAGCATCACCGTGGCGCCCGCGTCCAGGTTCGCGCCGGTCACGACCACGCCGGTCAGCGGTTCGCAGGCGTCGTGCTCGGACACCGACACATTGGTGATTGTCGGCGCCGGCAGCGGATCGGGCGGCGCCGGCTTGAAGACAATCCCCTCGGCGTGGGAGAGCTGCCCGCTGCTGGCGAACGGGCCGATCAACTGGCCGGTCGTGCCGTCGAACTCCAGCACCTCGCCGAGGTGGGCGACGAACACGTTGCCGTTTGGCCCGATCGTCAAGCCGCGAGGCTTCTCCACATCGGCGGTGGTGACGATGCCGCCCGTCTCTCCATCGAGTTGCAGGAGCTTGCCGATGGTGTGCGTATCGGCGTCCCCCCAGTAGTTGACCACCCAGAGGTTGCCGTTTGCGGCGACTTGCAGTCCCCAAGTGGTTTGCTCCAGCCCGCTGGCCACAACGCGCTTCAGCCGGCCCGTCGCGGCGTGATACTCCAGCACCTTACCCGCCCAGTACTCCGTCAGCCCGCCGGGGCCGGCAGTGACGAAGACGTTCCCGGCCGGTCCTAGCGCCAAGCCGGCGGGCCCGTCGAGGCCGCCCGGCGACGGTCCGCCGATCGCGAACGTCCCCAACCACTCGAACGTCGTCGCGTCGTAGGCAAGCACGGCGTCGTTTTCCCAGCCCGCTACGAGCAGCCGGCCGTCCGGCGTGAACAGCAGGCGCTTCGCTCCTTGGAGATAGCCGCTGGCCTGATCGAAGGTGCCGGGGATCGCATCGCCAATGAACGCCCCCGTGGTACCGTCATACTCCCGGACACTGTCGCCGAAGAAGCTGCACACGAAGAGGTTGCCGTTGGGGCCGAAGGCCATGCCCGCCGCACCGAAACCTCCGCCGGGCGTCACGTCGTCCACGAATACGCGGACGAACGCCCCGGTCTCGTCAAACTCGAGAATGTTGTCGCTGACGTAGCCGCTGACGAAGAGATGGCCGGGGGAGCCAACGTCGCAACTGGGGTCGGGATCGTCGGCCACGGTCAGGGCGTCGGGCAGCGTATCGTCTTGCCCGTCCGGGTAGGTAAGCACCAGGTCCCGGAGCCCAGGGTCGGCGTGATATAGGTTGAACGCGACCGTCAATGCGGCGCCGTAGGTGACGCCCGTGATCTCACCGTAGATGTCCGGGCTTCCGCTTAGGGTCAGCTTCACCGTGCTGTCGGCGGGCGCGGGAACCAGGCCGCTGCCGCTGATGGTGACCGTCAGAATCTCGCAGTTCGTCCCCTGGTCCGGGACCACGCCTGTCATCTGCGGTTGGGGATACGTGCGGTCGGGTGTGGCGGGCACGTCGCCGCCCGGGTCGTCCGGGTCCCAGGCCAGCGCCTCAAGCGTGGCGCCACCGTCAGGCACGCGGACGAAGCCGTTGGGGCAGCCAGCCACCTCCGCCGACCCGAAATACGCATACGCGGGGATGTATGGATTGCTGCGCAACAACCCGTCCGTCAAAGTCCCGACGACCAAGCCGGGGTAGTCGATCACGCCGTCATCATCGGCGTCGATGTCGTCCCCTTTCGCGGGCACGGCGCCGCCCAACTCGACAACGGCGAAGGCACGCGGATTGTCGTCGCCGAGGTTGGCGACCGCGGTCCCCCCGGCATTATGGAAGGGAAAGTCCGGCACAGTCGGCACGGCAAACGGCCCAGTGATGGGATCGTCTCCAAAGAGCAGGAAACCGTTCGAGGCGATCGACAGGCCGTCGAGCGGCCAGATGTCTTCAACGCTGCCTGCCGTCGCCTGTACGACGATCAGGTAGTCATCGGAGCCGAAGACGTGGGCGCTGGCTCCGTTGTTGTAGAGTTCGATGAACTCGCCGGACGGTGACCCAGGCATGCGCGTGTAGGCTTCGTTGAGCACCACGTCCGCGCGGGCTGCCGGGGGAAGCAGCGCGGCGGCAAAGGCGGCAGCGACGATCGCCAACGCCGCCGCCTGATTTCGGATGTCGGATTTCGGATTGCGGATTGCAGAGCGGAACATACGCCTGTCCTTTCGTTCGTCGTCACGGCCACTCGCGGCCGGTTGTCTTTCCCTCAAGCCTCAAGCCCCAAGTCTCAAGCCTGTTCTCACACCGTCAGCGTCGCATCCAACCTTCCCACGCGCAGCTCTCTGTTGTCCGTGCCGGCCGGCGGGCGGCCCATTCTGGCTCGGACCTCCAGGTAGTAATCGCCGGGCACCAGCGTCGCCGGGTTCAGGAAGACCAGCTTGCTGGGCTTATTCGTGTTCACGTCGGTGACCTTGGTCGCCGCGCCGTCGGCCACGGCGACGAAGTAGATCCCCTCGTCGGCCTTGGCCGCGTCGTACTTCACGCGGTTGCCCACGATGTCGGCAATGCCGCCGACGCTCGCCGTGCCGTCGGTCTCGCCGCTGGTCGTGTCGTGGTAGGCGACGAGGTTCGGCGCCGGCTTGAGCGCCTCGACCCGCTCGACGCTCGCGCCCGTCCGCACGCTCTTGCGGATGCGGGCCCCCACGTTGACGCCGACATCGACGCGGTTGCGAGCCGGGTCCCACGGGTCCTCGGCGCTCTCGAAGCGGCCCTTGCAGCGCGGGTAGAAGTCGGCCAGCCCGCCGAAGTTGATGTGCTCGGAGCTCTCGACCCCCTCCTCGACGACGACGATGGCCAGCTCCAGCGTGGCCAGCACGTCGGCCCGCCCGACGGTCGAGCCGTGGGCGACGATGCGGTCGGCGATGGCGTTAAGATCAACCGTCCCGGCGATCTGCACGATGGCAGCGTAGTCATCCGGGTCGGCCGTCAGGTGGTTCTTGAAGAGGGCGTACTTGATCGACAAGGGTCGCTCCTTTCAATCGCTTTGAAGAAGGCTTGAGGCTTGGGGCTTGAGGCGATGCAAAGGCAGCCACAGAGGCGCAGAGGCACAGAGCCGATTTCGGATTGCGGACCGGCCCGGAGGGCCAACGATCGTTGCCAGGGGCGCAGCGCAGCCAGCCCCTGGTTGGCAGGCCTGCCCCCTCTCCTTATCTTCTCCTCTTCCGCCCGGCGGGCGGACGAGGGAGTCTCACCATGCCCAGCGCCTGGACGCAGAACTTCTACCACATGGTCTACAGCACCAAGGGTCGCACGGCCCTCATCAAGCCGGACCTCGAAGAGCGGCTGCATCCCTTCCTCGGCGGCATCCTGCGCGACCTGGGCTGCACCGCGCTGGCGATCAACGGCACGCCCGATCACGTGCACATCCTGACGCGCTACCCGGCGACGCTGTCTCACGCCGACCTGCTGCGGCACGTCAAGAGCCGGTCGAGCAAGTGGGTTCATGAGACGTTCTCCACGCTACGGACCTTCGCCTGGCAGGAGGGGTACGGCGGCTTCACCG